>KE353706.1 GCA_000415505.1 Streptomyces afghaniensis 772
CGGGTCCTCCCACATCAGAGCCAGATGAGCGCCCATGTGTGCGGTGTCGAACATCGCTTGCACGCGTCGCCCTCTGACCGATTCGCGGAGGGTGCGCGGCCAGTCCTCGGGGACGACATCCCGAAGCGCCTCGGCCGTGTCCAGACCGTGGGCACCGCGTTGCCACAAGACCACGGGGACCCCCAGCCAGCGGCACAGGGCCAGGGTGCTGTCGTGCTGGCCGGGCGGACAGCAGGCGATGACGCAGGCGATCTCACGGTTGCTTGTCAGGATGCCGTTCGCCGTGTTCAGGTCGTGCAGCACGTAGGGCCCCGCGCGGGGCTCTGCCCCTGCTCCAGCGCCATTTCCAG
>KE353707.1 GCA_000415505.1 Streptomyces afghaniensis 772
GCATCCGCCCACCGCTGCTGCACCACCTGCCCGAGAGGATCGACGAAGACCGCCTCCCACCCGGATCCGGCATCCGCCCGTGTCTGCCGTGACCGGCCGCCTGCTGCGGCCGCTGCGCCCTTGCCATTCACATGCATCATCCAAGCCCGTCCCGCCTGGTGACGGGCAGTCTTTACGAATTCTGATCACACCGTGCCCGGCGATGTACTACCTCCTGTCGGCACCGCCCCCGACGCGGCGGCCCGCGCTCACCCTTATCCCCAGGACGCCCGTTGCGGTCGTTCGCGAGCGTCTTAGCCAGGACATCGGCAGGCAGCCGGGCCAC
>KE353708.1 GCA_000415505.1 Streptomyces afghaniensis 772
GGTGAACGCGCACGCGGCCCGGGCCCTTGGCAAGGGGCGTACGTCCGTGCTCGGGCGGCCGCTCGGGGAACTGCTCGCGCAGGGCGTGGAGGAGCTGGAGAGCGCGCTTCAGCACGTGCTGGCCGAGGGCGCGCCGCCCGCTCCCGCCGAGGTGTGGGTGACGGTGCGCACGCCCGACGGGGAGCGCCGGCGCTGCTGGCGCAGCGGTTTCCTGCGGCTGGCCTCGCCACTCGCGGAGGAGCCGGTTCCGCTGGGTGTGGGCTGGCTGTTCCAGGACGTGACGGAGGCCAAGCAGAGCGAGCAGGAGGC
>KE353709.1 GCA_000415505.1 Streptomyces afghaniensis 772
TCAGCGGCTCGTTTGAGAGACACCCAAGTAGCACGGGGCCCGAGAAATCCCGTGTGAATCTGGCGGGACCACCCGCTAAGCCTAAATATTCCCTGGTGACCGATAGCGGATAGTACCGTGAGGGAATGGTGAAAAGTACCGCGGGAGCGGAGTGAAATAGTACCTGAAACCGTGTGCCTACAAGCCGTGGGAGCGTCGGATGGAAGCTTGCTTCCATCTCGTGACTGCGTGCCTTTTGAAGAATGAGCCTGCGAGTTTGCGGTGTGTTGCGAGGTTAACCCGGGTGGGAAGCCGTAGCGAAAGCGAGTCCGAATAGGGCGTTTCAGTAGCACGCTCAACGACCCGAAGCGGAGTGATCTAGCCATGGGCAGGTTCGAAGCGGAGGTAAGACTTCGTGGAGGACCGAACCCACCAGGGTTGAAAACCTGGGGGATGACCTGTGGTTAGGGGTGAAAGGCCAATCAAACTCCGTGATAGCTGGTTCTCCCCGAAATGCAGTTAGGTGCAGCGTCGTGTGTTTCTTGCCCGGAGGTAGAGCACTGGATAGGCGATGGGCCCTACC
>KE353710.1 GCA_000415505.1 Streptomyces afghaniensis 772
GCATGACGAGCACGACGCCGCTCAGGCCGACGCCGCACGCAGCAGTCGCAGGTGGCCGATCTCCGTCACGTTCTTCATCAGTTCCGCGTTCACCCAGGCCGCCATGTGCGCGACCGTGTACTGGGGGTCGTTCGGCCAGGGGAACGGTGCCGTGGTGTCCAGGCGGTGGTCGGTGAGGTCGTCCAGGACGGTCAGCCACTCCGTGTGGAGGCCGCGCAGCCAGTCGATGGCCGGGGTGCCCTCGCCGGGCCAGTCGATGTCCGTGCGGTCGCGGGGCGGGCGGCCCTGGGCGTGGTCGAGGGCCACGCTCCACCACCAGCCGATGTGCCAGCTCACCCAGGCGACGGTGGGGACGGGCACGGGGTCGGGCTCGGTCTCCGCCCAGTCCGGTACCCAGGTGCCGTCGGGGCCCCTGCGCATGGTCCAGCAGTGCGGCGCGGGCTCCCAGAGGAAGTCCTCCGGCTCCAGCCGCTCCAGGTGGTACTCGAACAACGACCAGGTCAACTCGTGCTGCCAGCGCAGCAGTTCCGTCCGGGAAACGCTCATCGGACGAGGCTACGCAAGAGCCCGGGCGTCCCGCGCCAGTCCCGCCCAGTCGAGGTCCCGCAGCCCCGGCTCCGCGTCGCAGTCCGACGGCAGGCGGGGCGTGGCCTGGAACCAGAGAACGGTGAGCCGGGACCGGTAGGCGACCGGGTCGCGGGCCGGGTCGAGGGCCGTGGAGTGGAACGTGCCGACGCAGGCCACGGCGGGCAGGACCTCGACGGGTCCGAGGCCGCCCGCGTACTGGTCGGGGTATTCGCGCCGGGGTGGAGCAGATGGACCGGCGTGCCGGGGCGGCCGCTCGGCGGAGCGCAGCAGGCCGCGGATCCGCAGGTCGTTCACCGGCTTGCAGGGATAGCCCTCGAGCAGATCGCCGTACGTCGACGTGAAGCGCAGCTCGG
>KE353711.1 GCA_000415505.1 Streptomyces afghaniensis 772
AGGCCAAACCGTATGCGTGTGAGACCCGGCAGGGGTTGCGTATACGGGGTTGTGGGATCTCTCTTTCACGGTCTGCCGGCCGTGAGACGAGTCAGAAACCGTTGATGTAGGCGAAGGACATGCGAAAGGTCCGGCGTAGAGGGTAAGACCCCCGTAGTCGAAACGTCAGCGGCTCGTTTGAGAGACACCCAAGTAGCACGGGGCCCGAGAAACTCCCGTGTGAATCTGGCGGGACCACCCGCTAAGCCTAAATATTCCCTGGTGACCGATAGCGGATAGTACCGTGAGGGAATGGTAGAAAAGTACCGCGGGAGCGGAGT
>KE353712.1 GCA_000415505.1 Streptomyces afghaniensis 772
GGGGTTGCGTATACGGGGTTGTGGGATCTCTCTTTCACGGTCTGCCGGCCGTGAGACGAGTCAGAAACCGTTGATGTAGGCGAAGGACATGCGAAAGGTCCGGCGTAGAGGGTAAGACCCCCGTAGTCGAAACGTCAGCGGCTCGTTTGAGAGACACCCAAGTAGCACGGGGCCCGAGAAATCCCGTGTGAATCTGGCGGGACCACCCGCTAAGCCTAAATATTCCCTGGTGACCGATAGCGGATAGTACCGTGAGGGAATGGTAGAAAAGTCCGCGGGAGCGGAGTGAAATAGTACCTGAAACCGTGTGCCTACAAGCCGTGGGAGCGTCGGATGGAAGCTTGCTTCCATCTCGTGACTGC
>KE353713.1 GCA_000415505.1 Streptomyces afghaniensis 772
GCTTGACTGTGAGACCGACGGGTCGAGCAGGGACGAAAGTCGGGACTAGTGATCCGGCGGTGGCTTGTGGAAGCGCCGTCGCTCAACGGATAAAAGGTACCCCGGGGATAACAGGCTGATCTTCCCCAAGAGTCCATATCGACGGGATGGTTTGGCACCTCGATGTCGGCTCGTCGCATCCTGGGGCTGGAGTCGGTCCCAAGGGTTGGGCTGTTCGCCCATTAAAGCGGTACGCGAGCTGGGTTTAGAACGTCGTGAGACGGTTCGGTCCCTATCCGCTGTGCGCGTAGGAGTCTTGAGAAGGGCTGTCCCTAGTACGAGAGGACCGGGACGGACGAACCTCTGGTGTGCCAGTTGTTCTGCCAAGGGCATGGCTGGTTGGCTACGTTCGGGAGGATAACCGCTAGAAAGCATCTAAGCGGGAAGCCTGCTTCGAGATG
>KE353714.1 GCA_000415505.1 Streptomyces afghaniensis 772
AAGCAGATCGTGCTGTCCTCCGACCGGCCGCCCAAGCAGCTGGTGACGCTGGAGGACCGGCTGCGGAACCGTTTCGAGTGGGGGCTGATCACCGACGTGCAGCCGCCCGAGCTGGAGACGCGGATCGCGATCCTCCGCAAGAAGGCGGTGCAGGAGCAGCTGAACGCGCCGCCGGAGGTGCTGGAGTTCATCGCGTCCCGGATCTCGC
>KE353715.1 GCA_000415505.1 Streptomyces afghaniensis 772
GGCACGAGCAACCCGAGGGCCCGCAAACAGGCAGGCACCGTTTCGGTCGCTCGGATCGTCCCTTCGAGAACGGCTTTCCGGTAAACGCTCAGCCCGTCATCGCAAATAGCTGGAACGCCTGCCGCGCCAGTCCCATGGCCATTACACATACCCAACCCTTCCAGCCCCGGTCCGCCAGATATCGGGCTTGACCGCGACCATTTCCCCGTTACCGTTGCCTAGAATCGCTGGCCATGCGGCGGACAGTTCACCCAAGTGGGGTCTCCGCCGGTTCGCCGATCGCGCC
>KE353716.1 GCA_000415505.1 Streptomyces afghaniensis 772
TCGCCGTCGGTGTTCCCGGTAGGGACACCGCCTCGGCCAAGGACGTGGGAGCCGTCCGGATCCTCCGCCCGCTGGACACGGCCGTCGGCTCGGCCGACAAGACCCTCGTGCGTGGTTCCGGCCTGCCCGGGACCGCGACCGCCCGCGACTACAACGGCACTGCCCTGACTTCCGGGTCCGTCTACCTCTACCTCGGAGTCCCCCACAGCAAGGCTTCCGACTCCCCCAAGGGAGCGCTCTATGTCCTCCCTTGGACGGACATCGACGGCGTGACCAAGGTCGGCACCACGACGTACC
>KE353717.1 GCA_000415505.1 Streptomyces afghaniensis 772
TTGCAACGTTTTCAGGCCACCTTCACCGTAGGCGACCTGGAACGGTCACGCCATATCCCCGGACGGCAAGGCGGACGGTGACACGCCGCCACCGATGTCTGCGCGACACCTTGTTGCAACGTTTTTCCCGCCCTATATTCGCTGCGACCAGGCCCCCGGAACCGCGATGTCACCAGACGACGGAGTCGCATCATGGCCGGTACC
>KE353718.1 GCA_000415505.1 Streptomyces afghaniensis 772
TTCGGTGACGATCTCGGTGACCTTTTCGACTTCTTCCCGGGTGAGTTCCCTGGGTACGGAGTCCGGGTCGGGGGTTGCCCTTGCGCGCCCGGCCAGCGGTCCGTCCACCGATGCCTTGACCGTCACGCCGTCGACGGCGGGTGCGCCGTACATGGAGCGATCCTCGTACCACCGGCTGAAGGCGGGGAAGTTCTCCGGCGAGAACTGTGTGCCGTCCTGGGCGATGAACCAGGTCAGGACGAGACGATGGGTTTCGGTGACGGCCTTGAGGTGGTCGGGCATGAGTTTTCGGGACCAGCCGCCCGAGGCGACGATGACCTTCTCGAACGTCCAGGTTCTGTCGCCCGAGGTGACGACGACGCC
>KE353719.1 GCA_000415505.1 Streptomyces afghaniensis 772
GGCGACAACGGCCCGGAGGTGGGCGTCCAGGGCCTCGGCTGCATGGGCATGAGCTTCGGCTACAGCCCCTGGACGCGGACGCGTCCCGGGCACCCGTGGAACGCGCCCTCGAACTGGGCGTCACCCTCTACGACACGGCCGACGCCTACGGCGCCGGCGAGAACGAGCGGTTCCTGGGCGCCGTTACCTCGAGGGCGCACCGCGACGAGGTCGTCATCGCGACCAAGTTCGCCCTGTCGATCCCCCCGGAGACCCGACGCGCCGC
>KE353720.1 GCA_000415505.1 Streptomyces afghaniensis 772
GCTCGGCGGCGTACGGCTCGACGCGCAGCCGGACCGAGTCGATCTCGGCGACCTCCCGAGCACTCACCTCCACGACGAACGCCCCACGGTAGGGGATCTTCACGACGAGGCCTTCCTCCTCCAGCTTGGTCAGCGCCTCGCGCAGCGGGGACCGGCTGATGCCGAGATCCGCGGCGATGTGCGCCTCGCGCAGCTGGCCACCAGGAGGCACGGTC
>KE353721.1 GCA_000415505.1 Streptomyces afghaniensis 772
GCGGAGAACAGCCACGGCAGCCGTTGCGCGACCGGCACCAGCGCCGCGCGAAGCGGGGGCTTCCGCGTGGCGTTGAGGAGTGCGTGCGTCAGCCAGCGGTAGCGCCGGGTGAGCCGCCGCCACTCGCGCTCGTAGGCCGCCAGGTCACCGCTGGTGATGGCCCGCACCGCGGCGGGTGCCTGCGCGAGTGCCAGCGCGATGCCCTCGCCGGTGAGCGCGTCGACGTACC
>KE353722.1 GCA_000415505.1 Streptomyces afghaniensis 772
CATGGCGGCCTACCAGCACGAAGGAACTTGTATGCACGAGTATACGAGCACCACCCGGGTCTGGGGACTCACTTGCCCAGGTTTTCCGGAAGAGGTCAGCCGGGCCCGCCGCTGGACACGGGACATCCTGCGCGGATCTCCCCTGGCCGACGACGCCGAACTGATCGTGAGCGAGCTGAGCGCGAACGCGATCCTCCACACGGCGAGCGGCGGGACAGGCAGCT
>KE353723.1 GCA_000415505.1 Streptomyces afghaniensis 772
CCTGGACGCGGTCTCCGCGTATCTGTGGGAGGAGGGCATCTACGTGACGCTCGCCGCCTATCCGCTCGTGCCCCGCGACCGGGTCGGCTTCCGCATCCAGCTCACGGCGCTCAACTCGGACGACGACATCGACCGCCTGACGGGGACCCTGACCCGGCTGGCCGGGCGTTTCCCCCTGCGGCTGAAGGGCTAGAGAGCCATGACGACGCACAACGACGACGTGGACTGGGACAGCTGGCCGGTCGCCGACTACCTCCGCGAGAACTACCGCGAGGTGCATCCCTCGGACGCGGCGATCATCGCGCACCACAGCGCCTTCTACCGTCGCTTCCG
>KE353724.1 GCA_000415505.1 Streptomyces afghaniensis 772
TGTGGGAGGAGGGCGATCTACGTGACGCTCGCCGCCTATCCGCTCGTGCCCCGCGACCGGGTCGGCTTCCGCATCCAGCTCACGGCGCTCAACTCGGACGACGACATCGACCGCCTGACGGGGACCCTGACCCGGCTGGCCGGGCGTTTCCCCCTGCGGCTGAAGGGCTAGAGAGCCATGACGACGCACAACGACGACGTGGACTGGGACAGCTGGCCGGTCGCCGACTACCTCCGCGAGAACTACCGCGAGGTGCATCCCTCGGACGCGGCGATCATCGCGCACCACAGCGCCTTCTACCGTCGCTTCCGTCCCGGCGCCATCGCCCGCTCGGTGGAGTTCGGGGCGGGGCCCAACCTCTACC
>KE353725.1 GCA_000415505.1 Streptomyces afghaniensis 772
GTCGGCTTCCGCATCCAGCTCACGGCGCTCAACTCGGACGACGACATCGACCGCCTGACGGGGACCCTGACCCGGCTGGCCGGGCGTTTCCCCCTGCGGCTGAAGGGCTAGAGAGCCATGACGACGCACAACGACGACGTGGACTGGGACAGCTGGCCGGTCGCCGACTACCTCCGCGAGAACTACCGCGAGGTGCATCCCTCGGACGCGGCGATCATCGCGCACCACAGCGCCTTCTACCGTCGCTTCCGTCCCGGCGCCATCGCCCGCTCGGTGGAGTTCGGGGCGGGGCCCAACCTCTACCCGCTGATCCTCGCGTCCGCCGTGAGCCGCAGGATCGACGCCGTGGAGGCGGGCGCGAGCAACGTCGCCTACCTACGGGACCAGATCTGTCACCGCCTCGACGCCAGCTGGCTCCCCTTCCACGAGCTGT
>KE353726.1 GCA_000415505.1 Streptomyces afghaniensis 772
CGACGCACAACGACGACGTGGACTGGGACAGCTGGCCGGTCGCCGACTACCTCCGCGAGAACTACCGCGAGGTGCATCCCTCGGACGCGGCGATCATCGCGCACCACAGCGCCTTCTACCGTCGCTTCCGTCCCGGCGCCATCGCCCGCTCGGTGGAGTTCGGGGCGGGGCCCAACCTCTACCCGCTGATCCTCGCGTCCGCCGTGAGCCGCAGGATCGACGCCGTGGAGGCGGGCGCGAGCAACGTCGCCTACCTACGGGACCAGATCTGTCACCGCCTCGACGCCAGCTGGCTCCCCTTCCACGAGCTGTGCCGGCGGCTCAACCCGGACGTGCCGGCGACCCTGGCCGGGGCGCTGGCGCCGGTGAACGTCGTGCACGCCGACGTGCGGACCCTGCCGGCCGGCTCGTACGAACTCGCCTCCATGCACTTCGTCGCCGAGGGCGCGACGGAGGACTTCGCCGAGTTCGCCGACTTCTGCCGCACGTTCGTCCGCACGGTCGAGCCGGGCGGCCACCTGGTCGCCGCCCTCATGGAGAACATGCCGACCTACCGCATCGGCCCGGCGTCCCGCTGGCCCGGCTGCCCGGTCGATCCGGCGACCGTGACCGAGGTCTTCACCCCTCTGACCCGCGATCTGGACGTCACCCACATCGACACGGACCCGACCCTGCCGGACTACGGCGATTCCGGGATGGTGCTGCTGACGGCGGTGGCGGAGGCGGTTTGAGGGCACCGCCTCCGTGACGGCTCCGGCAGGGCGCGGGGCAGGCCGTCCCTTCAGTCTTCGGTCCCCGGGCGGAACCGCCGCCGCAGTACGACTCCCCCCAGCACCAGTGCCGCGCTCGCCGCGACGGCCTGGAGGGTGTGGTCCGTGCCCGTGTGGGCCAGGGCGCCGGCGGCATGCGGGACGGTGTGCGGGGCCGGTTCGGGGGCGGGGTGCGGCCGGGGCGGGGTGGGCGGCTTCGGAACCGGCTTCGGCGGATGGTGGGGGCGGACCGGGCGGTCACCGGGGGTGTTGGAGGACTCGTTGCCGGCCGACGCGTTGCCGATGCCGACCACGTTCACGGAGTTGCCGGTGACGTTGACCGGCACGTCGACGGGCAGGTGGACGCCGTTGCCGGAGACCACGCCCGGTGAATCCTTTCCGCTGCCGTCCGCGACCGCGCCGCCGGGCTTGCCGGGCCGGCCGGCCCGCCCGTCGTCCTTGTTCGCGCAGCTGTTGCCCGCGGCCGGATTGAGGAGCCCCACCACGTTCACGGTGTTCCCGCACACGTTCACCGGAACGTGCACCGGCAGCTGGACGGTGTTGCCGGAGACCACCCCGGGCGAACCGGCAGCCGAGCCCTCCGCTCCGGAACCGGCGTACGCGGGGACGGTCAGGGCCATCGCGCCCGAGGCGGCGGCGACGGCGATCACACCGTTTCGGGTAACCCGATTCATAGGTTCCCTGCCTTCCAGACATCATCGCGGGCACTCACCCGCACGAGATAAAACGCGGACGGCCGATCCGAGTTATGGCTTATCGGCCTTTCACTCCATCGAGCGGCCCTGTTGTCGAACTAGCGGTAAAGCCCTTCGTATGCGCGACGCAGCCGCGCAGGTCAAGGCACTCCGCCCCCGCCCGCTCGTCCGGAGGCGCGGCTTCCGGAGCCCGCTTATGGTGAGCGAGGGCGCCGGTCCCCGGTCCGCTGTGGGGCGCGCCCCCTGGAGGCATCGATGCTGGCCAAGCTGTCCACGCGCCCCTCGCTGAGGCGCTGCGCGGTCCCCTGTGCGGCCGGGCTGGCCCTGCTGGGTGCGGGGCTGCCGGCCGCGGACGGCCCCGCGCCGGGCCTGGCGCGCTTCTACGACCAGAAGGTCACATGGTCGGCGTGCGAGGGCGAGGACATGCCGAAGGACCTCCAGTGCGGCAAGGTAACCGTCCCCCTCGACTACGCCGACCCCAAGAAGGGGACCCTCGATCTCGCCCTGGCCCGCTACCGCGCCACGGGCAGGTCCCGGGGCTCGGTGCTGCTGAACTTCGGCGGCCCGGGCGGCCAGGGCGTGGGACAACTCGCCATGGCCGGCAAGGACTTCATGGGCCTGACGAACGGCTACGACGTGGTCGGCTTCGATCCCCGGGGCGTCGGCCGCTCCTCGCCGGTCAGCTGCGGCAACGCCCCGGACGACCCACTGGCCGCTGACGGCGACGCGGCCGTGGCCGACCCGCAGGCCCTGCTGGAAAAGCTGCGCGACGCGGCGGCCGAGTGCACCGAACACTCCGGCCCCGTCCTGCGCCACATCGGCACGGTGAACGCCGCCCGTGACCTGGACGTCATGCGCGACGCACTCGGCGACGGCAAGCTCAACTACCTGGGCTTCTCCTACGGCAGCCGGCTCGGCGCGGTGTACGCGGCCCAGTTCCCCGACAAGGTCGGCAGGATGGTGCTGGACGGCGTCGACACGCTCACCGAGCCGCTGTCGGAGCAGGGTGTGGTGAGCGCGCAGGGGCAGCAGACAGCGCTGGAGAACTTCCTCGCCTGGTGCACGGAGGACATCGCCTGCCCGTTCGGACAGAACCCGCGGGAGGCCAGGGAGCACGTCGTCGAGGTGGTCGAGTCGCTCGACCGGGACCCGGTGCCGACCGACTTCGGCGAGGCGTTCTCCGGCCAGGACTTCGCGGGCGCCCTCGCGCAGGGGCTGTTCAGCAGGGAGCTGTGGCCCTCGCTGCAGCGGGCCGTCGCGCAGCTGCTCGAGGACGGCGACACCAGCCGCCTGGAGGCTTTCGCGTCCGGGGGTGTCGCTCACCCGCCGTGGCGGGCGGCGCACCGCGGGCTCACCGACCCGCAGGACGTCCCCATGGACAACCTGCCGGCCGCCCTGATGGCGGTGAACTGCGCGGACGATCCCGACCGCCCCGCCGCCGAGCAGGTCGGCAGGGACCTCGGCCGGCTGCGCGCCCGGTACGAGCGGGCGTCGCCGGTCTTCGGCCGGTACCGGCTCACCCAGGTGCTGATGTGCTACGGCCGCCCCAAGGGCACCGACTTCATCCGTGACGAGGTCAAGGACCTCGACACCCCGAGGATGCTGCTCGTCGGCACCCGGGGCGACCCGGCCACGCCGTACCGCTGGACGGTGGAGACGGCCGAGCGGCTCGGGTCGTCGGCCGTGGTGCTCGACAACCGGGGCGAGGGCCACACCGGCTACGGCTCCTCCAAGTGCGTGCACCGCAAGGTCGACGCGTTCCTGCTGTACGGCACGCTCCCGCCGGACGGCAGCTCCTGCGGCTCCGACCACGACACCGAGTGAGCCGGTGCGGCCGCGGATCCCCCGGTCAGCCGAGTGAGACCTCGGGTGCGTAGAGGTCCAGCCACATCGCCAGGTCGAGGGTTCGTTCCAGGCCCCGGCGTGCGGCCTGGCTGCTCACGGGCGTGTCGCGGTGCGCGGCCTGCCGGAGCCGTTCGGGGTCGACGAGGTCGAAGACCGGGTGGTCCGGCTGTGCCAGGAGGTCCTTCGCCTGGTTCCGGAGGGCCACCGCGTACTTCGGGTCCTGCGTGGACGGGTAGGGGCTCTTGACCCGGTCGTACACGGACCGCGGGATCAGATCCGCGGTCGCCTCCCTGAGCAGGCTCTTCTCCCGGCCGTCGAAGGACTTCAGCGCCCAGGGCGCGTTGTACACGTACTCGACGAGCCGGTGGTCGCAGAACGGCACCCGGACCTCCAGGCCGACGGCCATGCTGGCGCGGTCCTTGCGGTCGAGCAGGATCCGTACGAACCGGGTCAGGTGCAGGTTGCTGATCCGCCGCATCCGGAACTCGAAGTCGCTCTCGCCGTCGAGGCGCTGCACACGGGCGACGGCGGAGCGGTAGCTGTCGGCGACGTAGGACTCCAGGTCCAGGGCCTTGACCAGCTCCGGGCGCAGGACGTCGGCGTCGTCGCCGAAGTGCCGGCCGAGGCGCACCAGCCAGGGGAAGGTGTCGGCCTGGCGGGCCTCCTCGTCGAAGAACTGCTGGTAACCGCCGAAGACCTCGTCGGCGGACTCGCCGGACAGGGCCACCGTGGACCGTTCGCGGATGGCCCGGAAGAGCAGGTAGAGCGAGGCGTCCATGTCGCCGAGGCCGGCGGGCAGGTCGCGGGCCCTGATCACCTTCTCCCGTACGCCGGGGTCGGCGAGGGCCTGCGCGTCCAGCACGATGTCCTGGTGATCGGTGCCGGCGTCCCGGGCCACGTCGTGCACGAAGGGGGTGTCGGGGGTGGCGCGCAGGTCGTCGGCGACGAAGTTGTCGGCCTGGCCCGCGAAGTCGACGGCGAAGCTGCGGACCCGCTCGCCGTGCGCGGCGAGCTGCCGGGCGGCGAGCGCCGTCATGGCGGAGGAGTCGAGGCCGCCGGAGAGCAGGGTGCAGCGGGGTACGTCGGCGACGAGCTGGCGGCGCACGATGTCGTCGAGGAGCGAGCGGACGGTGGCGACGGTGGTGTCGCGGTCGTCGGTGTGGGGCCGCGTGCGCAGCTCCCAGTAGACGCGCCGGCGCACGCCGGTGCGGTCGACGGTGACGACGGTGCCGGGCTCGACCTCGCGCATGCCCTCCCACACGGCGTGTCCGGGGGTCTTGACCATGGTGAACAGCTCGCGCAGGCCGTCGAGGCCGACGCGTCGGCGGGCCAGCGGGTTGGCGAGGATCGCCTTGGGCTCGGAGCCGAACAGGACGCCGTCGGGAGTGGGGTGGTAGTAGAGGGGCTTGATGCCCATGCGGTCGCGGATCAGCAGGAGCCGGTCGGTGCGGCCGTCCCAGACGGCGAAGGCGTACATGCCGTTCAGGCGCTCGGCGACGGCGTCGCCCCATTCGAGGTAGCCGCGCAGGACGACCTCGGTGTCGGAGTCGGTGGT
>KE353727.1 GCA_000415505.1 Streptomyces afghaniensis 772
GCGGTGCTTACCGCCGGCTGGATACTCACCTGGCACCCGCCCACCTCCCCGGTCCCCGTCCCGAACTGCTCAACGGGATCAGAGAACGGCATTGAACAGCATGCGTGTAGTTCTCCTGCGCAGTAACCGTCGCAGGTCGGGTCGGCCGCGAGTCGTCGCCCCCCCCGTTGCGGACTACGTACGGGATCTTGAGACCACGAAACAGCCCATGGAAGGTTCACGCCGATGATCGATGAATTCGCGAAGGACAACCTGCACGGGAGACTGCGGCGGGACCGCGAGGCGCTGCTCTGGAAACTCGACGGCTTGTCCGAATACGACGCCCGCCGGCCTTTGACAGCGACCGGGACCAACCTCCTCGGTCTGGTCAAACACGTGGCCACCGTCGAGGCCAGGTACTTCGGCGAGGTCTTCGACCGCCCTTCCCCGGAACCGCTGTCCCGGTGGCAGGACCACGACGGCAGCGACCAGTGGGCGACCGAGGACGA
>KE353728.1 GCA_000415505.1 Streptomyces afghaniensis 772
GCCGGTGATGAGGATGGTCTTGCCGAAGAAGCGGTTCATGCTGATGTTCCCGTCAGGGTGTGCGTGAGGTGGTCGCTGAGGTGGGGCAGCCAGTCGGGCCGCGCGTTACCAAGGAGGTGGTCGCCGTGCGGGACGGACAGGCAGGTGCCGTGCGGCGCCAGACGGGCCAGGGGCTCGCCGTTCGTCACGCCGGGGATGACGTCCTGGTCGCCGTCCACGACCAGCAGCGGAGCCGCGATGCGGGGGGCCAGGGCGGCGAGGTCCACGTGGCGTACGAACTCGTGGGCGGCGTCGGCTCCTCCGGCGCGATGGGCCATGATGTCCCGTACCGGCGGGGGCAGTTCCTCCCAGTCGAGGCGGAAGGGACCGCTGACGGTGGCGACGGCTGCCACACGCGGCTCAAGCGCCGCGGTCCGGGCCGCGAAATAGCCG
>KE353729.1 GCA_000415505.1 Streptomyces afghaniensis 772
CGCCGTTCGTCACGCCGGGGATGACGTCCTGGTCGCCGTCCACGACCAGCAGCGGAGCCGCGATGCGGGGGGCCAGGGCGGCGAGGTCCACGTGGCGTACGAACTCGTGGGCGGCGTCGGCTCCTCCGGCGCGATGGGCCATGATGTCCCGTACCGGCGGGGGCAGTTCCTCCCAGTCGAGGCGGAAGGGACCGCTGACGGTGGCGACGGCTGCCACACGCGGCTCAAGCGCCGCGGTCCGGGCCGCGAAATAGCCGCCCAGGCTCAGGCCGACAAGCCCGATGCGCGCGACGCCGAGGGCGTCGATGACCCGGCCCACGACCCGCTCGTAGTCCGGCACGAAGGTCGTGGTGGCCGCGAGCACGCCCTGTCCGGGGCCGTCCATCGCGAACACCGCCAGCCCTCTGGCCAGCAGCGCGGACACCAGATCGAGGAACTCCTCCTTGGCCGAGTCCAGGCCGGGGACGACAACCACGGTCCCCGGCGCGTTGGAGGGGCCACGCAGCCAGCCGGTGAATCCCTCACCACTCACCCGCCGCGCACCAGGCTCCAACACGGTGAGAGCTCTACTCAAGGCGTGATCCGCCTCGACGGCAGCACGATGCGCTTCCGCGTCTGGCGCCAGGGTGGCCAGGTGGAACCACCGGGCCGCCATCAGCAGGTACTCCCCCGCTGAGCGGGACGATCCCGCGTCCTCCGCGCGCTGGAGGTAACTCTGTCCGGTGCGCAGGAAGGCCGGCCCCCAGTCGGCGACGGAGGTGAGGCCATCGGTGACGCGCTGGTACTCGTGCGGGTCCACGCCTGCACCGGTGGCGCGTGTCCACTGGGCGGCGGCGAATTCGGCGGTGCTCATCGTGCTCCTCCGGTCAGCAGGACGGCCTTGCCGCGTATCCGGCGCTCTCGCAGGTCCACAAGGGTGTCGGCGGTCTGTGCCCAGTCGGTGGTGCGGCCGATCTCCGGGTGCAACCGGCCCTGTTCCACGAGGCTCACCAGTGCTGAGAGATCGGAGCCGTATGGGGCGCCGGCGTAGTGAAAGTGCTGGATCGTGACCCGCTCGGGCCCGCCAAGGAGTTGGAAGAAGTCGAGGGACACCGGGGTGCGGCTCGCCTGACCGAACCAGACGAGCAGGCCACCCGGGCGCACCTTCGACAGGGCGAGTGCCAGGCCGGGCCCACCCGTGGACTCCAGCACGACATCGAACGGCCCTTGAGCCGCCGCGACGTCGTGAACCACATTCGCACCCAGTTCCGCGAGCCGCTCGCCGCGCACCGGCGTGGACGTCACCGCGGTCAGCTCGGCTCCTGCCCCAACCGCAAGCTCGGTGACGTAGTGGCCGACGCCACCTGAGGCGCCGGTCAGCAGTACCCGTCGGCCGGCCAGCGAACCGGCCGTACGCAGCAGCCGCAGAGCAGTGATCCCGGCCAGGGGCAGAGCAGCGGCTCTCGCGCTGTCGATGCTGTCCGGGAGCACCGTGAGCGAGTGCGTGGGCACGGCGGCGTACTCGGCCCAGCCGCCCTGCGCCGGGTGCCCGACCACGCGGGTGCCGATGCCGGGGCCGGAGCCATCGGCTGCGGCCTGTACGACGAGCCCTGCGATGTCCTTGCCGGGCAGCAGCTCCGGCCGGGGCTGTTCGAGAAGGAATGTCTCGCCCCGGTTCGGGGCGAACGCCTCGACTTTGATCAGTGCCTCACCGGGCTCCGGCACGGGCTGGGGGACCTCGGCGAAGGCGACCGGGCGCGCCGCGTCTCCCGTGGGAATCAGTCTTTGCATGGAAATGATGCAACCCCCGGGGCCACCCCGCGATCCAACAACAGCTGAGCAAAGCCGACAACATTTGGTTGTCACCTATGGTGGGAGCCATGGATCTCGACGTGGCGCAGGTACGTGCCTTCGTGCGCACCGCCGAGGAACTGCACTTCGGGCGGGCAGCCGGGACGCTCGGCATCTCCCAGCAGGCGCTGTCCAAGAGGATCGCGCGACTGGAATCCCTGCTCGGCACCGAGCTGTTCCAGCGCGGCGGCAACGGCGTACGCCTCACCGAAGCCGGACAGCGCTTCCTCCCACCAGCCCGGCAGACCGTGGCCGCCGCCGACACCGCAGTCGCGGCGGCAATCGACAAGGAACGTCCGCTGCACGTAGACGTCTGGGGGCACCTCTACGCGCCGATGCGGACGCTGGCCCAAGTCGCCGGACGCGCCGGGGAACTGGCGCTGGGGCACGGGCGCGATCTGCCGTCGGTGACAACGGCACTGCTGAACGGCGACATCGACGCGGCCTTCGGCCGCGTCCACCCCCCGCTGCCCGACGGCCTAGCACACCGCCTCGTCCGCCTCGAACCGGTGGACGCCGTACTGAGCGCGGACCATCCGCTCGCAGCCGAACCGGCTCTGCGGCCCGGCCAACTACGCGACAGCACGCTGTGGGCACCCAGCGCGCTGAACCGGCTCGACTTCCTCCACCGGTTCGCCGACCGATTCGACATCCAGAACACGGCCACGAGCGTCAACCTGGGGCCCGCCCACTTCCTCGCCGAGGTGACAGCAGACCCTCGACGCTTCTCGCTGATGCCTGCCGATGTGCCACTGCCGCAGGTCCCCGGGTTGCGCTCCCTCCCCCTGGTCGATCCCACGCCGCTATACGCCTGGTCACTGCTGTGGCGCACCGGAAACGGCCACCCAGGGCTGAACAGCCTCGCCGCCGCCTGCGCTGAGGAAGCAGGACGAAGCCGATGGCTGGAGTACGACCCGACCCACGACTGGCTGCCCGAACCACCCACGAACCATCCCCGGAACGGGAGTAAGCAGCACTGAGCAGTACTGCCCCAAACGTGCCCTCCCCACCGTGAGCAGAACCGGACCCGATCCGGGCAAGGCTGCCACGGCCGGTGAACATCGGCACCGAGATGGGCCGACACCTTCGTAGGGAAACGGGCTCATCGTGATCAAGTGAGCCAGTATCGTCGGCACTGCCAGACACCTTTCACCGGTGTCCCACCTCTACTTCTGGGTGCTCGGTGAGACCAACTACCACAAAAGCGGCCGCGCCTACCCCATCGGCCCGACTGATTCGCCTTTCTCCCAGCCGGGGCGTCTCTTCCAACACCACGACGGCCTGCCGACCGCCGAGTCCAA
>KE353730.1 GCA_000415505.1 Streptomyces afghaniensis 772
CGCGGCGCCGCACGCTGGTGACGGCCGGCGCGGTCGCGGGCGGCCTGCTGACCGGCTGCTCCGGCTCCGGGCCGGGGAGCGCCGCGCCGACCAGGAGCCCGTCGCCGAGCACGTCGAAGGCGCCCGGCTCCTTCATCACCCCTTGGCCGCCATCTCGCCGTTCGGTGCCGACCCGAAGACACAGATGCGGATCTCCTGGGCAGGTCGCCGCTGGCGTGAAGAAGCCGTAGTCCGGGTGGCCC
>KE353731.1 GCA_000415505.1 Streptomyces afghaniensis 772
CGCCAAGGTCTCCGACAAGCTCGCCGTCATCGACCAGCTGCACGGCAAGGCCGACCGCATCCTCATCAGCGGCGGCATGGCCTACACCTTCCTCAAGGCCAAGGGCTACGAGGTCGGCGCGTCCCTCCTCCAGGAGGACCAGATCGCGGCCGTCCAGGAGTACGTCGAGCAGGCGGAGAAGACCGGCGTCGAGCTGGTCGTGCCCGTGACGCCCTGACGGCGACCGAGTTCCCGGACTGAAGACCAAGGTCTGCCGCCCACCCACGACCGTCGCCGCGGACGCCA
>KE353732.1 GCA_000415505.1 Streptomyces afghaniensis 772
GCTCGCCGTCCATCGACCACGCTGCTCGGCAACGGCCGACCGCATCCTCATCGGCGGCGGCATGGCCTACACCTTCCTCAAGGCCAAGGGCTACGAGGTCGGCGCGTCCCTCCTCCAGGAGGACCAGATCGCGGCCGTCCAGGAGTATGTCGAGCGGGCGGAGAAGACCGGCGTCGAGCTGGTCGTGCCCGTCGACGCCCTGACGGCGACCGAGTTCCCGGACCTGAAGACCAAGGCTGCCGCCCACCCCACGACCGTCGCCGCGGACGCCATCCCGGCCGACC
>KE353733.1 GCA_000415505.1 Streptomyces afghaniensis 772
CGCGGACCTTCCGTGGAGTGCCGATCGACCGGCTGGTGCTCGCCGACCGGATCGTGCCGCCCGGTGCTCCGGAGACGGCCGACCCGCTCGTGGAGACGGTGCGGGGTGACCTGGCCGAGTGCCTCGACGAGGTGTTCGCGGAGCCGGTGGACGTACTGATCCACCTCGCCGCCGCCGTCTCGGCCGAGTGCGAGGCGGACTTCGACCTGGGTATGAGCGCCAACCTGGACACCACCCGCGCGCTCCTCGAAGCCGCCCGGGGGCAGTCGGCCACCGGCCGGCCCGCTGCGCGCCTGGTGTTCGCCAGCAGTGTGGCGGTCTACGGCTCCGACCGGCGCTGCCGCTTCCGCCGGTGGTCGGCGAGTCGACGC
>KE353734.1 GCA_000415505.1 Streptomyces afghaniensis 772
GGGGTGGACCTGGCCGAGTGCCTCGACGAGGTGTTCGCGGAGCCGGTGGACGTACTGATCCACCTCGCCGCCGCCGTCTCGGCCGAGTGCGAGGCGGACTTCGACCTGGGTATGAGCGCCAACCTGGACACCACCCGCGCGCTCCTCGAAGCCGCCCGGGGGCAGTCGGCCACCGGCCGGCCCGCTGCGCGCCTGGTGTTCGCCAGCAGTGTGGCGGTCTACGGCTCCGACCCGGCGCTGCCGCTTCCGCCGGTGGTCGGCGAGTCGACGCTGCCCACGCCCCGGTCGAGCTACGGCATCCAGAAACTCGTGTGCGAGCAGCTCGTCGCGGACTACACCCGCCGGGGCTTCCTCGACGGGCGCGTGGCCCGTCTGATGACCGTGTCGGTGCG
>KE353735.1 GCA_000415505.1 Streptomyces afghaniensis 772
AGTCCGGCTTCGCGCAGGTGGCGGAGGCGTGCCGCATCTCCTGGCAGCTGTACGAGGCGTCGACGCCGACGCGCACGCTGATCATGGTCTCGAAGTCCGGGCATTGCCTGAACGACCTGCTCTTCCGCTGGCGCGCCGGCGCGCTGAACATCGAGGTGCCGGCGATCGTCTTCCGAACCACCGGGACTTCGAGCCGCTCGCCGAGAGC
>KE353736.1 GCA_000415505.1 Streptomyces afghaniensis 772
CACGGCCGGTCGACTCTTCTCGACGGTGATGCGATGCCCGGTGGTCACGATCGCGCTCCTTGGGTAGCCGATCCCCGGATACAGCGCACGCTGAAGCGGAGTTCTTCCCTCGCCGCAGGAGGCACCCATGCGAGCCACGAACGGGCCCGAAACCGCAGCGCCCTGGTCCACCAGATCCGGTACGCCCTGCGCCACCCCGAGCGCGTGCCCGCGCACGCCCGGCGCGCGGTGCGGGACGCCTGGCTGCGGCTGCGCTACCGCGACCACATCGCGTACTAC
>KE353737.1 GCA_000415505.1 Streptomyces afghaniensis 772
CACGGCGACGGCGGGGTTCATGGAGAGAACGACACCGGCGAGCACCACGGAGATCGAGCCGGTGCCCAGGTTGCCCTGGAGGGAGACCAGCCCCAGCGGCAACGTGTAGTTCTGGCCCGACGTCTCGAGGATCAGCGGCCGGAAGAACTCGTTCCAGTGGTAGTTGAAGGCCAGGACGCCGACGATCGCGAGGCCCGGCGCGGCCAGCGGGGCTACACCGACCGGAACGTCCGCCAGGGCCCGCGCCGTCCAGCATCGCCGCCTCGCCCAGGTCCTTGGGCATGCCCAGGAAGTACTGCCGCATCAGGAACGTGCCGAACGCCGTCGGGAAGGCCGGGATGATCAGCCCGAGCAGGGTGTCGGTCAGGCTCGATCGACTTCAGGACCAGGAACACCGGCACGA
>KE353738.1 GCA_000415505.1 Streptomyces afghaniensis 772
TGGAGAGAACGACACCGGCGAGCACCACGGAGATCGAGCCGGTGCCCAGGTTGCCCTGGAGGGAGACCAGCCCCAGCGGCAACGTGTAGTTCTGGCCCGACGTCTCGAGGATCAGCGGCCGGAAGAACTCGTTCCAGTGGTAGTTGAAGGCCAGGACGCCGACGATCGCGAGGCCCGGCGCGGCCAGCGGGGCGTACACCGACCGGAACGTCCGCCAGGGCCCGGCGCCGTCCAGCATCGCCGCCTCGCCCAGGTCCTTGGGCATGCCCAGGAAGTACTGCCGCATCAGGAACGTGCCGAACGCCGTCGGGAAGGCCGGGATGATCAGCCCGAGCAGGGTGTCGGTCAGGCTCATCGACTTCAGGACCAGGAACACCGGGCACGATGGTGACCTGCAAC
>KE353739.1 GCA_000415505.1 Streptomyces afghaniensis 772
CTGGAGGGAGACCAGCCCCAGCGGCAACGTGTAGTTCTGGCCCGACGTCTCGAGGATCAGCGGCCGGAAGAACTCGTTCCAGTGGTAGTTGAAGGCCAGGACGCCGACGATCGCGAGGCCCGGCGCGGCCAGCGGGGCGTACACCGACCGGAACGTCCGCCAGGGCCCGGCGCCGTCCAGCATCGCCGCCTCGCCCAGGTCCT
>KE353740.1 GCA_000415505.1 Streptomyces afghaniensis 772
CCAGCCCCAGCGGCAACGTGTAGTTCTGGCCCGACGTCTCGAGGATCAGCGGCCGGAAGAACTCGTTCCAGTGGTAGTTGAAGGCCAGGACGCCGACGATCGCGAGGCCCGGCGCGGCCAGCGGGGCGTACACCGACCGGAACGTCCGCCAGGGCCCGGCGCCGTCCAGCATCGCCGCCTCGCCCAGGTCCTTGGGCATGCCCAGGAAGTACTGCCGCATCAGGAACGTGCCGAACGCCGTCGGGAAGGCCGGGATGATCAGCCCGAGCAGGGTGTCGGTCAGGCTCATCGACTTCAGGACCAGGAACACCGGCACGATGGTGACCTGCAACGGCACCATCATCGTCGCCAGGACCAGGCCGAACAGCGGCTTCTTGAA
>KE353741.1 GCA_000415505.1 Streptomyces afghaniensis 772
CGCGGACGGTGTCGTGGAAGAGGTGCCCGTCCTGGGTCACCATGCCGAGGGTCTCCCGCAGGGACCGTGCGCTCAGGTCGCGGACGTCGACGCCGCCGACGCGTACGGCGCCCTCGTCGACGTCGTACAGGCGCGGCAGCAGCCCCGCGACGGTCGACTTGCCCGCTCCGGAGGAGCCGACGAGTGCCACGGTCTGCCCCGGTTCGGCGCGGAAGGAGATGTCGTGCAGGACCTCGTCACCGCCCCGCTTGTCGAGCGTGGCGACCTCCTCCAGGGACGCCAGGGAGACCTTGTCGGCGGACGGGTAGCCGAAGCGGACGTGGTCGAACTCGACGGCCACGGGCCCGTCGGGCACCCGGCGCGCGTCCGGCTTC
>KE353742.1 GCA_000415505.1 Streptomyces afghaniensis 772
CCAGTGGTAGTTGAAGGCCAGGACGCCGACGATCGCGAGGCCCGGCGCGGCCAGCGGGGCGTACACCGACCGGAACGTCCGCCAGGGCCCGGCGCCGTCCAGCATCGCCGCCTCGCCCAGGTCCTTGGGCATGCCCAGGAAGTACTGCCGCATCAGGAACGTGCCGAACGCCGTCGGGAAGGCCGGGATGATCAGCCCGAGCAGGGTGTCGGTCAGGCTCATCGACTTCAGGACCAGGAACACCGGCACGATGGTGACCTGCAACGGCACCAATCATCGTCGCCAGGACCAGGCCGAACAGCGGCTTCTTGAAGCGGAACTCCGAGCCGCGCGAAGGCGTA
>KE353743.1 GCA_000415505.1 Streptomyces afghaniensis 772
CGGCCAGCGGGGCGTACACCGACCGGAACGTCCGCCAGGGCCCGGCGCCGTCCAGCATCGCCGCCTCGCCCAGGTCCTTGGGCATGCCCAGGAAGTACTGCCGCATCAGGAACGTGCCGAACGCCGTCGGGAAGGCCGGGATGATCAGCCCGAGCAGGGTGTCGGTCAGGCTCATCGACTTCAGGACCAGGAACACCGGCACGATGGTGACCTGCAACGGCACCATCATCGTCGCCAGGACCAGGCCGAACAGCGGCTTCTTGAAGCGGAACTCCAGCCGCGCGAAGGCGTATCCGGCCAGCCCCGCCGTGATCATCTGGCCGGCCGCGATCAGGCCCGTGACCAGCGTGGAGTTCAGCGCGAGCAGCCAGACGTCGATCTGGTCGAACACTCCGCGGTACGCCTCGGTGGACGGGTTCGCCGGGATCAGCTGCGGCGGCAGGTCGAACGC
>KE353744.1 GCA_000415505.1 Streptomyces afghaniensis 772
GTGCCGAACGCCGTCGGGAAGGCCGGGATGATCAGCCCGAGCAGGGTGTCGGTCAGGCTCATCGACTTCAGGACCAGGAACACCGGCACGATGGTGACCTGCAACGGCACCATCATCGTCGCCAGGACCAGGCCGAACAGCGGCTTCTTGAAGCGGAACTCCAGCCGCGCGAAGGCGTATCCGGCCAGCCCCGCCGTGATCATCTGGCCGCCGCGAT
>KE353745.1 GCA_000415505.1 Streptomyces afghaniensis 772
CCCGTCGTGCCGGACCTCCACGGACAGCGCGTCCGCGTGGGCGTGCGCGGCGATGGACAGGAACCCGTGCGGACCGCCGTCGCAGCGGCACCAGATCTCCCCCGGACCGCGCAGGATGGTCATGCCCGCGTCGGAGAAGTGGGCCGGCCGGCTTGCCGGACGGGTCACGGACAGTTCAGTGGGCTTGATGAGCGCGGTCAGCAGCGGGGT
>KE353746.1 GCA_000415505.1 Streptomyces afghaniensis 772
ACGCGCAGCTGCGCCACCTGTACGTCAACCCTGCATGGGCCACAGCCAGTGGCGTGCCCGCCACCGCGTTCCTGGGGCGAACGCTCGGGGAAGTGCTGCCGGATCTCCAGAGACCGGACGACGTCCTGTTCGAGGTACTCGCGGACGGGCAGCCTCGGGAGGCAACCGTCTCAGGCACGACAGGGGTCTCCTCGCCGCTAGGGCGAAGGCTCTGGCGCGCGGTCTATCACCGGGTGGATCTGCCGGACGGGGATGCGTGTCTGTGCGGCATCGGCGTGGAGATCAGTAACCTGCGCCGCTACCTGGACGACCTGGAGACCGCGCATCAGCGGCTTGCCCTGCTGGATGCCGCGGCCACGCGCGTCGGCACCACCCTCGACATCGAAACCACCTGCCAGGAGCTGGTCGACCTCCTGACCCCCTCGCTGGCCGACATGGCCGCGGTGGGAATCATCGAAGAGGAGTTCACCGGTGCTCCCCCGCCTCCTCCCGGTTTCCTGCGGCTGCGCAAGACGAGGGGTTCAGCGCCCCCTGGGATGGAATGGCTGCTGCGCCAGATGGGCGGGCCGGGACCGTACGTCGACGTTCCCCGGGGCGTGGCCACCCGGCACTGCCTGGACAGCGGGCGGCCGTGGCGGGGCAACCTGGCCTCGGACGAGCTGTTCCAGAAGGTGACCGTAGACCCCGAACGGACCAAGCTCTTCCGCGCGGCGGGCATCCACTCGTTTCTCATCGCCCCCCTGATCGCGAGAGGCCGCCCGGTCGGCGTCATCCTTCTGGGGCGGGCCGGGGCATCGCAGCCCTTCAACGACGACGACCTCGTGACGATTCAGGCGCTGGCCGACCGAGCCGCCATCTCCATCGACAGCGCACGCCGCTACAGCTACGAGCACGCCATGGCGCTGGAACTCCAGCGGGCCCTGCTGTCCGAGCCCAGCACCCCCCACCCCGCCGTAGAAGTGGCCGCCCGCTACCTCCCAGCCGGCCGCAGCGTCCTCGTCGGTGGGGACTGGTACGACTCGATCCCCGTGACGCAATCGCGCACCTTGCTGGTCATGGGCGATGTGATGGGCCACGGCTTCCAGGCCGCTGTCGCCATGAGCCAGTACCGCTCCCTGCTACGCACCCTTGCCGCTTCCGGCACGAGCGTCGACAAGATCCTCGGCGAGTTCGACCGCCAGGTCACACAGCTCGGCCTTGACCGCCTCGCCACCTGTCTTCTCGCGGTCATGGATCCCCGGGCCGGCACCTGCACAGCGGCCAGCGCCGGGCACCTGCCACCGGCCGTCCTGCGACCAGACGGCGGCATCGAGGTCTTGTGGCCCCCGGCCGGCCCGCCCATCGGCACCGGACTCGGTGGCTATGAATCGTTCACCGTGCGAATGGACCCCGGCACCACGCTGCTGCTCTACACCGACGGGCTGGTGGAACGCCGCGGCACGGACATCGACGTCTCAGTGCAAGCGCTCCAGACGCTGAGCTTGCCGACGGACGGCCCTCTGGACGACATGCTCGACACACTCCTGACCCACCTTGCGAACGGTGCCTTCGAAGACGACGTCGCGATCCTCGCCGCCCGCGCGCGCCGACCATGAGTAACCCGCACCCGCGGCGGACAGCGCGGCACCCCGCCGGTACGCGCCACAAGAGGAGGACTCCGCCTCAGGAGCCGGGGCGAGGGCTGGTGTCACTCGCCCAGTGCGGCGAGGACGTCGTCCTCTCGTATCTCCCCGGACAAGACAGGGCCGCCGGCGAGGAGGAGTACCGGCGGGACCGGCAGGTCGAGTGCGCGGACGCGGGCGAGTTCGGCCTGTAGGGCTTCCGCACCGCCGCCGGTGGTCATGATGCCCGTCTCCGCGGCGAGCCGGTCGAGCACGGTGGAGTCCGCGATGTTCAGGCCGTCGGCGAAGTACGCGCGAAACAGTCGCTCGGCCATCTCTTCGCCCTTGCCTAGCGCGCATGCTTGCGCGGCGAGTCGGTGCGCGTCGAAGGTGTTGGTGAACACCGCGCGGCGGAAGTTGAGTTCGAGGCCGTCGTCGGCGCCGAACGAGGCGTCGTCGGCGAGCCGGGCCGCGACGGCCGCGCCGCGCTCGCGCGCCCAGACCTCGACCAGCGGTTCACCGGCGGGTGATGCCTGGGGGCGGAGCTGGACAGGGCGCAATACTGTTTCGACGGTGCCGCCGTCCGCGCGGTAGCGGCGGACGGCCCGGAGGTAGCGGGTGAAGCCGAGGTAGCAGTGGACGCAGACGAAGTCGAGGACGACCTCGACGCGGTGCGGACGGTGCATGGCCGGACTCCTGTCGGTGCGGGTGGTATTCGGCGGCTCGGGTGTCACCAGGGCATGGGGCCGTCGGCCGTGTAATAGCCGCCGGTCGGTCCGTCGGAGCCGATCGAAGCCATGCGGACGATGATGTCGGTGCCCTGTTCGACGCTCTGGGCGCCGGTGTGGCCGTTGAGGTCGGTGGCGGTGTGGCCGGGGTCGACGGCGTTGATCCGCATGCGCGGCAGGGCGCGCGCGTACAGCACCGTGACCATGTTCAGGGCGGCCTTGGAGGAGTTGTAGGGCAGCGAGGAGATCCAGAGGGGGACGCGCGAGGCGTGGGCGGCCGGGTCGGCCGCCACGGCCAGCGAGCCCAGGCCGCTGCTGACGTTGACCACGACCGGCGACGCACTGCGGTGCAGCAGGGGCAGGAAGGCCTGGGTGACGCGCACGGCACCGAAGACGTTGGTGTGCGCCCGGGCGCCGACCGCCCGGGCGGCCTGAGCACCACGGCGGGCATCGCGGGCACCCAGATACACGGTGTGCCCCGCCCGGGTCAGGCGGCGGGCGGTCTGCAGTCCCAGGCCCTTGTTGGCCCCTGTGATGAGGGTCGTCGTCATGTCCGGCAGCCTCGCCGCCCGGTGGCCTGCCGGACAGATCACTGTTGTTCCTGGTAACGCCGGTACCAGGACGGCGTGGAGCGGGACGCCGATACTGGGGTCATGAGCGCACAGGGCGAAAGCGGGCCTTCGCGGCGGGAGAGCGATCTGGGAAAGGCACTGCGCCGGTGGCGCGAACGCGTACCTCCCACCGCGGTCGGGCTGCCGGCGGGGCGAAGCCGCCGGACGTCCGGGCTGCGCCGCGAGGAACTGGCCCTGCTGGCGGGGATATCCGCCGAGTATGTGATCCGCCTGGAGCAGGGCCGGGCGACATCCCCCTCCGCCCAAGTGCTCGGCGCTCTGGGGCGGGCGCTGCGCTTGTCTCATGCCGAGCGTGCCCATCTGTTCGCGCTGGCCGGGCAGCCCGAGCCCACGGACGGCCGGCTGCCGGGCCGGCTCACTCCGGGGGCGCAGCGGCTGCTCGACCAGATGCCGGGCACTCCCGTCGGCGTGTACGACGCGGCCTGGACCCTCATCGCCTGCAACCGGCTGCACGCCGCCCTGACAGGCGACCCGTCCCCACTGACGGAACGGGAACGGAACTTGGTCTGGCAGCACTTCACCGGCTCTCCCGGACCGGTGCGCCACACCCCCGCGCAGCAGGCCCGCTTCGAAGCCGCCGTGGTCTTCGACCTGCGGTCCGCGTCCGCCCGCTATCCGACGGACCCGGTCCTGTGCCGCCTCGTCACCGACCTGCGCAGCACGAGCCCGCGCTTCGCCGCCCTGTGGGAGGCCCACGAGGTGAGTGGTCACATGCTGCACACCAAGACCGTCCACCATCCCGAGGTCGGGCCACTTCACCTCGACTGCGACATCCTCACCGAATCCGCCGGCGACCTGCGCATCGTCATCCTCACCGCCCCGCCGGGCAGCGACACCGCCAGCCGTCTCGGACTGCTCGACGTCATCGGCATCCAGCAGATGACAGAACCATCCCAGCTCCGGCACAGCG
>KE353747.1 GCA_000415505.1 Streptomyces afghaniensis 772
CGAGGTGAGTGGTCACATGCTGCACACCAAGACCGTCCACCATCCCGAGGTCGGGCCACTTCACCTCGACTGCGACATCCTCACCGAATCCGCCGGCGACCTGCGCATCGTCATCCTCACCGCCCCGCCGGGCAGCGACACCGCCAGCCGTCTCGGACTGCTCGACGTCATCGGCATCCAGCAGATGACAGAACCATCCCAGCTCCGGCACAGCGTTAACCCGCCCACATAGCTCTCACTATTCGGCCAGCCCGAGCCCACTCCAGGGTTGAACAGCCCGGCTCACTCAGCGGAAGGGACCGTCGGTCGCGAAGGCGTGGGCTGCAAAGCGCTTGCCCATTCGGCGGTATGCGGCGGCGGTGGGGTGAAGGCCGTCGGCCAGGTCGTCTGCCTCGTCCGGGCCGAGCAGCTCGCGTCCGTCGAGATAGTGGAGGTGGGGATCGGACGCCTGTCGTGCCGCAGCGATCCGGGCCAGCTCGGCACGGACCACCGCCAGCGACAATGCCCCGCCGGCCACATCGGCCGGGTCGCCCAGGGCAGCGAGCCTCCCGTCCGGGCCGGTGGCGGTCGGGCCAGGGGCCTCCTCCAGGGCCGGACAGCTCACCGGAGAGATCAACAGCAGCGGGGTGTCCGGGTGTCCGTCCCGGATCGTGTCCAGGAATCCGTGTACCGCCGGGCCGAACGTCCGCAGCCGGAAGGCGGACAGGCTCACGATGTTGATGCCCACCTTGAGGCTGATCAGGTCGGCGGGCGCATCGCGGATCGTCCGGGCGACATAGGGATCCAGCAGCGCGTTGCCCGCCTGACTGAGGTTGATCACCTCCACCCCTCCGAGCGCAGCTGCCACCACCGGCCAGGTCCCGGTCGGGCCGTCGGCCTCGATGCAGTGACTGATGGAACTGCCGTGGTGCACCCAGCGGCGCCGTCCGTCCGGCAGCGGTGCCAGGACGTCGCCGTCAGCGCGCAGTGCCACCAGTTCCGTCGGGGTCTGCTGTGGCAGCCACAACTCGACGTCCTTCATGCCGGCCGGCAGCCCGGCGAACCGTACGGTCCCTGGCTCGCCCGGGATGAGTCGCTGTACGGCCCCGGGGCCCGCCATCCGCAGCACGTTGCCCACCGGCGCCTGCTGACGCCCGGCCAAGGCACCGTCGACCAGCAGCTCCAGCATCCCGGTCGGGCGAGGGTGGGGGTCGGAGTCGAGCTGGCCGGTGGAGGTGAGCACCTCGAACTCCAATTCGCGCGCATCGGTGCGGAACACCAGCCGCACCCCCGAAGGCATCACGGTCACCCCGTAGACCGACGGGTCCTGGTACTGCTCCTTGGTCCACGCGGGCAACCGGCGTGGCATCACCCCTGCCTGTGTGATCTCCAGGTCCAGCGCGCCCCGTAACTCCACCGGCCCGCCCACCAGTGGGACCGCCCGCAGCGCCACCGTCACCGCTCCTGTCCCAGGTCGACGTGGACCGGAGACGACATCGACCCGGTGCCTCCGTGGCTCATCGACGCCCGCCGAACTCCCAGTCGTGGACCTCGATGTCCGCGTACCGGTCCGGAGTCAGGACGGCTCGTGCCGTGTCCGGATCCGGGGCCCTGAGCAGCACAGCCGTACCCAGCCAGGTGTCGCCGTCGTCGGACAGCAGCGGCCCGTACGCGACCAGCTCGTCCCGGTCGAGCGGCAGGACAAGGTCGGTGGCGGGGCCCTCGCCGAGGCCGAGCACCAGGTACCGGTTGCCACCGGTCCGGCCACCGGGGAAATCCCACATGGTGCGCCCCAGCACGTTGCGCCACCGGCGCAGCAGCACGTCCCGGTACGCGCCGGCCTGGTAGTTGGGCTCGTCGAAGGCGAACGCGCGGGCGGCGGCGGGATCGGGCAGGTCGACGATGTGCACGCTGCCCGTGGGTGTTTCACCATCATCGGCGAAGGTCGGACCGCGAGCGATCAGCTCCTCCGCGTACCGGTCCATGTAGGACCAGTGCTCCTCCAGCAACTCCTCGCGTAACGCGAGGGAGCCGGGCCGATCACGGTGGTAGCAGAAGAACTCCATGACCACACACCCTTCCCCAGCGAGGGCGCTATCTCAACTGGCTTTTGGCGACGATGCCCCCGCGCTCCAAGGAGGCAGCATCCCGTCAAACGACGTAGGCAACACGGCCGCGCGCTCACAACCAACTGGCGGCGTTCATCAACCTGCGGGTCCTGAACCCCGAACACGAAGTGTGGTCGCACTTCGGCGTCGCCCGGGAGGAGGGCCAGGCCACCGCACGGAAGGCGGCTGAAATCGAGCAGCGGCGTGCCGGGGGCGGTGACCCTCGCTCTGATCCTCGCGGCTCCGATCAGCGAAGCGGGCTCCGGAGCGGACAAGGCCTCTTGCGCGCCGCCTACGCGGCAAGCATGGCGTCCGATCGTGCTCGGTGCAGCTGCCGCCCCCCGCGGTACTCGTTCCCGTAGGCGAGGCTGGAGCGCGCAGCACCAACAAGCCCCCTCCAAGCGTCATCGTGCATCCGCCCGGGCGGCCGAGGGGGAAGTCTTCGTGCCGGGGCCGGCCGCGCCCCGGCGGCACGACGACGACGGCGTACGACGGGAGGCATGATCATGGCGGCGGACGGACAGCCGACCGGGCAGCGGCTGCACTGCCTGGTCACCGGGGCGTCCGGGTACATCGGCGGGCGCCTGGTGCCGGAGCTGCTGGAGGACGGTCATCACGTCCGGTGCCTCGCCCGCTCCCCCGGCAAACTCCGCGACCGCCCCTGGGCGGCACAGGCCGACACTGTCCGGGGGGACGTCACGGATCCGGAGTCGGTCGCCGCCGCGATGCGCGGGATCGATGTCGCGTACTACCTGGTGCACGCCCTCGGAACCGGCTCCCGGTTCGAGGACACCGACCGCGCCGCCGCGCGGATCTTCGCCGAACAGGCGCGTGCCGCCGGCGTACGGCGGATCGTCTACCTCGGCGGGCTCACACCACGCGGCGTCCCGGAGGAGTCGCTCTCCCCGCATCTGCGTTCCCGGGCCGAGGTGGGAGAGATCTTCCTCGACTCCCCCGTGCCCGCCACGGTGCTGCGGGCCGCCGTCGTGATCGGCTCGGGGTCGGCGTCCTTCGAGATGCTGCGCTACCTCACCGAACGCCTGCCCGTCATGGTCACGCCCAGCTGGGTGCACACCCGCACCCAGCCGATCGGGGTCAGGGACGTGCTGCGCTACCTCGTCGGGTCGGCCACCATGCCGGACGACGTCGACCGGGGCTTCGACATCGGCGGGCCGGACGTCCTCACCTACCGGGACATGATGACCCGGTACGCCTCCGTCGCCGGGCTGCCCCGTCGGTTCATCGTGCCGGTCCCGGTCCTCACTCCCCGGCTGTCCAGCCACTGGGTGGGCCTCGTCACCCCGGTCCCAGCCTCCCTCGCCCGGCCGCTCACCGAGTCGCTGCGGCACGAGGTCGTCTGCCACGAGCACGACATCGCCCAGTACGTGCCGGACGCTCCGGGCCGGCCGCTGCCGTTCGACGAGGCCCTGTCCCTGGCGCTGCGCAGGGTGCGAGAGGCGCAGGTCTCCACGCGGTGGTCCTCCGCCTCGGTGCCCGGAGCTCCCAGCGACCCGCTGCCCACGGACCCGGACTGGGCCGGCGGCAGCCTCTACGAGGACGAACGGCACAGGCCGGTCGACGCGTCGCGGGAGGCACTGTGGAAGGTGGTCGAGGGCATCGGGGGCGAGAACGGCTGGTACTCCTCTCCCCTGGCCTGGGCGGTCCGGGGGTGGCTGGACCGGTTCGCCGGCGGGGTCGGACTGCGCCGGGGACGGCGTGACACCGAGCGCCTGAGGGTCGGCGACTCGCTGGACTTCTGGCGGGTCGAGGAGATCGAGCCGGGTCATCTGCTGCGGCTGCGCGCCGAGATGCGGCTCCCCGGCCTCGCCTGGCTGGAGATGTACGCCGAGACCGACGACGAGGGCCGCACCCGATACCGGCAGCGCGCCCTGTTCCATCCGCGCGGCCTGCTGGGGCACGCCTACTGGTGGAGCGTCGTCCCGTTCCACGCCGTCGTGTTCGGCGGCATGGCGCGCAACATCGCCCGGGCGGCGGGCGGCACGAGCGGACGCCGGAGCGCCTCGCGCGCCACCCGCATCTGACGGGGCCGCGCCGGGCGAAGGAAGAGGCAGCATCCCGCGTCTCCTGCCTCACCGCACCAGGAGTCACGCCATGACCGTCGCGGTCGTCGTGTTCACCTCGGACCTGCGTCTGTACGACCGTCCGCCTTTGCACGCCGCGCTGACGCGTCCGACGAGGTGGTTCCCCTGTTCGTCCGCGACCCGGCCGTCCATGCGAACGGCTTCGACGTGCCCAACCGTAATGCCTTCCTCACCAATTGCCTGGCCGACCTCGACTCCTCACTGCGTCGGCGCGGTGGTGTCACACGGAAGCCCGTAAGTCAGCACCCCGTTCCCGGCCGGCGGGCCCGACGGCATCGGTCCGTTCCCTCACCGCTTCGGGCCGTCGGCCGAGTCCGGATGCAGCCGATCAGGGCTTGTGCGACACGACCGACTCCAGCAGCGTGACGGCCTCGGCCAGCCCGGCCGGGCGCGGCAGGCCGGCCGACGTCCGGCCGGCCCAGCCGGGACCGATCGTCAGGACGACCGGTTTGCGGCGCGCCCCGCGCACCCCCCACTCCATCGCGGCGACGTGCTGCGCCAACGGCCGGCTGGCGGTGGTACGGGACTGTGCCCACAGCCCGACCGCGGCCGGCCCGGTCCGGCGTACGGCCGTGACGAGCGACTCCACGGGCAGGGCACCGCCGAACATCCGTACCGGCAGGCCACGCTCGGCCAGCGCGGCGGCCAGCGCCTCCAGCGGCAGCGTGTGGTTCTCTCCCGGCACGCAGGCGAGCACCGTGGTGGCGCCCGCGGGGTCGGCGACCGCGGAGGGGGTGCTGCGCCGCAGCGCGCCGGAGACGTGCCAGGACAGGAAGTGCTCGACCTCGACGTACTTCTCGCCCGAGCTCTCCCACTTGCGGCCGACCGCCTGGAGCGTCGGCATGATCACCTCGGTCCAGGCGGTGACCAGGCCGTGCTCGTCGATCGCGGCTTCGAGCAGTTCGTCCAGCGCGGCGGCGTCGAGGCGCAGGGCAGCACGGGCGATGCCCTTGCATTCCTGACGCACGTCCCCCAGGCGCAGCCCACTGCCCGCCCGGCTGCGAGCCCGGACGGAGGCGCGCGGTGTGACGGCGGCCGGCCGGGCCGGGACCGCTTCGGGCGGGGCATCGCCTCGCACCATGCGCGCCGCCTCGGCGGGCGGTATCCCGGTCGCCGTCAGGGCGCACATCCGCTCCAGCCGTGCCATGTCCCCGGCCGTCCAGCGCCGGTGCCGGCCGCCGGTGTGCGCGTCGGGACCGAGGCCGTAGCGGCGGTCCCAGGTGCGGACCGTGGTGGGTGCCACTCCCAGCCGCCGGGCCACCTCACCGGTGGTCAGTCCGGCGTCTGCCGGCACGCCCTCGTCATCCCGTTCTTGTACGGCCATACCCCAACTATACGACGCACAATCGATGCATGTTGCCCTGCGTCGTTTGTGCGCCGAACACTGGCTCACGAGCGCATGGTCGCCGCTCCGCACAGCGCGACCGGTGTGGTCCGGCAGACGGTCTTCCGTCCCACACGGCGCCCGGCAGGAGGAAACCAGGCCATGATCACGAACACGCTGTCCACGACCCTCGCCCCACCCGTGGAGGAGACGCGCTACGAGGAGGAACTGGCCCGTGGCCTCGTCGCCGCCGACGAGGAGGCGTTCGCCGCGATCTACCGGCGCTGGGGCTCACTCGTCCACACCATGGCCACCCGGCTGCTCGGTGACGCCCACGAGGCGGAGGACGTGACCCAGCAGGTCTTTCTCGGCGCCTGGCACGGACGGGCCGGCTTCCGTCCCGAACGGGGACCGCTCGGCGCCTGGCTGGTCGGCATCACCCGCCGCAAGACCGTCGACGCGCTGGCGGCCAGGACGAGACGTCTGACGCTCATCGACTCGGCCGCCCACGACACCGGCGCCGGCGCGGCGGAGCAGGGCGAGACGGCGCCGGAGCGCGTCCTGGACCGGGTACTGCTCATCGACGCCCTGTCCCGGCTGCCGCAGCAGCAGCGTGAAGTGCTCTGCATGGCCTTCTACGAGGACCTGACCCAGGCCCAGATCGCGGAACGCACCGGCATGCCCCTGGGGACCGTCAAGAGCCACGCCCGTCGCGGCCTGCACCGTTTGCGCCTGGTGATCGAACAGTCCGCCGCTCCCGGCACGGGCACGTGACCGCGCCGAAGAAGGAATGCCTGCCGCGCATCCGCGCCGGCCCTCACACCTGAAACGGGACCGAGACTCCGCACCGTACGGAGACTCCTTCTGAAGGGAAGATCCCCATGAGCTCCCGAATCCACCTCGCCGTCGCAGCCTCGGCCGGCGCCTGCGCCCTGGCCCTCGGCATGACCGCACCCGCCATGGCGCAAGAGCAGGACAAGGCCATGGTGTCCGTCTTCCACGGCATCCCCGGGATGACCGTGGACGTGTACGCCAACGGCGACGAACTGCTCAGCGACTTCAAGCCCGGCACGGTGACGGACCCGCAGTCCCTCGACGCCGGGACCTACGACATCCAGGTCTTCGAAGCGGGCAAGGGGCCCGAGGGCACTCCCGCCCTGGAGAAGAAGGTCGAGGTGCCCGAGGGCGCGAACGCCACGGTCGCCGCCCATCTCTCCGCCGACGGCAAGCCCCAGCTGACGGCCTTCGTCAACGACGTCTCGCAGGTCGGCGCCGGCCAGTCGCGTCTGACGGTCCGCCATGTCGCGGCGGCGCCCGCCGTCGACGTCCGGGCCGGCGGACAGCCCGTCTTCAGCAACCTCACCAACCCGAAGGAGGACACCGCCGAGGTCGACGCGGGCACGGTCAACGCCGACGTGGTGCTCGCCGGTACGGACACCGTGGCCATAGGCCCGGCCGACCTGAGCCTCGAGGAAGGCACCAGCAACGTCGTCTATGCGTGGGGCAGCGCCGGCGACAAGAACCTGGCTCTGAAGGTCCAGTCGTTCAGCGGCATGGCATCGGCACCCCAGGGCGTCGACGCGGGCGGCAGCGGTGCCGCCGTCACCACGAACTCCTCCGACACGTGGCCGGCCTGGGCCGCCGCGGCCGGAGTGGTCACGGTGACGGGCGTCCTGACGGCCCGCAGGGTCGCCGGCCGACGTGGCTGACAGCGCGCGACGGCTGACCGGACTGACCGTGGCGGCTGCCGCTCTGGCAGCCGTCCTCGGTTTTCCGGACGGGCCGTCGCACCCGGCCGCGCCTCCGCCCGCCGTCGTGGCCGCGACCTTTGGACGTACGGACTGGGCGGCCGCGAAGTCGGGCACCGGCACGGCGCAGGATCCGCCGCCCCGGCGCGTCCTGGTGCGCGACGTGGGCCTCGACGCCCGGGTCGGCCCGGTGGGCGTGACGAACCGGGGGGACATGACCGTGCCCGACGAGCCCTCCGTGGCCGGCTGGTACCGCTATGGCCCTGCACCGGGCAGTGAGCTGGGGTCGGCCGTGCTCGTCGGGCACGTCGACAGCGACACCGGTGAGATCGGAGAATTCGCCGCGCTGTACGACGTGCGGCGCGGGGATCGTGTCGAGGTGCGGCGGGCGGGGGCGGAACCGGTGCACTACCGCGTCGTCTCGCGCGTCACCGTGCCGAAGGACGAGCTGCCCTCCTCGGTGTTCCGCCGCTCCGGTGCCCCCGTCCTGACGCTCATCACCTGCGCACCGCCGTTCGTCCCCGAGCGGGGCGGCTATCTGTCCAACCTCGTCGTCACGGCGGAGCCCGCCGAGTCGCGGGGGCCGGGGAACGGGAGGGCGTAGTGGTCCACGTAGAGCCCGCGCACCTGGTGGAACTGGCGCTGCGGAATACCCCGCCGACCGACGACGACGCCGAGGCCCTGCGGCATGTCGAGCGGTGTGACCGCTGCCGCGATGAGCTGCGGATGATGACCCGCGTGGTGACCGCCGCCCGCAGCGCGGAGCTGGAGGACATGGCGGCGGCACCTCCGGAGCTGGTCTGGCAGCGCATCACACAGGGCCTGTCACGCGAGTCTGCTGCTCGCCGATGTGCGGGGGCAGGTTGAAAGGCGGGAACAGCCGCTCGGTGTCCCGGAAGGCAGGGATGTCGGTGATCCGGTCCCCGGAGATGTCGACGACCTGGAGGGCCCAGAGCTCGAATCCCGCTCCGGTGACGCTGGGTTGGTACTGGCCGAAGGCCGGCGAGCCGTTCGCCACGGTGGGGAACAGCCGGGATCCCCGGCAGCCGACGGCGGGTCCGGTCAGCCACGCCTGAATGTCGGTGACGCCTCGCATCCACAGGGCGTATGGCGGCCCAACGTGGCTCGCCGCCGGAGCACCTGGCTACGCCGGGGCGGGGCGAGGGAGAATGCCCAGCTGGGCGCTGACACCGTCATGGACAGCCAGCCGTATGCCCCGTCATCAATTACCCGGTTTTGACGATTGAGGTTGCCGAGGAAGGCCTGGCGGCGGGCGAGTTGCCGATCTGTGCGGTTGTGGCCACGGGTGACGAGGTCGTTGGTTGCGCAGACACGCAGGAGCGGGTGCTGAACCGGCGGCTGGTGCATGCCGAGTTGCCGGCAATGACAGAGGCCGATCAGGGGCTGGGCTGGGGACACCGTCCGGAGCCGATGATTCTCGCCGTGACTGTCGAACCGTGCCTGATGTGTCCGCGAGACGCCATGACGATGGGGGTGACGGAGATCTCGCCTCGGCTCTGGCGAGCCTGCCCGTGCGCGACTGAAACACGATGGCTCTCAGACAGGGCATTTTGGTCTCGCAGATTCCGGCGCACAAACGCCTGGTCCTGCAGAGCCGGCCTCGATAGCGTCTGGCGAATGCGGATCTTGCACCTGTCGGACACCCACCTCGATCGCCGTGACGCACCGAACAAGCACGGCGTCAACGCGACTCAGTCCCTGCGCCGGATGCTCGCCGATCTACGGCATCTGCGCGCGGTCGACACCATCGTGGTCAGCGGTGACATCGCCGACGACGGCTCCCCGGAGGCATACGTCGCGGCCCGCGACATCGTGCGTGAGTTCGCGGCGGAGCGGAACGTCCCGGTGATCTACAGCACCGGCAACCACGATGAGCGCCAGGCGTTCGCCAAAGTGCTGGGCAGCGGTCATCTCGATCCGGACGGCAGCGACCGGGCCGACACTCTGATCGCCTCCGATGAGACAGAGCGGGCCGCCGTGAGCCTGGTCGGCGGCCACCGCTTCATCACGCTCGACTCACTCGTGCCCGGCAAGGGGTACGGGCACCTCAGCCGAACCCAGCTCGACTGGCTCCGCGACGTACTGAGCACACCAGCACCCCATGGAACCGTCCTGGTCTTCCACCACCCACCGATCACCCTGGACGTGGAAGTCCAGCAGGCACTGGGACTGCAGAACCCGTCAGACCTGGTCGATACGATCCGTGGCAGCGACGTCCGCCTCATCCTGTGCGGCCACTTCCACCTGCAGATCTTCGGCTTCCTGGAAACGGTGCCGGTGTGGGTCACCCCAGGCGTTGTCAGCCGTGTCGACCTCACCGCCGCCCGCGCACCGAACGGGCAGTGCGGGAGCCTCCGCCACCTGGTTCAACTCGGCGCGCACGGCCGCTCGTTCCACACCCTCCACCGCCCGCGACCCGCACGGCCGGCGAGACCGTCTACGAACTCGACGAG
>KE353748.1 GCA_000415505.1 Streptomyces afghaniensis 772
ACCACCGGCGAGTTCGGCCACTTCGACGAGGACCCCGTACGCCGAGTCCGGGTTCAGCCGGGAGCCGCTGCACGACCACGTGGACGTGGTGGTCGTCGGCGGCGGCTTCGGCGGCCTGCTGACCGGTGCCCGGCTGCGCCAGGCCGGCCTGGAGAACGTCCGGATCATCGAGAAGGGCGCCGATTTCGGCGGCACCTGGTACTGGAACCGGTATCCGGGCATCCACTGCGACATCGAGTCGTACGTCTACATGCCGCTGCTGGAGGAGCTCGGCTACGTCCCGAAGTGGAAGTACGCGCCGGGCGAGGAGATCCGGCAGCACGCGCAGGCGATCGCCCGGCACTTCGGCCTCTACGACGACGCCTGCTTCCGGACG
>KE353749.1 GCA_000415505.1 Streptomyces afghaniensis 772
TTCATCGGCAAGACGACGACCCCCGAGTTCGGCTGGAAGGGCGTCACGGACTCCCCGCTGAGCGGGGTGACGCGCAATCCGTACGACCCGTCGCGCACGGCCGGCGGATCGAGCGGGGGCAGTGCGGCGGCCGTGGCGCTCGGCGCGGGGCCGCTGTCACTGGGCACGGACGGCGGCGGCAGTGTCCGTATCCCGGCGTCGTTCTGTGGGATCTTCGCGCTGAAGCCGACGTACGGGCGGGTGCCGCTCTACCCGGCGAGCGCGTTCGGCACGCTGGCGCACGTCGGGCCGATGACCCGGGACGCGGCGGACGCGGCGCTGCTGATGGACGTCATCGGCCACCCCGACTCGCGTGACTGGTCGGCGCTCGCCCCGCCGCCCGGCGCGTACACGGACGGTCTGACGGGCGGG
>KE353750.1 GCA_000415505.1 Streptomyces afghaniensis 772
CGTGCTGTCGTTCCCGATGTGGTGGTTCTCGCTGCCGGCCGTCCGTCAAGGGATGGGTGGACCGGGTCGTTCGTGATTGGCGGGGTCTTCGGCGGCAGCCACGGACTCTTCGGGGACGCGGGCACTCGCCGGGAAGCGCGCGATGCTGCTGTTCACGACCGGCGGGCCCAGCGAGTCGTTCCGGCCCGGTGGCGCCTTCGGGCCGATGGACGACTTCCTGTTCCACATCCACCGGGGCATGCTGGAGTTCGTCGGCTACCAGGTCCTGGAGCCCGTCATCACGTACGGCCCCGCCCGTATGACCGACCGGGAACGAGCCTCGGCGCTGGACGCGGTCAGGGAGTCCGTCGCGCGCGTCGCGGCCGACGCCGGAGCCACCGTGGGCTGAGGCCGGCACCGGCCGGGGCCGGCACCGTCACGTCTCCGTCCGGTACATCAGATCCGCCTCGTGCGTGACGAACCCCAGCCGTTCGTATACCGACACCGCCGCCGTGTTGTCGGCGTCGACGTACAGCATCGCGGTCGGCAGCCCCCG
>KE353751.1 GCA_000415505.1 Streptomyces afghaniensis 772
CACGGACGTCTTCGGGGACGCGGCACTCGCCGGGAAGCGCGCGATGCTGCTGTTCACGACCGGCGGGCCCAGCGAGTCGTTCCGGCCCGGTGGCGCCTTCGGGCCGATGGACGACTTCCTGTTCCACATCCACCGGGGCATGCTGGAGTTCGTCGGCTACCAGGTCCTGGAGCCCGTCATCACGTACGGCCCCGCCCGTATGACCGACCGGGAACGAGCCTCGGCGCTGGACGCGGTCAGGGAGTCCGTCGCGCGCGTCGCGGCCGACGCCGGAGCCACCGTGGGCTGAGGCCGGCACCGGCCGGGGCCGGCACCGTCACGTCTCCGTCCGGTACATCAGATCCGCCTCGTGCGTGACGAACCCCAGCCGTTCGTATACCGACACCGCCGCCGTGTTGTCGGCGTCGACGTACAGCATCGCGGTCGGCAGCCCCCGGTCCGCCAGGTGCCGCAGGCCGATCGTCGTCAGGGA
>KE353752.1 GCA_000415505.1 Streptomyces afghaniensis 772
TGAACGCGCCCGGCGGGGAACAGATCGAGATCGCCGTCACCGACCAGGGCATCGGCATCTCCGACAAGGACAAGGAGCGCATCTTCGAGCGCTTCTACCGCGTCGACCCGGCCCGCTCCCGTGCCACCGGCGGTACGGGCCTTGGGCTGGCGATCGTGAAGCACGTGGCCGCCTCGCACGGCGGGGAGGTCACGGTGTGGAGCGCCGAATGCCAGGGCTCCACCTTCACCTGCGGCTGCCGGAGGCCGGTGCGGCCCGCGACCGCGCACATCAGCAGCCCCGCCCGAGACGATACGCGCAGGAGGCGCGGGCCTCGACCGGAGGAGGCCCGGGGCGGTCC
>KE353753.1 GCA_000415505.1 Streptomyces afghaniensis 772
GGTCCTGGAGCCCGTCATCACGTACGGCCCCGCCCGTATGACCGACCGGGAACGAGCCTCGGCGCTGGACGCGGTCAGGGAGTCCGTCGCGCGCGTCGCGGCCGACGCCGGAGCCACCGTGGGCTGAGGCCGGCACCGGCCGGGGCCGGCACCGTCACGTCTCCGTCCGGTACATCAGATCCGCCTCGTGCGTGACGAACCCCAGCCGTTCGTATACCGACACCGCCGCCGTGTTGTCGGCGTCGACGTACAGCATCGCGGTCGGCAAGCCCCCGGTCCGTCAGGTGCCGCAGGCCGATCGTCGTCAGGGACTTGCCGAGGCCGCCGCCCTGGGCGCCGGGGGCGACGCCGAGGACGTACACCTCGCCCAGACCCTCCTCGGCGTGGATCTTGGTCCAGTGGAAGCCGATGAGGTCGTCACCGCGGAAGGCGAGGAAGA
>KE353754.1 GCA_000415505.1 Streptomyces afghaniensis 772
GACGACGAGGACGACGGCGCCCAACAGAGCGGCCCCGGCTGCGGTGGCGATGAGCGTGCGGCCCGTGCCCGTGGCGGTCAGGGTGTCGCCGGACGGTGCCGCCGCGGTCGGGTGGACGGCTTGCCGAAGGCGAAGGTGATGCTGTCGTTGGAGGCGTCCGGGTCGTGAAGGGGGATGCCGGCCGGGCCGGGACGCACCGTCGCCCTGCCCTTGGCCGCCGTCGTAGCCCTTGGCCCGCTTCACCCACAGTTCGAACAGCTGGCCCTTGCCGGCGGCGACACCGAACGGCACGCTGCACACGTAGTGCCGGTGGCCTG
>KE353755.1 GCA_000415505.1 Streptomyces afghaniensis 772
GAAGGCCGCCGGCGCCCACGGCGTCGTCAAGATGGGCACCGCGATCCAGGTCGTCATCGGCACCGACGCCGACCCCATCGCCGCGGAGATCGAAGACCTGATGTGAAGTGCGGGGATCGTCCCGGGCTTCACCCCCTGACAGACCGCCGAGGTCGGTCGTGAGGGCCCCTTTCCACCGTGGGAGGGGCCCCTTCCGTATGTACGGATAGGCTCAGCGGCATGTCTCGAATCGACGGCCGCACCCCCCAGCAACTCCGCCCGATCACCATCGAACGCGGCTGGAGCAAGCACGCCGAAGGCTCCGTCCTCGTCTCCTTCGGCGACACCAAGGTCTTCTGCACCGCCTCCGTCACCGAAGGCGT
>KE353756.1 GCA_000415505.1 Streptomyces afghaniensis 772
CGCCGCGGGGATCGAAGACCTGATGTGAAGTGCGGGGATCGTCCCGGGCTTCACCCCCTGACAGACCGCCGAGGTCGGTCGTGAGGGCCCCTTTCCACCGTGGGAGGGGCCCCTTCCGTATGTACGGATAGGCTCAGCGGCATGTCTCGAATCGACGGCCGCACCCCCCAGCAACTCCGCCCGATCACCATCGAACGCGGCTGGAGCAAGCACGCCGAAGGCTCCGTCCTCGTCTCCTTCGGCGACACCAAGGTCTTCTGCACCGCCTCCGTCACCGAAGGCGTCCCGCGCTGGCGCAAGGGCAGCGGTGAAGGCTGGGTCACCGCCGAGT
>KE353757.1 GCA_000415505.1 Streptomyces afghaniensis 772
TCCGCTTCCTCGCGCGAACCTCGCCTCCGACGGCATCCTGGAGGAGGCCGACTTCTTGGCGCACGGTCGCGGAGGTCACCCGCGCCTACCAGGACTCGATGCCCGAACTCGCCGACAAGTTCAAGCAGTACGACATGTTGTCCCCCGAGTTCGCCCTGTCCTGCCTCAACCGCCTCCAGCTCCGCAACAACGAGCAGATGGTCGACCTCTCGGACCCGTCCGGCGCCCTCCAACTGGTGGGCACCCTGAAAAACCCGATCGCAGAGTTCTGACCCCACAGCAGACGGGCACCCCGGAGTACGGTCCTCCGGGGTGCCCGTCCCATTGCCCCGGGCGGTCGGCCCGGGGGACAGGTCACCGAACTACCGACCGATACAGGTCGGCAACCCGGCGGGCGGCGCGGGACCAGGAGAAGTGGGACACCACATGGTCTCGGGCGGCACGGCCCATGCGGTCCGCAGTCGCCGCGTCCGCGAGCAGCGCG
>KE353758.1 GCA_000415505.1 Streptomyces afghaniensis 772
ATGCCCCGCAACCACGCGTAGAGCGGCTCCAGTTGCTCCTGAGGGCAGTCGGTGACCGCCCGGAACACGTCCGCGTCCAGCCATCTCGGCAGCGCGCAGGCCAGTGCGGCCGCTCGTCGTGCCGGGTCCCGCTCCCACTTCAGGAAGCGTTCCACCGCCGTGGCGCTCGGGTCGCCCACGTCGTCAGGGTCGGCGGGGCGGGATTCGGCGAGGGTGGAGACCAGGACGGGGAGGCCGCCGGTGAGGCGCAGGACCTCCTCGACGACCGGTTCGGCGGTCACGCCCTTTCCGGCCAGCAGGCCGCGCGCCTCCGCCTCGGTGAAGGGGACAGCGGGACGTCCGTCACGAAATCGCTCAGGCCGCCCCACAGAGCCGTGTCCAGGGGCGTTGGCCCGCCGTGACCACGACGGTCGTGGCGGGCAGTGGCGCCGGTGGCGGTCGGTGGTCAGTCGTCTCGTGCAGCCTAGGTGGTCGAGGTAC
>KE353759.1 GCA_000415505.1 Streptomyces afghaniensis 772
CTCCCACTTCAGGAAGCGTTCCACCGCCGTGGCGCTCGGGTCGCCCACGTCGTCAGGGTCGGCGGGGCGGGATTCGGCAAGGGTGGAGACCAGGACGGGGAGGCCGCCGGTGAGGCGCAGGACCTCCTCGACGGCCGGTTCGGCGGTCACGCCCTTTCCGGCCAGCAGGCCGCGCGCCTCCGCCTCGGTGAAGGGGGACAGCGGGACGTCCGTCACGAAATCGCTCAGGCCGCCCCACAGAGCCGTGTCCAGGGGGCTTGGCCCGCCGTGACCACGACGGTCGTGGCGGGCATGGCGCCGTGGCGGTCGGTGGTCATCGTCTCGTGCAGCCAGTGGTCGAGGTACAGGCCCGTCGCTCGTACGTGTCGAGGAAGAGGGCATCCAGGGAGCCGAGGCGGCGGCCTCCGA
>KE353760.1 GCA_000415505.1 Streptomyces afghaniensis 772
AGAAGTAGAAGTAGTACTTGCCGTTCCGCTCGGCGGATCGCGGGCGCCCAGGCGTACTTGTCGGCCCAGGTCACGTCGGGCCCGAGGTCGAGGATGACGCCGTGGCCTTCCAGTGGACCAGGTCCTTCGACGAGTAGGCCTTGAACTTGGTGCCGCTCCAGCCCTGGAAGCCGTCCGTCGTCGGGTAGATCCAGTATCTGCCGTTGAGGTAGTGGACGTCGGGGTCGGCGTTCAAGCCGGGCA
>KE353761.1 GCA_000415505.1 Streptomyces afghaniensis 772
CTTGCCGTTCCGCTCGGCGATCGCGGGCGCCCAGGCGTACTTGTCGGCCCAGGTCACGTCGGGCCCGAGGTCGAGGATGACGCCGTGGTCCTTCCAGTGGACCAGGTCCTTCGACGAGTAGGCCTTGAACTTGGTGCCGCTCCAGCCCTGGAAGCCGTCCGTCGTCGGGTAGATCCAGTATCTGCCGTTGAGGTAGTGGACGTCGGGGTCGGCGTTCAAGCCGGGCAGCAGGGGGCTGCGGGTGCGGACCGCCTCGACCGTCCAGGTGCGCTTGGTGCCGTCGGCCGCCGTCACGGTGTACTTCTGCGGCGTGCGGAAGTCGCGCCGGGTCCCGGACTTCGGGCTCAGCGTGGCGCCCTCACCGACCCACAGCTTCGGGGCGAGGCCTCGCAGGTCCGCATCCGGCTCCATCGGCAGGACGACCTTGGACGCGCTC
>KE353762.1 GCA_000415505.1 Streptomyces afghaniensis 772
GGACGCCTACACCGCTGAACCGTTCGTTCCGGATCGCGGAGGGTTGCCCGCTCTGCGGCGGGCCGCTGCCGAGTGCCGGGGTGTCCCTTGCACCGGGACGCCACCCAGACCGTGTTCGGGCCGGGAGCAAAGACGCCCGCGTCATGCTCGTGGGGGAGCAGCCCGGGGATCAGGAGGACCGGCAGGGGAAGCCGTTCGTCGGGCCCGCCGGGCGGCTTCTGGACCAGGCCCTGGAGGAGGCGGGCATCGATCCCTCCGAGGCCTATGTCACCAACGCGGTCAAGCACTTCAAGTTCACCCAGGCCGAGCCGCGCAAGCGCCGGATCCACAAGGCGCCCAACC
>KE353763.1 GCA_000415505.1 Streptomyces afghaniensis 772
GGTGGTGCCGGGCGGCAGGGGCGCGGTGGTGACCGGGTAGGCGGCGCCGGTGTCGATGCCCAGCAGCGGGCCCGGTTCGACGTCGAGGACGCCTGCGGTGGCACGGACGGGGCGCAGCAGCGGGGGCACGTGGCCCGCGCTGGCGAAGGCCGCCCGGTGGTGTGCCAGGTCGAGGTGGGCGTAGAGGCAGGAGACGAGCAGTTCGGAGTCGAGGTCGGCCAGCAGCCGGTTGGTGCGGGCGAGGACCTGGCCGGGTGCGGCGCCGGCGGTGGCGTGGGCGTGGATGGCGGTGCGGACCTGGCCCAGTGAGGGCGGCGGCGGCGATG
>KE353764.1 GCA_000415505.1 Streptomyces afghaniensis 772
GGAGCGGACGGCGGTGAGGCGCCGAACGCGCATGTGACGCCGCGGGCTTCGAGTACAGGTGTGGGCTGTGTAGTCATGATGGTTACGCCCCCGCCTTGGTGACGGCCGGTTCGTCGGTCAGCGTGGTTTGTTTGGGTACGTCGAGTTGGCCGGTCTCGTGGAATTCGAGCTGGCGCCGGCGGTTGGCGATGATGCCTTCGGGGCGGAAGCGCATCAGCAGGATGAGGGCGATTCCGAAGGCGAGGAGCGACTTGTCCTGGAGGAACACCAGCTTTTCGGGGAGCAGGTAGAGCAGGGCCGCGCCGAGGAGGGGGCCTGCGACCGTGCCCATGCCGCCGAGGACGACCGCGGCCAGGAGGAACGCGGAGTTGGGCGGGGTGGAGCCGGCGAACTGGTACGGCGTGGGGACGACGCTGTAGGTGACGTGGGCGCTGACGGTGCCGGCGAGGCCGGCGAGTGCGGCGCCGAGGGCGAAGGCGACGAGCTTGAC
>KE353765.1 GCA_000415505.1 Streptomyces afghaniensis 772
ATCGTGATGACCGTCACGTAGTTTCCTACAAGTCGACGCGCGTAGAATTTTGTGCGGGTAGTCTGAAGGAACCTGCTCAGCACCACACACCGGGAGTGCCAGTGGCACGCGTCGTAGTCGACGTCATGCTCAAGCCGGAGATCCTCGACCCCCAGGGCCAGGCGGTGCAGCGCGCACTGCCGCGGCTGGGTTTCGAAGGTATCTCGGACGTCCGCCAGGGAAAGCGTTTCGAACTGGAAGTTGACGGGCCGGTCGACGAGGCCGCCCTCGCCCGCATTCACGATCTTGCGGAGTCCTTCCTCGCGAACACCGTGATCGAGGACTTCACGGTCCGGGTCGAGGAAGTCGCGGAGGCCGTGAAGTGACCGCTCGTATTGGCGTCGTCACTTTCCC
>KE353766.1 GCA_000415505.1 Streptomyces afghaniensis 772
TTCAGCTCAACCATGCCAATTATTATACCGGTATTAGAATCGGGGCATGGTGCGCACCCCTCTCACCCCAGAAGAGCGCGAACGCGGCGAACGGCTCGGCCGGCTGCTGCGTGAGGCGCGTGGCGACCGGAGCATGGCGGAGGTCGCGGCGAGCGCGGGCATCTCCCCGGAGACGCTCCGGAAGATCGAGACCGGGCGGGCTCCGACCCCGGCCTTCTTCACCGTGGCCGCGCTGGCGGGCGCGCTCGGGCTGTCGATGGACGAGCTGGCCGGGCGGTGCGTGCTGGTGCCGGTCTGACGAGGGAGTGCTGAGGCTCCTGCGCCGCGTGTGAAAACTCCCCGTAGCACGGCTGTAACACGACTGGTGTTGCCTACTGGGCGGAGTGTCCGGTCGGGCGGGAGTTGAGCGATGGCGGCGGATCGACTCCCAAGTGCAGTACGGGAGTTCGCGCATTACCTGGACGGTCTGCTGGCACGCCTGGACCCGTCGGGGGCTGGTGTGCGGTGTTCTGGCAGCGTGACCC
>KE353767.1 GCA_000415505.1 Streptomyces afghaniensis 772
CGCGAGGCCGCCGACTCGTGACTCCGTGCTGACGGCGTGGTCGACGACGGTACGGCGCAGGCATCCGTACGGAACAACCCCGAGCGCGACGGCCAGCAGGTCGCGGGCAAGACGGGTACGTCCGACAACAACAAGTCGGCCTGGTTCACCGGCTACACGCCGAACCTGGTCACCTCCGTCGGCCTGTTCGGCGAGGACGCCAAGACCCACGCCCAGGTCCCGATGTACAAGGCCGCCGGCGAGCCCCGGATCAACGGTGGTGATTTCCCGGCGAAGATCTGGGCGGCGTACACCTTCGGCGTGATGGGCGACACCAGCAAGTTCGACCTGGACACCCAGCAGGGCGCGGCCGTCCAGCCGACGTGGACGCCGACGCCCACGCGGGAGCCGA
>KE353768.1 GCA_000415505.1 Streptomyces afghaniensis 772
GACCTGGTCGGCGGCTTCAACACCGAGTACTCGTCGATCAAGTTCGCGATGTTCATGCTCGCCGAGTACGTCAACATGGTGACCGTCTCGGCCGTCGCCACGACGCTGTTCCTCGGCGGCTGGCGGGCCCCCTGGCCGATCAGCACCTTCTGGGAGGGCGCGAACCACGGCTGGTGGCCGATGCTCTGGTTCACGGTCAAGGTCCAGTTGCTGCTGTTCATGTTCATCTGGATCCGCGGCACGCTCCCACGCGTCCGCTACGACCAGCTGATGAAGCTCGGCTGGAAGGTCCTCATCCCGGTCTCGCTGGTGTGGCTGATGCTCGTCGCGACCGTGC
>KE353769.1 GCA_000415505.1 Streptomyces afghaniensis 772
ACGGACTCGACGTTCTCGAAGCCTCCGTACCGGGCCTCACCGGACGCCTCGACCGCGACCGCGTCGCCGTGGCCGGCCACTCCTGGGGAGCCCAGACGTCGAGCATGCTCCTCGGCGCGCGCGTCCTCGACTCCGACGGTGTTCCCGGCGAGGACATGTCCGACCCTCGTGTGAAGGCCGGTGTGCTGCTCGCCATGGCCGGCCTGGGCGACGACCTGACCCCGTTCGCCGTCGAGCACCTGCCCTTCATGAGGCCGTCCTTCGACACCATGACCACACCGGCGCTCATCGTCGCCGGGGACCACGACGACTCCGCGCTGACCACACGCGGACCGGACTGGTCCACCGACCCCTACACCTAC
>KE353770.1 GCA_000415505.1 Streptomyces afghaniensis 772
CTCACCGGACGCCTCGACCGCGACCGCGTCGCCGTGGCCGGCCACTCCTGGGGAGCCCAGACGTCGAGCATGCTCCTCGGCGCGCGCGTCCTCGACTCCGACGGTGTTCCCGGCGAGGACATGTCCGACCCTCGTGTGAAGGCCGGTGTGCTGCTCGCCATGGCCGGCCTGGGCGACGACCTGACCCCGTTCGCCGTCGAGCACCTGCCCTTCATGAGGCCGTCCTTCGACACCATGACCACACCGGCGCTCATCGTCGCCGGGGACCACGACGACTCCGCGCTG
>KE353771.1 GCA_000415505.1 Streptomyces afghaniensis 772
GGCCGACCCGAACGCCGAGCTGAAGAAGGGGCTGACCGTCGGCTTCCTGCCCAAGCAGGTCAACAACCCGTACTTCACCTCCGCCGACAAGGGCGGCGAGAAGGCGCTGAAGGAGCTCGGCTCCAGCTACAAGGAGGTCGGTCCCTCCAGCGCGACCGACACCGCCGGCCAGGTCTCCTACGTCAACACGCTCACGCAGCAGCAGGTCGACGCGATGGCCGTCTCCGCGCAGGAC
>KE353772.1 GCA_000415505.1 Streptomyces afghaniensis 772
GGTCAACAACCCGTACTTCACCTCCGCCGACAAGGGCGGCGAGAAGGCGCTGAAGGAGCTCGGCTCCAGCTACAAGGAGGTCGGTCCCTCCAGCGCGACCGACACCGCCGGCCAGGTCTCCTACGTCAACACGCTCACGCAGCAGCAGGTCGACGCGATGGCCGTCTCCGCGCAGGACCCGGGCGCCCTGTGCACCGCGCTCAAGCAGGCCATGAAGAACGGCATCAAGGTCGTCACCTACGACTCCGACACCACGCCCGATGCCGCAACGCCTTCGTCTCGCAGGCCTCCGCCGAGGACCTGGGCCGTACCGAGGTGCAGCTGCTCGCCAAGCAGATCGGCTACGAAGGGCGAGATCGCGATCCGTGTCCGCCGCGCAGACCGCGACGAACCAGAACACCTGG
>KE353773.1 GCA_000415505.1 Streptomyces afghaniensis 772
TACAAGGAGGTCGGTCCCTCCAGCGCGACCGACACCGCCGGCCAGGTCTCCTACGTCAACACGCTCACGCAGCAGCAGGTCGACGCGATGGCCGTCTCCGCGCAGGACCCGGGCGCCCTGTGCACCGCGCTCAAGCAGGCCATGAAGAACGGCATCAAGGTCGTCACCTACGACTCCGACACCACGCCCGACTGCCGCAACGCCTTCGTCTCGCAGGCCTCCGCCGAGGACCTGGGCCGTACCGAGGTGCAGCTGCTCGCCAAGCAGATCGGCTACGAAGGGCAGATCGCGATCCTGTCCGCCGCGCAGACCGCGAACGAACCAGAACACTGGATCGACTTCA
>KE353774.1 GCA_000415505.1 Streptomyces afghaniensis 772
GGGTCCTTGCTGACCCGCGCGTCGAGGATGAGTTCCTTCAGCGTGTCGTAACGCGTGGGCGCCCAGGCGGGGATCCCGCCGGGCAGCTCCACCGGCACGATCGGGCCGAGGGCGCGCAGCCGGGCGCACTCGCCCGCGATGTCCGCGCCGAAGGGGTCAGTGCGATGCGGTCGGTCACGGTCACGGTCGTCCTCCTGGCTGATCGGGGGA
>KE353775.1 GCA_000415505.1 Streptomyces afghaniensis 772
ACGAGGGTGCCGTCCGCGTGGGGGATGCGGGCCTTCTCGGCCTGGGTGCCGATCGTGCCCGCCACGAATTCGCGGTGCACACAGCCGGACTGGTAGCCCGAGCGGCAGATCTCGCAGGTGTTGTCGGAGATGACGAACGACCCGACGACGAAGTCGCCGACCTTGACGTTGCGCACGTCGTCGCCGACCGCCTCGACGACGCCCACGTACTCGTGGCCCATGGCCGTGTGGTCGGCGGGCTCGACCCCGCGGTAGGGCCACAGGTCCGATCCGCAGATACAGGTCGCGGTCAGCCGGATGATCGCGTCGGTGGCTCGATGATCTTCGGGTCAGGACGCTCCT
>KE353776.1 GCA_000415505.1 Streptomyces afghaniensis 772
ATATGTCCGAGCCTTCTCCCGCCCGGGTGCCATGCGCGCGAGTTTCGACGACTACCGCGCCATGGAGCAGGACGTCGCCCTCGACGACATCGACGCCGCCGAGGGCCGCCGCCTCACCATGCCGGTACTGGCGCTCTGGGGTTCCGCAGGGCTGCCCTCCCGCCTGCCGACGCTGGAGATCTGGCGCGCCTACGCGGACGACGTCACCGGAGCAGAAATCCCGGAGTGCGGCCACTTCATCCCGGAAGAGCAACCGGAGGCGCTGCTGGGCCATTTGCGGTCGTTCCTGGCCGACGAGGCGAGTCGGTGACCCTGCCACCGTGACGAGAGCGGCGCCCCTGCGGGTCCACAGTCTCACTGGCCGGCCGGGGCAAGGTCGTCCGAGCA
>KE353777.1 GCA_000415505.1 Streptomyces afghaniensis 772
GAGCACGTACGCCGACCTGAACCGCACGCCCAGGCCCCGGGCGGTCGTCGAGTGCGGTTCGTACTCCAACCCCGACAACGGCTGCACCGACGAACGCGAGGACGCGATCGCCGCCTACACCCAGGCCCTCGCCTGGTACGTCACCCGCGACGAACGGCACGCGCGCAAGGCGATCGAGCTGATGGACGCCTGGTCCGCCGTGATCCGCGACCACACCAACAGCAACGCGCCCCTGCAGACCGGCTGGGCCGGTTCCTCCTGGCCCAAGGCCGCCGAGATCATCAAGTACACGTACACCGGCACCTGGACCGACTCCGGCCGCTTCGCCACCATGCTCCGCACCGTGTACCCTGCCCGAGGTCATCAACGGCTCGAACTCCAACGGCAA
>KE353778.1 GCA_000415505.1 Streptomyces afghaniensis 772
TCGAGTGCGGTTCGTACTCCAACCCCGACAACGGCTGCACCGACGAACGCGAGGACGCGATCGCCGCCTACACCCAGGCCCTCGCCTGGTACGTCACCCGCGACGAACGGCACGCGCGCAAGGCGATCGAGCTGATGGACGCCTGGTCCGCCGTGATCCGCGACCACACCAACAGCAACGCGCCCCTGCAGACCGGCTGGGCCGGTTCCTCCTGGCCCAAGGCCGCCGAGATCATCAAGTACACGTACACCGGCACCTGGACCGACTCCGGCCGCTTCGCCACCATGCTCCGCACCGTGTACCTGCCCGAGGTGATCAACGGCTCGAACTCCAACGGCAACTGGGAGCTGTCGATGATGGAGGCCGCCGTCGGCATCTCCGTCTTCCTGGAGGACAAGGCGTCGTACGACAAGGCCATGGCGAAGTTCCGCACGCGCACGGCCGCCTACGTCTACC
>KE353779.1 GCA_000415505.1 Streptomyces afghaniensis 772
GGCTGGAGAAGTCGTCCGGATCGCTCGCCGCGCAGGCCATCGCGCGGATGGACGAGACGCTGCCCTGGTACCGGGCCACTGCCCCCGGAGAACCGTTCCTGGATCGGTCTGGTCGCGCAGGCGGGTATCGCCGCCTTCACCGAGTGGTTCCGGCATCCGGAGGCCCCGCAGGCCATCTCCACCGACGTGTTCGGAACCGCGCCGCGCGAACTGACCCGGGCGATCACGCTGCGCCAGACCGTGGAGATGGTGCGCACCACCATCGAGGTCATGGAGTCCGCGATCGACGAGGTCGCGGCCCCGGGAGACAGGGGGTGCTGCGCGAGGCCCTGCTCGTGTACGCCCGGGAGATCGCCTTCGCCACCGCCCAGGTGTACGCGCAGGCCGCCGAGGCACGCGGGGCCTGGGACGCCCGCCTGGAGTCCCTGGTCGTGAACG
>KE353780.1 GCA_000415505.1 Streptomyces afghaniensis 772
GCCATCTCCACCGACGTGTTCGGAACCGCGCCGCGCGAACTGACCCGGGCGATCACGCTGCGCCAGACCGTGGAGATGGTGCGCACCACCATCGAGGTCATGGAGTCCGCGATCGACGAGGTCGCGGCCCCGGGAGACGAGGGGGTGCTGCGCGAGGCCCTGCTCGTGTACGCCCGGGAGATCGCCTTCGCCACCGCCCAGGTGTACGCGCAGGCCGCCGAGGCACGCGGGGCCTGGGACGCCCGCCTGGAGTCCCTGGTCGTGAACGCCGTGCTCAGCGGCGAGGCCGACGAGGGCGCCGTGTCGCGGGCCGCCGCCCTCGGGTGGAACTCGCCCGAGCACGTGTGTGTCGTGCTCGGCACCGCACCCGACGGGGACAGCGAGCTGACCGTCGAGGCCATACGGCGCGCGGCGCGGCACGC
>KE353781.1 GCA_000415505.1 Streptomyces afghaniensis 772
ACGAGGGGGTGCTGCGCGAGGCCCTGCTCGTGTACGCCCGGGAGAGCGCCTTCGCCACCGCCCAGGTGTACGCGCAGGCCGCCGAGGCACGCGGGGCCTGGGACGCCCGCCTGGAGTCCCTGGTCGTGAACGCCGTGCTCAGCGGCGAGGCCGACGAGGGCGCCGTGTCGCGGGCCGCCGCCCTCGGGTGGAACTCGCCCGAGCACGTGTGTGTCGTGCTCGGCACCGCACCCGACGGGACAGCGAGCTGACCGTCGAGGCCATACGGCGCGCGGCGCGGCACGCCAAGCTCCAGGTGCTCGACCGGGGTGCTCGGCGACCGGCTGGTCGTCATCGGCGGCGGCAGCGACAACCCGCTCGCCGTCGCCAAGTCGCTCACTCCGGCCCGTTCGCCGCCGGGCCGGTCGTGGCGGGCCCGGTGGT
>KE353782.1 GCA_000415505.1 Streptomyces afghaniensis 772
CGTCACAACCACTGGACCACCAAGATCGGCGGAGTACGGCGTGAGTTCGACACCGAGATCGTCGACCAGCTGCCCGACGAGCGCGTCACCTGGCGCACGACCAGCGGAGACACCCACCAGAAGGGCACCGTCCGCTTCCAGCGCCTGGACGACACCCACACCAGGGTGGAGCTCGTGATGGACGTCGAGCCCAGCGGAGCGGTGGAAAAGGCCGCGGACATGCTCGGCGCGATCGACCGCCAGATCAAGGGCGACATGCAGCGCTTCAAGCAGTACATCGAGAAGCGCGGCGGAGAGTCCGGCGCCTGGCGCGGACGCATCCAGCCGGGCGGCGGCACCGGTCCCACCCCACTCTGACACCCAGGGCTCCGCTCTCCCGGACCCGGGCACAAAAGGAACCCGGCCTCCACCACAGCACCGGTGGAGGCCGGGTTCCTTTTGTGCCCGGGT
>KE353783.1 GCA_000415505.1 Streptomyces afghaniensis 772
AGGTCAAGAACACGGGAACGCGACGACCAAGAGCTCCATCGCCACCCAACGTGACGAGGTTGGGCGGAGTGGCAGAAGGCGGAGCCTGGCCGCGTCGCCCGCCTATGAGATCGCCTCCACCAAGGGGTGGCAGAAGATCTTCGACGGGTTCAAGCCCAAGAAACGGGGCGAGGTCCCTCCCGAAGGAACGCCAGCCTCCAGCATGGCGGACAACGGGGTCGGCGCCCGCATCGCCGGCCAGGACGTGACCCCCGCACAGCTCAGGGCGATGAACGATGCCTGGAATGCCAAG
>KE353784.1 GCA_000415505.1 Streptomyces afghaniensis 772
TCGGGCGGGCGGAAGCGGGCGATTGATCTGCAGCGAGTGGCCGGAGAAGACCGGGACGCGCACACAGGTGCCGGAGACCTTCAGCCCGGGGATCTCAAGGATCTTGCGGGACTCGTTGCGGAGCTTCTGCTCCTCGTCGGTCTCGTTCAGACCGTCGTCGACGATGTTGCCCGCGAGCGGCAGTACGTTGAAGGCGATGGGGCGCTTGTAGACGCCCGGCTCGGGGAAGTCGACCGCCTCGCCGTCGTGCGTCAGCTTGTCCGCTTCGGCGACGACCTTCTGCGTCTGGCCGTGCAGCTCGGCGACGCCCGCGAGGCCGGAGCCGGAGACCGCCTGGTACGTGGCGACGACCAGGGCTTCCAGGCCCGCCTCCGCGTGCAGCGGACGGAGCACCGGCATCGCGGCCATCGTCGTGCAGTTCGGGTTGGCGATGATGCCCTTGGGGCGGTTCGCGATCGCGTGCGGGTTCACCTCGGAGACGACCAGCGGCACCTCCGGGTGCT
>KE353785.1 GCA_000415505.1 Streptomyces afghaniensis 772
GGCCGCGTCCTGCCCGCCGAGGACCGCCGCGTGCTGGCCGCCTTCGCCGCCCAGGCCGCCGTCGTCCTGGACCGCCGCAGGCTCCAGGAGGAGGCCGGCCGGGCCCGCACGCTCGCCGAGGGCAACCGCATCCGTACGGCGCTGCTCGCCGCCGTCAGCCACGACCTGCGCACCCCGCTCGCCGGGATCAAGGCGGCGGTGACCTCCCTGCGCTCCGAGGACGTCGAGTGGTCCGAGGAGGACCGGGCGGAGCTGCTGGCGGGCATCGAGGAGGGCGCCGACCGCCTCGACCATCTCGTCGGGAACCTGCTCGACATGTCCCGGCTCCAGACCGGCACGGTCACGCCGCTGATCCGCGAGATCGACCTAGACGAGG
>KE353786.1 GCA_000415505.1 Streptomyces afghaniensis 772
ACCGGGACGCGCACACAGGTGCCGGAGACCTTCAGCCCGGGGATCTCAAGGATCTTGCGGGACTCGTTGCGGAGCTTCTGCTCCTCGTCGGTCTCGTTCAGACCGTCGTCGACGATGTTGCCCGCGAGCGGCAGTACGTTGAAGGCGATGGGGCGCTTGTAGACGCCCGGCTCGGGGAAGTCGACCGCCTCGCCGTCGTGCGTCAGCTTGTCCGCTTCG
>KE353787.1 GCA_000415505.1 Streptomyces afghaniensis 772
AGTACGTCGAAGCCGACCAGCCGCAGCTCAACAACACCCGGCTTGACGGTCGAGACGTACACGGCGTGAACGCCCCAGGCATGCCGCAGCCGTTCCGCCGAGGCCGCGACGTCGGCCGGTTCCTGCCCTGGAGCGAGCCGCAGACGGAGCCGCAGCCCTGTCGAGGTGGGCCGGATGATGCCCCGACGCGGCGGTACGGGCCGGACCTCACGGCGAGTGGTGGCCTTGACCGCCAGCATCCGCAGCCGGGACGGAGCCACGGTCAGGCCGCAGGCCTCCATGACCGAGCCGTAAGAGCTGAGCAGCCGGGCCGTGGATATCGGAAGCCCGACGTGGACCAGTA
>KE353788.1 GCA_000415505.1 Streptomyces afghaniensis 772
ACCCCATCGCTTCCTTGAGATGGCGGCCGAAGAGGGCATCGAGACGGCGGTGCTCCCCGCTGCCGTCGGAACATCGCTGCTGCGCTCCCTGGACAGCGGCGCCGCTCCCCGACCGCCACGGCTGCGGCGGCTCCGATTCATCTCGGACGCGCTGAGCCCCGAAGTCCATCGCGGGCTCGCCGACCGCCTGCAGAACTGCCGGATCATCAACTCCTACGGGCTCACCGAAGGCGGTGACGCTCACCTGGTGGTGACTCAGGACGACTGTCACCTCGGGCCCGGCGGCTATCCCGCACCGGGCACCGAAGCGCGGATCCTCTCGGAGGAGGGTCAGTGGCTGAGTTCCGGCGCCGAGGGATACATCTGCCTGCGGGACGCACAGGCACCGTTGAGCTATCTGACCCACACCGATCAGGCCACGGCAACCTGGCGGGACGGCTGGACCGTCACCGCGGACCGGGGGGTGATGGCCGCGGACGGCCGGATCCACTTCACGGGCAGGAACGAGTCGCTGGCGCGTGTGGGCGGCAGGACCGTCTCGCTGCCACAGGTGCAGAGCCTGCTGGAGCGGCACCCGGCGGTGACGAGTGCCGCTGTGCTCGCCGTCGAACACCCCACGCTGGGGCAGGTGCTCGCGGCGGTCGTGGAGAGCTCGGAGAGCGCCGAGGCGCTGAAGATGCGGCGGTTCCTGCGTGAGTGGCTGCCCGAGCACGCCGTCCCCGCGGTCACCGTGCCGACCGTGGCCATCCCTCGCCTGCGTACCGGCAAGCCGAACCCCGAGGCGATCAGGGCACTGGTCCGGGCACACCTCGACGCGGAGCCCCGGGACTGCCTGCCCGGTACCCAGTCCATGCTGGCCACGGTGTGGGAGCGCGTCTTGCGACCAGGCCGCCGTGTCGGACCTGACGACGACTTCTTCGAACTCGGAGGGGATTCGATGGCGGCCGTCGAGGTGATGGTCTGTCTTGAATCCGAATACGGCGTCGAGATACCGGTTGACGTGATGTTCGCGGCCTCGAACCTCGCCGAGCTGGCCGCGGAGCTGGATCGACTGGTGAGGACGCCGTGACCCGGGAGCGGTGGCCGAGTGCCTTCGAGCAGGTGCGGCGCGTCCTGGCAGAGCGCCTGGCCGCTCAGCCACTCCTCGGAGCGCAGCTGTTCGTCTCGCGTCACGGAATCCCCCTGCTCGACGCGGCGATCGGAGAAGCGCAGCCCGGACATCCCATGAGCCGTGACTCCGTCCTGTACTGGAGCTGTGCGGGCAAGCCGCTGCTCGCGCTGGCCGTCGCTCTCCTGGTCGACGAGGGCGCGTTGGACTTCGATGATCCGGTCAGCCGGCACCTGCCCGAGTTCGGCGCCGGCGGCAAAGCCGGGATCACGATCGGGGACGTCTTGACGCACTCGGGAGGGTTCCGCTACCTGTCCGGACCCGGGCCCTACTACGAGCGGTACGACACGTTCATCGAACGTGTCAACGCCGCGCCGCTCGAACCGGGCTGGGTGCCGGGCCGGGACCAGGGGTACCACCAGGAGACCGGCTGGTACGTCCTGGCGGCGCTCATCGAGGCCAAGCGCGCACACGGCTACCCCGAAGACGTGGTGCAGCGGATCTGCCGGCCGATGGGTCTGGAGTCGACCTGGGTGACGATGTCCGCCGAGGTGCACGACTCCGTCCGGCCCCGGCTCGCGGTGCCGTCCTACATCAACCGCCGGGGCGTACGCCGAGTGCCTTACCTGATCAGTGCACCGGGCTGCCGAACCAGGATCCCGTCCTACGGCTGCTACGGCACGATGGCCGATCTCGGCCGGTTGTACGAGCAGGTGCTCCTGGGCCTCGACGGGCGGGGATCCTCCCCGGTGTCGCGTGGAACTCTCGCTCTCATGACGGGCCGTGGCCGCGGCCCCACCTTCGATCGCACCTGGAAGCACGAGTGCGAGTACGCGCGTGGTTTCTCCCGTGACGTCAGCAAGCACTGGGGCTTCGGTTCGGGCTGGTCGGCGAGTTCGTTCGGCATGGTCGGCCTGGTCGGGCACGTCTGCGGCGGTGGGGATCCGGCCACCGGCATCGTCATCGCGGCCTCGTTCGGTGCCCTGGCACACGGCCAGAAGGATCTGGAGGCGCTGATGAGCTCCGTGTACGCCGGTGCCCTCTCATGAGGGCGGCAGCGGGGGCCCTGCCCGACCCGGCGGCCGGCAAGGCGAGGGATGTGTTCACCGACCCGGGTTGTTCGCACGCGGCGCTCGGAACTCTGCTTCTGGACCGGCAGCCCGAGTCGGATCCAGCCTCGGTCCTCGGCTCGGCAGTCGGAACCCGCGCACGGCGGGAAAAGGGGTTCCTGCTGTTCAGGGATGTACTGTCGGGGCTGGTCGCGGCGATGGCGCGGCAGGGCCACCGCGTGGGCAGGGTCTCCTGCGCAGAGGCGGGAGCCAAGGAGGGTCTGGTCGAGGCGTTGCGCCGGCAGCGTCCTGTCGTGGTCGTCGCGGACACGTTCCACCTGGAGCACTTCTGGATGAACCACGGGAAGACCCATGCGCTTCACTCCCTGGTGGTGCGTGAGTACGATCCGGCCGATCGGACAGTCAGGCTGACGGATCCCGTCGATGTCGTCTTCCTGGACGAGCGCGTGTCACTGGCAGCTGTGGAGGCAGCCCTCTTCGGCTCGCACATCCGGCAGGAGTGGTTGTCCGTGGATGCCTGGGGCGTTCCCGTCACGGACGTTACGGCGCGCCCGGCGGACCTTTTCGATCACGTGGAGTCGCTCTCCGGTACAGGGGCGGACGAGTTCAGCGGAACGGAGCTGGTGGCCTTCCTCGAGGCCCGGCTGGATGATCTGTTCCTCCTCACCGGGCGAGCGCTTCGGGCGGCGGCCGCCCATCCGTGGTGGATCCCGCACCTGCAACTCGGGCTCTGGAACTACCACCACTCCCTGCGCTGGTTCACCCGCTATCTGAGGATCGGCGCAGCAACGGACGCGACCGGCGGTCCGGTACTGACGCGGGCTGCGGCGGCGGCTGAGCGGGCCTCCCAGGACGTCCTCGTGGTCCGTGCGCTGCTTCGGCACGGGGAGACCCGTGACCCGGACCGGACGATCCGCTACCGGGACGAGGTGGGGCGTCGGCTGGACCGGCTGGATTCGGATCTGCGGGCGGCGGCGGCCGCACTGGCCATCCGCGCCCATGGCGGAGAGGAAGAATGCCCGTGACCGGTATGGGCGATGTGATCGACTTGTCGGTTCATCGGAACAACGCCGCCTGCGCCTTTCCGGCAGTGGACCTCTTCGGCGGACTGGACGGCTTCGGCCGGTCCTACCCGGCTGAGGAGTTGGGCGGTCTGGCGGAGCTGATGGGCGGGCTGCCGGAGGACTGGGGGCGGGGCGCGGATGACAACCTGGAGTGCGACGGACAGGAGATCGTGCTTGCCGACCCCGTCCTGGCCGTGGGGATGGGAGTCCTCGGCGCCTGCTGCGGTGGCTCCTTCCATGACGAGATCCAGCTCGTGGGCAGCGGCGGGTCGGATCACGGCGATCGCTTCACGTTCGCGCTCTCCGACTTCCTCGCGGTCCGGCCGGCCAACGGCGAACGTCTCGAAGTGATGTGTTCGACTCTCCGCGAGCACGGCCGGGATGTGCCCGGGCCACGGCCTCGGCTGTGGACGTCGTCGGCCGAGTTCCCGGACGCGGTCGAGA
>KE353789.1 GCA_000415505.1 Streptomyces afghaniensis 772
ACACAGGGCAGTCCATCGGCGTGTGGGGCGGGACCAGCGAGACCGAACGCCGGGCGCTGAAGCGGCGCGCGGCGGCCCGACGCCGCTCCGGCTGAGGGCCCTCCCGCCACCGCCCCTGGGGGATTCAGCTGCGGCGCAGCGGCCCCCAGGGGTTCTCCTGCCGGGACACCTCCGCCTTCGCCTCGTCGATCACCTGCTGATCGATCCAGCACATCGGCCGGGCGTCGGTGACCAGCGGTTCGTTGTCGGGTCCGCGAGAGGTCTCCTTGCCAGCGAGCACCCAGGCCCGCACACCGGGCCCCTTCTCGTGCGGCAGATGGGCGTAGTCGTGCAGGCGGCGGGCCACCCACACCCGGACGGGCCGGTCCTCCCACCAGTCCTCGACGTCGAGCGGGTTGGCGGACAGGCCCGGCATGGACACGCCCGTCAGATCGTCGGTGCTGGACACGTCGCGGAGATCGGTCGCGGGGCCGCGCGACCAGCGGACGTACAGGCCCTGGTGCCGTTCGACCAGCTCGGTGAGCTCGGCGAGTGTGCGCACGACCGGCAGGTCGTCCGATCCACTCATGACGTGACCTCCTCCCTCGACGCCGTCAGGCGGACGGAGTACCCGCTCGGCGCGAGCGGAATCGGTCCTGCGGCACGGTCGGGCGCCGGCCCCCGGCCGGGGTTACGCTCGCCGGACACCCGTCCGCCGCGGAAGCTGAAGGGGCTGAGCATGAGTGTCCGTGTACGCCGCGTCTACGATCCGCCCGAGCCGGAGGACGGGGTGCGCGTCCTGGTCGACCGGCTCTGGCCGCGGGGCCTGGCGAAGGACGCGGCCCGGGTGGACGAGTGGCCCAAGACGATCACCCCGTCGACGGAACTGCGCCGCTGGTACCACGCGGGCGAGGGCTCGTACGAGGAATTCGCCGGGCGCTACGAGGCGGAGCTCGCCGCCGGCGAGGCGGCCGAGGCCCTCGGCCACGTCCGTGACCTGGTCCGCAAGGGCGACGTGACGCTGCTGACCGCGTCGAAGACGCCGGAACAGAGCCACGCCACGGTGCTGGCCCGCCTCGTGCAGGCTTGAGGAGGCGGGCCGTCCGGGTACGGTCAGGCGGTCTGCTTCGCCGCCGCCCGGCCCGCCGCCCGCCCTGAGAAGAGGCAGCCGCCGAGGAAGGTGCCCTCCAGCGCGTTGTAGCCGTGGACACCGCCGCCGCCGAATCCGGCGACCTCGCCGGCCGCGTACAGCCCCTCCACCGGCTTGCCGTCGGTGCCGAGGGCGCGCGAGTCGAGGTCGGTCTGGATGCCGCCGAGCGTCTTGCGGGTGAGGATGTGCAGCTTGACGCCGATGAGGGGGCCGGCCGCCGGGTCGAGGATGCGGTGCGGGGTGGCGACCCGGCCGAGGCGGTCACCGATGTAGCGGCGGGCGTTGCGGATGCCCTGCACCTGGGCGTCCTTGGCGTAGGGGTTGGCGATCTGCAGGTCGCGGGCCTCGATCTGGCGGCGGATCCCGGCCGCGTCGAGCAGCGGCTTGTCGGTGAGCTCGTTCATCTTCTCGACGAGCTGTTCGACACTGGGCGCGGTCACGAAGTCGGCGCCCTTGCGCAG
>KE353790.1 GCA_000415505.1 Streptomyces afghaniensis 772
CGGCGCGACCATCATCAGGTCGGCGAGCTCGTCGACGATGACCAGCAGGTACGGGTACGGCTGGAGCTCCCGCTCGCTGCCCTCGGGCGGTTTGACCTTGCCCTCGCGCACGGCCCGGTTGAAGTCGTCGATGTGCCGGTAGCCGTAGGCGGCCAGGTCGTCGTAGCGCAGGTCCATCTCGCGTACGACCCATGGAGCGCCTCGGCGCCCG
>KE353791.1 GCA_000415505.1 Streptomyces afghaniensis 772
CCGCTCGCTGCCTCGGCGGTTGACCTTGCCCTCGCGCACGGCCCGGTTCGAAGTCGTCGATGTGCCGGTAGCCGTAGGCGGCCAGGTCGTCGTAGCGCAGGTCCATCTCGCGTACGACCCACTGGAGCGCCTCGGCGGCCCGCTTGGGGTTGGTGATGATCGGGGTGATCAGGTGCGGGATGCCCTCGTAGGCGGTCAGCTCGACACGCTTGGGGTCGACGAGGATCATCCGGACGTCCTCGGGGTCGCCCGCATCATGATCGAGGTGATCAGGCAGTTGATGCAGGACGACTTGCCGGAGCCGGTGGCGCCGGCGACCAGCATGTGCGGCATCTTCGCCAGCGAGTGCATGACGTAGCCGCCCTCGA
>KE353792.1 GCA_000415505.1 Streptomyces afghaniensis 772
CGGACCGGCACCGTGGCCTGCACGGCCATCTTGCCGCCGCGGTGGAGCGCGAACGCCGGATCGAAGGAGTCGAGGGGCTCCGCACCGCCCTCGCTGCCCGTATGGTCCGTCGTGCTTTCGCTGCGAGGATTGACGATCTCCGCTGCCACTTCGTTTTACCCCTTAAATCTTCATTGGTTTGAGGGTGGCCACTCCTGGTGAGGCGTGGGCGGGACCGCGTACGGCCGTGGTCGTGCTGTGTACGTGTGACGTACGGGCGCGTACGCGATGGGCGCGCCGCACACGCGCCCTGAGCCCCGGATGAGGGGTGTAAAGAACCTTCGTTACCGGACGGACGGCGCCGACGACGAGTCCATAACGCGAAGGTCA
>KE353793.1 GCA_000415505.1 Streptomyces afghaniensis 772
CGGGGGCCGTGTCAACGGACTCGGTGGGGTCGATCGGTAGGGTTCGAAGGGTGCCCCAGATTTCAGAGAAGATCCACGAGCTCACGGTCGGCCAGCTGGCGGCGCGCAGCGGGGCCGCCGTTTCCGCCCTGCACTTCTACGAGTCGAAGGGCCTGATCAGCAGTCGCCGGACCGCCGGCAATCAGCGCCGCTACTCGCGTGACACGCTGCGCAGGGTCGCCTTCATCCGGGCCGCGCAACGGGTCGGCATCCCGCTGGCGACGATCCGCGAGGCGCTGGCGGAGCTTCCCGAGGAGCGGACGCCGACCCGGGAGGACTGGGCGCATC
>KE353794.1 GCA_000415505.1 Streptomyces afghaniensis 772
GCGGCGTTGTGAGAGGGAGCGGCTTCACTGGCCAAGGACCTTGACATCACATATCAGGACATGCGGGAAGCTGCCAAGCATGTCGTGAAGGAGAAGGAAAAGCTCCAGGAGAAGCTCGAGGGCCTCCGCAAGTACATCAACAACCTTGTGCAGTCCGGCTACGTCACGAAGTCGTCGTCGAAGGCGTTCGACGAGAACTTCGACGAGTTCGTGCAGGGCACGAAGACGACGCTGGACGGTCTCGACGGCATGGGTGACTACCTGACCATGGCTGCGGACAAGTTCGAGCAGATTGATGAGGAGCTTGCCAAGCAGGCTCGCAAGTAAGGGTCTTCCGGCTGTCGCGAGCCGGTGC
>KE353795.1 GCA_000415505.1 Streptomyces afghaniensis 772
GGCCAAGGACCTTAGACATCACATATCAGGACATGCGGGAAGCTGCCAAGCATGTCGTGAAGGAGAAGGAAAAAGGATCCAGGACGAAGCTCAGGGCCTCCGCAAGTACATCAACAACCTTGTGCAGTCCGGCTACGTCACGAAGTCGTCGTCGAAGGCGTTCGACGAGAACTTCGACGAGTTCGTGCAGGGCACGAAGACGACGCTGGACGGTCTCGACGGCATGGGTGACTACCTGACCATGGCTGCGGACAAGTTCGAGCAGATTGATGAGGAGCTTGCCAAGCAGGCTCGCAAGTAAGGGTCTTCCGGCTGTCGCGAGCCGGTGCGGCCAGGTGCGGGGCACCTTGCCGCACCGGGCGGCTGATGAGGGCGCCGCCGGTACTGCCACCTGTGGCGCGAGTCGTGACTGCTTCCCCGGGCTCGGCCGTCGGTTGGCACGTAGTGCCAAGGG
>KE353796.1 GCA_000415505.1 Streptomyces afghaniensis 772
CGAGCGCGATAACGGCCTGCACGCGCTTGCGGCCCTGCCGCGCTTCTTGAGGTAGAAGTCCCTGTTTGGGCTTCGCGGATGATGCTGGTCTGCGCCGACAGGTAAGAGACCCTACGTAGACGTCGTCTATAGCGCGTTGGGCCCGGTGCAGGTTGCCGGTGCGACGACCCGAGTCCCCCGGAATGGCACCGAGCCCCGCGCGGAGCCAG
>KE353797.1 GCA_000415505.1 Streptomyces afghaniensis 772
CGTCCCGGGGGCGGGGCGCGGGCGAGTTGGCCGCGGATGAGTTCTTCGGCGGCCTTGTCCGCTTCGCTCGCCGGGGTCATGTCCGGTTTGGTCTCGACCTTGAGGTCGAGGGCCTTGAACCGGTCCGTCGTCGCGGCGTCGGCGGCGTCGGCGAGGACGTGGGCGAGACGCAGGTCGTCGAGGTAGTCGGGCATGTAACGAACCTATCTGCCGAGGTGGGGGTGGGGCTACGAGGGGGCTTGCGGGCAGGGCTGCCGGCGGTACGACTGCCCGCAACCGGGACGATCGCACCCGCGCAGGTCGGCTCAAAGGCGACCCCGCGTGCTCTCGTGAACCCTTGACAGTGGTTTCGTGCGCGTCA
>KE353798.1 GCA_000415505.1 Streptomyces afghaniensis 772
CCTCGGGTCGAGGCGTGCCTGGTGCTTGCCCTGGGTGAATGCATCAATCACCATAGTCGGCGATGGGTAATGAATTGAACCAGGAGTTGCTCCAGGAGCGTCAAGCCGCCTCGTCCCTGGTGATCGGTATCGACGCGGGCGGCACGCGGACCCGGGCGGTCCTGGCGACGGCGGACGACGGGCGTCCGGTGGGCGAGGGCGCCGCCGGGCCGGGCAATGCCCTGACCGTGCCGCTGCCGCAGCTCACCGAGCACCTCACCGAGGCCATCGGGCGGGCCGTGCCGGAGCCGGTCCGGGACCGGGTGGTGGCCGTGGCCGGCGGTTTCGCGGGCGCGACGGACGCCGCCGACGACGAGCCGGGGCGGCGCAACGCCCTGGCCGCCCTCACCGCCGCCCTGCGCCGGCTGGGCATCGACGCCGGCCCGCCGGTCATCGGCAGCGACATCGAAGCGGC
>KE353799.1 GCA_000415505.1 Streptomyces afghaniensis 772
GAGCCATCAGCCAGGACGTCCTCGGCGGTCCCGAGGTCCTCAAGGAAGTGGAAGTCGAGCGCCCGGCGCCCCGGCCGAACGAGGTGCTGGTCCGGGTGCGGGCCGCCGGGGTCAACCCGACCGACTGGAAGCACCGCGCCACGGGCGGCTTCCTGGGCGAGCCGCCCTTCGTCCTCGGCTGGGACGTCTCCGGGGTGGTGGAGGCGGTCGGCATCGGCGTCGCGGCGTTCGCACCGGGTGACGAGGTCTTCGGCATGCTGCCGTATCCGTACGGG
>KE353800.1 GCA_000415505.1 Streptomyces afghaniensis 772
TAGCGCTCGTCGGGGTTCTTGGCGAGGGCCTTGGCGAACACCGGGTCCACCTGGGGTGGAAGGCCGGGCCGGGACTCGGTCAATGGCGGCGGGTCGTCGTACTGGTGAGCCCACAGCAGGGCCATGTCGTCGTCCCGGAGGAAGGGCGGGTGTCCGGCGAGGACCTCGAAGACGACGCAGGCGAAGCCGTACACGTCACAGCGGGCGTCGACGGGCTTGCCGGAGATCTGCTCGGGCGCGACGTAGTCGAGGGTTCCGACGAACTGGCCGACCGTGGTGAAGCCGGTCAGCGACAGCGACTTCTTGGTCAGGCCGAAGTCGGTGAGGTAGACGTGCTCGGGGTGGTCGCTGTCGGTGCCGCGGGAGACCAGGATGTTGCCGGGCTTGACGTCCCGGTGCACCAGGCCGTGGTCGTGGGCGGCGTCGAGCGCGGAGGCGACCTGGGCGGCGACGCGTACGGCGGTGGCGGGCGGCAACGGGCCCTCCCGGTCCAGGAGATGACGCAGGTCGCTG
>KE353801.1 GCA_000415505.1 Streptomyces afghaniensis 772
GGTGTGGACGACGTCGGGGCCGGGGGCGTCGAGGGCGTGCAGGAGGGCAGTGTCGGCGCCATCGAGTTGCACCAGGACCCAGGCGAAGGGCGTGTCCAGGGGCTGGCCTCGGCGAGGTTCGTGATTCCAGGCCCAGGTGGTGACGGTGCCCGTGGGACCGACGTGGACGAGGTCGCGGATCTCCTCGGCGGTGACGGGGTCGTATTCGACGGGCGGGACCAGGATACGGCCGTCGCGGGTCTTGACCCCGAGGATCACACGTTCCCGCAGACCGGTCAGGAAGGCACCCTGGACGGGCCCGAGGGAGCGGGTGAAGGGAAATTCGACGACAAGCGGCGCCTTGAGAACTGCGGACATTGAGGGCCTGCCTCCTTCGAATCGGCGTGCACGGGGCGCGCCCCTC
>KE353802.1 GCA_000415505.1 Streptomyces afghaniensis 772
CGTGGGACCGACGTGGGCGAGGTCGCGGATCTCCTCGGCGGTGACGGGTTCGTATTCGACGGGCGGGACCAGGATACGGCCGTCGCGGGTCTTGACCCCGAGGATCACACGTTCCCGCAGACCGGTCAGGAAGGCACCCTGGACGGGCCCGAGGGAGCGGGTGAAGGGAAATTCGACGACAAGCGGCGCCTTGAGAACTGCGGACATTGAGGGCCTGCCTCCTTCGAATCGGCGTGCACGGGGCGCGCCCCTCAGGGGCGCGGGGAACTGCGCGCTCAGCCACCGACGACCCGCAGCTCTGAACCGGCCAAAGCCGGCGCAGCGCTACGCGCGCTTGTAGAGG
>KE353803.1 GCA_000415505.1 Streptomyces afghaniensis 772
ATCTCCTCGGCGGTGACGGGGTCGTATTCGACGGGCGGGACCAGGATACGGCCGTCGCGGGTCTTGACCCCGAGGATCACACGTTCCCGCAGACCGGTCAGGAAGGCACCCTGGACGGGCCCGAGGGAGCGGGTGAAGGGAAATTCGACGACAAGCGGCGCCTTGAGAACTGCGGACATTGAGGGCCTGCCTCCTTCGAATCGGCGTG
>KE353804.1 GCA_000415505.1 Streptomyces afghaniensis 772
CAGACCGGTCAGGAAGGCACCCTGGACGGGCCCGAGGGAGCGGGTGAAGGGAAATTCGACGACAAGCGGCGCCTTGAGAACTGCGGACATTGAGGGCCTGCCTCCTTCGAATCGGCGTGCACGGGGCGCGCCCCTCAGGGGCGCGGGGAACTGCGCGCTCAGCCACCGACGACCCGCAGCTCTGAACCGGCCAAAGCCGGCGCAGCGCTACGCGCGCTTGTAGAGGGGCGGTCGCTTCTCCGCGAAGGCGCGGGCGCCCTCCTTGGCGTCGGCGGTGTCGAAGACCGGCCAGCCGCGGGTGAGTTCGGCCGCGAGACCGTCGGACTCGGTCATCTCGGCGGTCTCGTAGACGGAGGCCTTGACGGCCTCGACGGCCAGGGGGCCGCAGGAGTTGATCAGCTCAGCGATCTCCAGTGCCTTGGCGAGCGCCGTGCCGTCGGGGACGACATGGCCGACCAGGCCGATGGCTGCGGCCTCGCGGGCGCTGTAGGGGCGGCCGGTGAGGAGCATCTCCAGGGCGTGGGTGCGCGGGATCTGGCGTGGCAGCCGGACCGTGGATCCGCCGATGGGAAACAGGCCGCGCCGCACCTCGAACAGGCCGAAGGTCGCGGACTCGCCTGCGACGCGGATGTCGGTGCCCTGGAGCATCTCGGTGCCGCCCGCGACGCAGTAGCCCTCGACGGCCGCGATCACCGGCTTGCGCGGGCGGTGGTGACGCAGCATCGCCTTCCAGTGCAGGTCGGGGTCGGCCTTGAGCCGGTCGCGGTACTCCTCGCCCGCCATGCCGTCGCCGGCGAGGGCCTTGAGGTCCATGCCCGAGCAGAACGTGCCGCCCGCGCCGGTGAACACGATCGAGCGCACCGAGTCGTCCGCGTCGGCCTCCAGCCAGCCGTCGTAGAGGCCGACGAGCATCGGCAGCGAGAGCGCGTTCCTGGCTTCGGGCCTGTTGAGCGTGAGCACCAGTGTGGCGCCTTCGCGCTGCACGGTGAGGTGTTCCGTCCCACCCATGGCCAACTCCCCTCTCGTGGAACGAGAACAGGTTGCAGTAGTGCGGGAGGCACTTCAAGGGTTTTCTGACAGACAGTCAGATTTCTTCGCGCGAGCCCTTCACAGTTGGACCGCCCTTTGCTCTGATGACCGGCGAACCGTCCGATGCCAGGCACGTCCCGGGGTCAGGAGGAGCGGTGGAGTACAACCTTGCCGACCTGTTCGAGTCGGTCGTCGACGTCGTTCCCGACCGTGAGGCGCTGGTGTACGTCGACCATCCGGGCACGGGCGCGGAGCGCCGTCTGACGTTCGCGGAGCTGGACGCTGCGGCCAACCGGGTCGGCCACCATCTGCTCGACAGCGGGATACGGCCCGGTGAGCACCTCGGGCTGCACCTTTACAACGGCGTGGAGTACCTCCAGACGGTGCTGGGCTGCCTGAAGGCGCGGATCGTCCCGGTCAACGTCAACTACCGGTACGTCGAAGAGGAGTTGGTGTACCTCTACCGGGACGCGGACCTGGTGGCGCTCGTCTTCGACGCGGAGTTCACGGACCGGGTGGCGGCGGCGCGGCCCCGGACGGAGAGGCTGCGGCATCTGATCCGGGTGGGTGCACCTTCGCCGGGAGCCGCCGAGGTGCCCTGTGTGGAGTTCGCCCATGTGGACACCGCGGGGTCGCCCGAGCGCGGCTTCCCGGCCCGCTCGCCCGATGACCAGTTCATCATCTACACCGGCGGTACGACCGGCATGCCCAAGGGGGTGATGTGGCGGCAGGAGGATCTGTTCTTCGCGGGGCTCGGCGGGGGCGCTCCGACCGGTGAACCGGTGAAGAAGCCGGAGGAGCTCGCCGAGCGGGTCGCGGCCGGCGGCGCGGGGATCACCTTCTTCCCCACGGCGCCGCTGATGCACGGCACCTCCACCCTCACGGCGTTCATCGGCTTCAACTTCGGGCAGCGGGTGGTGATCCACCGCAAGTTCGTGCCGGAGGAGGTGCTGCGGACCGTGGAGAAGGAGAAGGTCAGCAGCATCTCGCTGGTGGGGGACGCGATGCTGAGGCCGCTCATCGACGCGCTGAGGGGGCCGCTGCGGGACATCGACCGCTCGTCGCTGTTCAGTGTGTCGTCGTCCGGCGCGATCATGTCGGACACGGTGCGGCGGCAGTTCCGGGAACTGGTGCCGAACGCCATGCTGCTGAACAACTTCGGCTCGTCGGAGTCCGGTTTCAACGGGACGGCGACCGAGGACTCGGGGCCCGAGCGGGGCTTCCGGGTGCGGGTCAACGCCCGTACGCAGGTGGTGGACCCGGTCACGTACGAACCGGTGGCGCCCGGCGAGGTGGGCAGGGTCGCCCAGTGCGGACACGTACCGCTCGGCTACTACAACGACCCGGCCAAGACCGCCGCCACCTTCTTCGAGAAGGACGGCGAGCGCTGGGTCCTGCTCGGCGACATGGCCACCGTCGACGAGGAGGGCGTGGTCACCGTCCTCGGCCGCGGCTCGCAGTGCATCAACACCGGCGGCGAGAAGGTGTACCCGGAGGAGGTCGAGCAGGCCCTCAAGTCCCACCCGGACGTCTACGACGCGCTGGTGGCCGGGGTGCCTGACCCTCAGTGGGGCCACCATGTGGCAGCGGTGGTGCAGGTGCGGGAGGGCGCAGCGCGCCCGTCGCTGGAGGAGATCCAGAGCCACTGCCGGGACCGGCTGGCCGGATACAAGATCCCG
>KE353805.1 GCA_000415505.1 Streptomyces afghaniensis 772
CTCGGCCGCGGCTCGCAGTGCATCAACACCGGCGGCGAGAAGGTGTACCCGGAGGAGGTCGAGCAGGCCCTCAAGTCCCACCCGGACGTCTACGACGCGCTGGTGGCCGGGGTGCCTGACCCTCAGTGGGGCCACCATGTGGCAGCGGTGGTGCAGGTGCGGGAGGGCGCAGCGCGCCCGTCGCTGGAGGAGATCCAGAGCCACTGCCGGGACCGGCTGGCCGGATACAAGATCCCGCGGCAACTGGTGATAGCGCAGGCCATCCAGCGGTCGCCGAGCGGCAAGGCGGACTACCGGTGGGCGCGGGAGGTGGCGGTCGCCGCGGACCGCTGAACCATGGCGGCATGGGCCCCCTGCCCCGGGGAACATTGGCAGATCAAGTGCCTGACGGGCGACGCCCGATTCTGCGATGATTTCCCTCGGCGCTCAGCCATCGGGCGATCGGTACGCATCTCGGGGGAAATGTGTCGGATCCAGTGACACTGGCCATCGCGACCACTCTGGCGGCCAGAGGGGCCGAGGCACTGGCCGGCGGGATCCAGAGCGCGTGGGGCAGTCTGTCGCAGATGGTCCGCGCCCGCTTCCGGGGAGACACCGAGGCGCAGGCCGCTCTGCAGGAAGCGGAGGAATCGCCCGAGAACGCGGGCGCTCTCGAACGACTCGCCCGCGTGCTGGAGACGGCTGCCGAGGACGACCCCGACTTCGGCATGCGGCTGCGCTCCACCTGGGTGGCGGCACATCATCAGGCCGTCGCCCGCGAGGACGGCGTGGTCGGTCAGTCTTCCGGGAACTCCGTCGGCGGACATCTGATCCAGGCCCGCGAAGTGCACCTGGCTCCCGTTCAGAATCCGCTGCCGTCCTATGTCCTGGCGACCTCACGGCTCCCTCCCGACGTGGCGGGATTCACGAACCAGACGGAGAAGATCGAGCAGCTGGACTCACTGCTGCTGCCCGGCGGCAACAGGGCGACCGGCCGGCCTCCCGTGATCATCTCCGCCATCGCCGGGACCGCGGGCGTCGGAAAGACGGCGCTCGCCGTCCACTGGGCACACCGGGTGTCGGAGTACTTTCCCGACGGGCAGTACTACATCAACCTGCGCGGGTACGCCCACGACGCCCCGCCGCTGTCCTCCTCCGAGGTGCTCGGCAAGTTGTTGCGCATCCTGGGCGTGCCGCCGGACCGCATTCCACGCGACGCGGACGAACAGGCGGACATGTTCCGCGGTCTGCTGGCCGGGCGGAAGGTGCTCATACTGCTCGACAACGCGCCGGCGGACGCCGAACAGCTCCGCCCCCTCATCCCCGGCCACACCGGCTCCTGCGTCCTCGTCACCAGCCGCAACGACCTGGCAGGCCTCACCGCGACGCACGGCGCGCGCAGAGTCGCGCTGGACGTGCTGAACCTCGGGCACGCGGTGGACCTGCTGGACGCCGCCGTAGGTGACACGCGTATCTCCGACGAACCCGAAGCCGCCCGGGAACTGGCGCGGTTGTGCGGTCGCCTGCCCTTGGCGCTGCGGATCGCGGCCGCCTGGCTCGGCAGCCATCCGCAATGGAGCATCGCCGACTACGTCGACGAACTGCGTGAGGGCGACCGGCTGGCCGCGCTCGCCATCGCCGGTGACCATCAGGCCGCGGTGTCGATGGCCTTCGGGCTGTCCTACCGGGCGCTGCCGGACGCGGCGCGCCGGCTCTTCCGCCGGCTGGGCCTGCCGACCGGCACCGATGTGAGCACGCAGGCCGCCGCCCAGCTGTTCTCGGGCTCGGTCGCGCAGACCCGGCGCCTGCTGGACCTGCTGGTCGAGGCCCATCTCATGGAGTGTCCACGCCGAAATCGCTACGGTTTCCACGACCTGCTGCGGTTGTACGCCAAACAGCGCGCCGACGAGGAGGAGCCCCAGGTGGAACGGACCGCCGCACTGCGTCGCATGCTCGACTTCTACGTCTGCCGCACCCACGAAGCCGTCACCCTCGTCGCTCCCCGAGCGCTGCGGCTGGATCTTCCGGAACGCCTGGCGCAGGGCTCGGGCGGCACGGCTGTGCGGCTGACGGAACCAGGCTCCGCGGAGGCCTGGCTGGAGGACGAGCGAAGCAATCTCGTAGCGGCCGTACAGGACGCCGCGGCTCAAGGGGAGCCCGAATCGGCGTGGCTGCTGGCCGACGCCCTGCAGGGGTATTTCGCGGAGCACGGCACCGGTCCCGACTGGCTGGCCACGTCGGAGGCCGGTCTGCGTGCCGCGAAACAGCAGGAGGATCCGCGGGTTCTGGCCGCACTGCACATCGGCCTTTGCGCGGCGCACGTCAAGTTCGGCCGGACGGAGACAGCCGTCGAGCAAGGAGAACACGGCCTGGCGGCGGCCCGTGCCGCGGGCTGGAGCGAGGCCGAGGCCGAGGCACACACGCACCTCGCCTACGCGCATCGCCGTGCCGGACAACTGGGAGAGGCGTTCGAGCACCACCAGCAGGCTCTCGACCTGCTGCGCGGCGGCGGTTCCGCCGAGGACGAGGCCCGGTGCCTGAACGACATCGGCAACGTCCTGTGGGATCTCGGCAGGCTCGAGGAGTCGCTCGAGCACTTCCAGCAGTCGCTGGCGATCAACCGCCGTCTGGGGCAGCACCGCTACGAGTCCGTGAACCTCGACAACGTGGGCTCGGTCCTCTGGGCCCTCGGAGACTTGAGGGCGTCCGCGCAGCACCTGACCGCCGCGGTCGACCTGGCACGGCGCAGCGGCACCTCCCCGCACCACCGGGCCGACGCCATCGCGGCCCTCGCGCGCACGCACCGCGATGCCGGACGCTTCGACCAGGCCCTGGAACTGGCCTCGGAGGCGTACGAACTGGTCGGCGGCAGCGGGCACCGCTGGCTGGAGTCGTACGTGCTGGCCATCCTCGGCGGTGTCCACGCCGACACGGGCAACCACGACATCGCGGACGAGTACCTGCACACCGCGCTCAGACTGGCCCGCGAGGCGGGCTTCCAGCGGGGTGAGATCATCGCGGCCAGGGAACTCGCGGCCCTGCACCGTGCCCGTGGCGATCTGGAGCGCGCTCTGGACCTGGCGTCCGAGGCCCGTGCGCTCACGGGCGACAGCGAGTACGCGGTGCTGCGGGGACAGGTGCTGACGGAGATCGCGTCCATCCACCGAGCCCGGGGCGACCAGCAGTCGGCGTCGACCTGGGCCGAGCAGGCCCTGGAGGTCCACCGGTCCACCGGCCACCGCGTCGGTGAGGCGAGGGCGCTCCGCGTTCTGGGCGACAGCCGGTTCATCCTCGAAGGGGCGGACAGCGCGCAGTCCACCTGGCGGCAGGCACTGCACCTGTTCGAGGAGTGCGGAGCCACGGCCGACGCGGAGGAACTGCGCCGCACCGCCGGAACGTTCTGACTGGTCCGGCTTGCGGCGTACTCTTTGCGCGCGGTTGACCTTCGTCGTTGAACAGGCGGTGACGGTCGGCCGTACGGAGCATGACGGACCCGGCCTTACGAACCTGGTCCGCCGCGCCAGCAGCAAGGCCATGTACGGAAGGAACCTCCGCGTGTCGCACCACACGCCGTCTCGTCACCTGCCCGACACCGAAAGGGAAGTCGACACCGCCGCGGCCGACCCGGCGGACGACGGCACCGAGCCCGCGGCCGTCACGGAAGAAGCCGCGTCAGCCGAGACGGAGCCCCGGGACAGCAGCGACACGGCTACGGATGTGGCCGCACCGGCCACCGCCCAGGAACACGACCGATGGCGCGGATGGCGGGCATGGCGTGGTTGGCGGGCAAGGCATCCAGGCGCGGCGCGTGCCTTGAGTGTCGGCGCGACCGTCCTGGCCGGCGCGCTCGTGGTCGTCGCGCTGCTGCTGCCGAACCGGATCGAGCGGATCGAGTTCGCCTCGTTCGTCCGTATCCCCGCCGAGGGTGTGCTGCTCGCGGGTCTGCTGCTCGCCCTGCCGCCGCGGCCCCGGCGGATCATGGCCGTCGTCTCGGGCCTGTTCCTCGGGCTGGTCACGGTGCTGAAGTTCGTCGACATGGGCTTCTACCAGGTGCTGGCCCGGCCCTTCGATCTGGTCCTGGACTGGATTCTGATCGAGAACGCCACGGACTTCCTGAGGGAGACGTTCGGCCGTACCGGACAGGTACTGGCGGTGATCGGCGTGATCGTGCTGTTCGTCGCGGTGCTGGTCCTCACGACCCTCGCCGTGGTGCGGCTGACGAACCTGATGGTCCGGCACCGTCCGGTCGCCGCCCGTACGACGCTGATCCTCGGCACGGCGTGGATCACCTGCATGACCCTGGGCGTGCAGATCGGCACCGTGCCGATCGCCACGAAGGGCAACGCGGAGTTCCTCGGCAACCGCGTGGAGCAGGTGCGCGCGGGTCTGAAGGACGCTCGGGTCTTCCAGAAGCAGGCCGCCGTGGACGCCTTCGCGAAGACGCCGCCGGACCAGTTGCTCACGGGCCTGCGCGGCAAGGACGTCCTGTTCACCTTCATCGAGAGCTACGGCCGCGTCGCGATCGACGACCCGGCGATGGCGAAGCAGACCGACGCCGTGCTGAAGGAGGGCACCGGCCGGTTGAAGGCGGCCGGGTTCGAGTCCCGCAGCGGCTGGTTGCAGTCGCCGGTGACGGGCGCGGGCAGCTGGCTGGCCCACTCGACCTTCCTGTCCGGTCTGTGGATCAAGAACCAGCAGCGGTACCGCAGCCTGACCACCAGCGACCGCATGACGCTGACCAACTACTTCGGCAAGACCGGTGCATGGCGGACCGTCGGCATCGTCCCCGGCGTGCGCCGCGCCTGGCCGGAGGGGAAGTACTTCGGCCTGGACCACATCTACGACTCGGAGCACCTCGGCTACCACGGCCCGTACTTCAGCTGGACGCCCGTGCCCGACCAGTTCAGCATGGAGGCCTTCCAGCGCCTGGAGCACGGCAAGAAGAACCGTGAGCCGATCATGGCGGAGATCATCCTGGCCTCCAGCCACAACCCCTGGTCCCCCATCGCCCACATGATCGACTGGGAGGACCTGGGCGACGGTTCGGTGTTCCACCGGATCAAGAAGGAGGGCACCGACCCCACGGAGGTCTGGAAGGACCCGGAGAAGGTGCGCACCGAGTACCGCAAGGCCATCGAGTACTCGATCCGCAGCCTGACCGAGTGGGTCGAGCGCTACGGCGACGAGGACACGGTGCTCGTCTTCCTCGGCGACCACCAGCCGGTGCCGACGGTCACCGCCGGGGACACCGGCAAGGACGTGCCGGTCACCATCGTCGCCCACGACAAGAAGGTCCTGGACCGGGTCGCCGACTGGGGCTGGAGCGACGGCCTCAAGCCGGCCCCGGACGCGCCCCGGTGGGGCATGGACAAGTTCCGCGACCGTTTCATGACGGCGTACGGTCCACAGGGCTGAGGAACTCCACCACCGCCGCGAGGAACTCCTCGGGCCGTGCCTCGTGCACGAGATGCCCGGCGTCGATGGTGACGCGCCGGGCATCGGGAAGCAGTTCTGCGAGGGCGTCGAGCTGCTCCTGGGGGATCAGGCTGGTCGGCCCGCCACCGATCAGCAGCGTGGGCATGGTGATCCGCCCCATGTGGTCCCACCACACGGGATCCGGGGCGTTGCGCTGTGCGTCGGTGGCGAGGATCATCGCCCAGTCGTACGGCAGGTCCCCGCCCGGAGGTTCGGCGGGTGGGCGCTGCGGGTCCAGCGGGATGGGTGCGGGTACGTCCTCCAGCACCAGCCGCCGTACGAGCCGCGGGCTGTGCTGGGCGAGCAGGCAGGCGACGGCGCCGCCGAGCGAGTGGCCCACGACGTCGGCGCGGGCGATGCCGAGCGCGCCGAGGAAGGCGAGCACGTCGTCGCGCATGGCCTCGTAGGCGTATCCGCCGGGCCAGTCGCTGCGGCCGTGCCCGCGCAGGTCGGGGGCGTACACCCGGCGGGGCCCGGCGGCCAGCGCGGGGGCGGTCTCCGCCCAGTCGGCACCGTCGGCCCCGCGGGCGTGCAGGAGGACGACGGGCGGCGCGTCCTGCGGCCCCCAGACGCGGTAGGCCTGGGTGATGCCGTTCGCCCGTACCGTGCGCGGTTCGAAGTCCATGCCGGGCACGGTAGCGGGGTGTGGGCCGCGGGCCGGACCCGCTCTGCGGACAGCAGAGGAGGTCCGTTACTCCCCCTCGGTGCCCCGTTCTTGGAAGAAGCGTGCGACGCGTCGCACGAACCACTCCGGGTCGTCCAGCCACGGGTAGTGGCCCGCCCCCGGCTGCACCGCGAACTCGGCCGCCGGGAATGCCTCGGCGGCGCGCCGGGCCAGTCCGGGACGCGGGCCGCCGTCGACCTCACCGGCGAGGACGAGCACCGGGGCGGTGACGCGGGCGAGCGCGGTCCGTGTCGCGTCCGGGTCGTAGGCGCCGTCCGCCCCGTAGCGGTCCGCCGCGTCGTCGTTGGTCTCCTGCTCCTCGCGGTCGGCGTGGGCCCGGGCGGCGTCGTCCCAACGGCCGTAGAAGAAAGGCAGGAACACGGGGTCGAAGTCACCGGTACCGGACAGCCAGGCCTCGAACGCCGGGAACGCATCGGCGAACCAGGGTTCCGGCACGCGCAGCCGGGCCGCCGCCAGCCGGTCCTCGGCCGTCGCCGGCATGCCCAGCGCCCACGGGGTGGCGGTGATGAGCGCCAGCCGTCCCAGCCGGTCCGGATACCGGGCCGCGTACAGCAGGGCGAGGCTGCCGCCCGCCGAGTGTGCGAGCACGTCCATCCGCTCCAGGCCCAGGTGGCGGCGCAGCGCCTCGACGTCGTCCACGAGCCGGTCGCAGCGGTAGGTCGCCGGATCCTCGGGCACCGCGGACTGTCCCGTGCCGCGCAGATCGAGGAACACCAGCCGCCGGGCGTCGAGTCCGCCCAGGTTCCCGAGGTACGCGGAAGCGCGCATGGGCCCGCCGGGCAGCACGACCAGCGGCTCGCCCGCACCGCGCAGGTGACAGGCGAGCCGGGTCCCGTCCGGGGCTGTGAAGATCGGCATGGCGTCGATCCTCACGCTCTCCGGGTCTTCGGCACAACAGGTTTCGCCGAGAGGCGGCGAGGGGTCACCCGTCCGAGGCCGCTAGTCCCGGCCCGCCCCCGAGGCTCTTCCTGAGCTCCCGCTTGAGGATCTTCCCGCTGGCGTTGCGCGGGAGGCTCTCCACGAACACCACCCGCTTCGGGGCCTTGAAGGGGGTGAGCTTCTCGCGGGTGTGGGCGATGAGTTCCGCCTCGGTGACCTCGCCGCGCGGGACGACGACGGCCGTGACGGCCTCGATCCAGCGTTCGTCGGGCAGTCCCACGACCGCAACCTCGGCGACCTGGGGATGGGTGTAGAGGGCGTCCTCGACCTGGCGTGAAGCGACCAGTACGCCACCGGAGTTGATGACGTCCTTCACCCGGTCGACGATCGTGTAGTAGCCGTGCGCGTCCCGTACGGCGAGGTCGCCGGAGCGGAACCAGCCGTCACGGAAGGCCTCGGCGGTCTCCTCGGGCTTGTCCCAGTAGCCCTCGCACAGTTGCGGAGAGCGGTAGACGATCTCGCCGGGGGTGCCGTCCGGTACGTCCTTGCCCTCCTCGTCGACGACCCGCGCGTCGACGAACAGCACCGGACGGCCGCAGGAGTCCATGCGCCCCTTGTGTTCGCCGGGGGCCAGGACGGTGGCCAGGGGGCCGATCTCGCTCTGTCCGAAGCAGTTGTAGAAGGCCAGTTCGGGCAGGCGTTCCTGCAGCCGTTCCAGTACGGGGACCGGCATGATCGACGCCCCGTAGTACGCCTTGCGCAGGCCGCTCAGGTCGCGGGTGGCGAAGTCGGGGCGGTTGGACAGGGCGATCCAGACGGTGGGCGGGGCGAACAGGCTGTCCACGCGGCCCGCTTCGACGAGGTCGAAGAGCCGGTCGCCGTCGGGCGCGTCGAGGATGATGTTCGTCGCGCCGACCGCGAGGTAGGGCAGCAGGAAGACGTGCATCTGCGCCGAGTGGTAGAGGGGCAGCGAGTGCGCGGGACGGTCGCCCGCACTGAGGTCGAGGGCGGTGATCGCGCTCAGGTACTCGTGCACCAGGGCTCGGTGCGTCATCATCGCGCCCTTGGGCAGGGCGGTCGTCCCCGACGTGTACAGCAGTTGCACGAGGTCCTCGGTGCGCGGCTCGGGGCCGTCGTACGGGGGCGCCTCGGCCAGCCGGGCGAGGAGGGAGTCGTCGGCGTCGCGCAGGGGCAACGACCGTACGCCGTCGGGGAGTCGTCCGGTGAGGTCCGGGTCGGCGAGGACCAGGGTGCTGCCGGACTGGCCGACGATGTAGGCGAGGTCGTCGCCGGTCAGGTTCTGGTTGACGGGTACGTGCACCAGGCCCGCGCGGGCGCAGGCCAGGAAGGCGATCAGGTAGGCGTCGGAGTTGTGACCGTAGGCGCCCACCCGGTCGCCCGGGGACAGCCCCTGGCCGAGGAGGACGCTCGCCGCGCGGGAGACGGCTGTGTCCAGTTCGTCGTACGTCCAGGTGCGGTCGCCGTACTCCACCGCGACGCGCGCCGGGGTGCGCCGGGCGCTGCGTCGCAGGACTCCGTCGACCGTGCTGCCGTGTCCGGGCGTCGTCATGACACCTGATCCTCGGTTCACCGCCGGGCCAGGTCAAGGACCGACCGGCTCAACCCTGCCGCCGCGGGAGGCGTCCGAGGTCATGGGACGGATGTGCGCACGCGGCACGTCCGTTCCCTCAAGTCTCCTTTCCCTCACTGACGTTGGAGGGCACGATGCGCAGCCGCCTGAGACGACTCCTTCTCGGGGCCACGGCCCTGTTCACGGCCGCGTCCGCGTTACCCGCAGCCGCCGCCCCCGGCCCGGGACGGGCCGAGCAGCACTCGTCCCGCGACGGCCTGTCCGCCGTCATCCGCTACACCGAGTACGGCATCCCGCACATCCTCGCGAAGGACTACGCCGGCCTGGGCTTCGGTACGGGCTGGGCGCAGGCGTCCGACGAGGTCTGCACGCTCGCCGACGGGTTCGTGACCCTGCGGGGCGAGCGCTCCCGGTACTTCGGCGCCGCCGCGGCCGCCGGCGGCGCCCTCTCCGGGGCCAGGACGAATCTCACCAGTGACCTGTACTTCCGCGGGATCCGTGAGACCCGCACGGTGGAGAAGCTGCTCGCGAAGCCGGCGCCCGTGGGCCCGAGCCGTGAGGTCCGGGACATGATGCGCGGCTGGGCGGCCGGTTACAACGCATGGCTGAAGCAGAAGAAGATCACGGATCCCGCCTGCGCGGGCGCCTCCTGGATCCGTCCGGTCACCGAACTGGACGTGGCGGCCCGTGGTTTCGCCATCGCCTCGATCTCCGGCGAGGGGCGCTTCGTGGACACGATCACAGCCGCGCAGCCACCGAGCGGAGCCGGCACCGCCTCCGGCACCCCGTCCTCCCGGCCCGCCGCCCGCACGCCGGACGCGAAGGCCGTGGCGAAGGCGGCCGACGAGCTGTGGGGCGACCCCGGCATGGGCTCCAACGCGGTCGCCTTCCGCGGCGACACCACGGCGAACGGGAGCGGTCTGCTGCTGGGCAACCCGCATTATCCGTGGCAGGGCGGGCGCCGGTTCTGGCAGTCGCAGCAGACGATCCCCGGCGAGCTGAACGTCTCCGGTGGCTCTCTGCTCGGCACTCCGGCGATGTCCATCGGGTTCAACGCACATGTGGCGTGGAGCCACACCGTCTCGACCGGCATTCCGGCCAACTTCCACCAGCTGTCGCTGGATCCGGCCGATCCCACGGCATACCTCGTGGACGGCGAGCCGGAGCGTATGAGGAAGCGGACCGTGACGGTCGCGGTGAAGGACGGCGCGCCGGTGACCCGCACTCAGTGGTGGACCCGCTACGGCCCTGTCGTCACCTCCCTGAACTCACAGGTCCCCCTGCCGTGGACCGGTACGACGGCCTACGCCCTGCACGACCCGAACGCCGCGAACCTCCGCTTCGCCGACACCG
>KE353806.1 GCA_000415505.1 Streptomyces afghaniensis 772
AGAGACGCCGCCCGAGCCCAGTGCCCCGGGCATCGTCCCGCGTGGCGATCAAATGCACGTACCCCGTGCCGGTGGGCGTGACGAAACCGATGACGTACCCGCGGATCCCGTCCTCGGCACGGGCCACCAGGCACGTTGAACCGAACTCGTGCACCAAGGAAAGCAGGTGCAGAGACCGGAGGTCGCGCTCTCCCCAGTAGCGCGGGTGATCTCCCAGGACCTGATGGATGTCGCCTATCTCGGCCGGTGTGATCTCTACGTCCATAAAGACGATCATGTCAGGCACAGACCCTGCATCCGAGAGCGGTGCCTTCAGAACGCCAGTGTTGTGGGTGCGCAGACAATGGCCGACGGCTCAGGTCGGGCTGGCTCGTCGACGGGCCCAGACGTAGCCGGCGACGATCCCGCCGATCACGATCACCTCGAAGACCACGTCCACCAGGTGATCCCCCAGGGAGACCAGCAGCAGTCCGAACAGTCCAGCGGCAAGGACCGCGCCGAGGGATGCCGCCAACTGGTGCCGCGCCGTCCAGCCGTGGCGCACCCAGCGGGCCACGATCGCCGCGGCGGCGATGGCGACCAGCACGGCTGCGAGCACCCACCACACGAACGATATGCCGCCGCCGATGAATGCCATCAGGTGGAAGGCGAACCAGACCAGTCCGAAGCCCAGCCCGGTCCACCCGGCGCGCATCGGCCCGGGCAGCCGCTGCGGAACCCGCGGTGTGTCTCGGGCCCGGCAGCGCGACGCGGTCAAGGTCAGCATTCCCACGATGGCGAGCACCGCGCCGATCTCGACGACGGAAAGGCGGAAATCCGACCGCAGGAGGGAAATCAGCGCAAAGAGCGCCGTACCGAGGGCGAACACCCCACCGAAGACCGCCAGCTTCCGTCGCGACAACCACGGGGACCCGCTCTCCCGGGGGAACAGGATATGCACCACGCCGATGGGGATGAGCACACTCCAGACAACGTGGTACCCGCACACGAGCACGGCCCAGAACCAGTTCACCCCGGCGGCGCGGCCGTACATCGTCTCGCCGTCCATCCCCTGCGGATTGAAGATCGTCTGCAGGGCGAGGCCCTCCTCGATCAGCGCGTAGGCGACACCGAGCAGGACTATCCCCCACCCGTTGAGCCGCAGGCGTTGCGCGATCTCACGTAACAGGACGACACCGGCACCGTAGAAGCAGAGGATCGAGACCACCCGCAAGGGCTCCACGAAATAGCTCAGGCGCAACGCCGCTCCCACCACCTCGCCCAGCAAAGGAGCCATGAGAAACAGTGTCACCACTGGGGCCACCCGGTGCCGACGGCCATCCGGACTGAGCTCGCCGCGACCCCTGGCGGTTGGTGGATCGGGGGGCGTCTTCATTCCCACGCTTTCGGGTCCTCTGTTTCATGTGTGGGCTGCCATTGCGATGGAGTTCCGCGATGGCGTTTCCGCCGATAATCGTTCCGCCCACTGTGCACACAGCATGATGGCCAGCGGGGAGTCAGCGACCACGGCGGCATTGGCCGTGGGGAGGCCGGACTTTGACGGAGGCTCATATCTGCAAGTCTGTTGCTGCCCAGGGCGCCGCGTATCGGCCGATGGTCTACTCCAGGGCGACCAAAGTCTTAGTGCCGGGGCGAGGACTCGTCCCACGTCATGACAGTGGCCGGGGGGGGCTCAGGAGGCTGAGACGTTCTCGGGCGTCAGGCCGTACAGCCGACGCAGCACCATGACGTCGAGCTGGTGGGCGGGCATGCGGCTGACCGTGTACGGCTTCAGGCGTGCGGCTCCTTGCCCGCTGCCCGGAACTTGCGGCGGCCGAACAACGAGCGCTCAGTATCTCGGCGCCCGAGTAGGAGGCTGCAGGACTATCTGGTCGACTGGCCCGCTCGGCCGGGTCGTAGTTCGGCCCGACACCCTCGATGAGCAGCAAGTCGCCCTCGATGTGATCGGTACGCAGGCTCAGGATGGCCCGGTACGCGGGAGAGTCGTACCAGGCACGGGCTTCGGCAAGGCTGGGGAATTCGATCAGCACCATGCTGCCGGGCCACGTACCCTCTACGACTTCGGCCGGCGGGCCGTGGATGACGAAGCGGCCTGCGAAGGGGTCGAGGGTCGCCTGGATGCGCTCCAGGTACTCGATGATGTCGGAGTGATTGCGGCGGCTGCGGAGAGAACGTAGCTGAGGGTCGTTGGGCGGTGCGATTACCCCAGGGGTAATCGCAACGACACATCGAGGGCACGTGCCAAGACCACCGCCCCGCCGTTCGCCTCACGGAAGCTCGGGAAGTCGCGACGACACCCAAGTGCCCAGTGTCTCAGCGGTATTCGGCCACGGAGGCTCCACGAAAACTCGTTGGCGGACGAGGGCGACCACTGCTAGGTTTCCGGAGGCCGTGCGAGAGAACGAGGAGGTGGTACCCGTGAACGCAGTATCGACATGGGTGCTCCCCTCCGGGGTCACGGTCGGGCGATAGCCAGGTCGTCCGGGAGCGCCGTTCCAGTGCACTCCCGAAAGGCACGATCATGCATTTCACTTCTGAACAGCGTCTCGACGACGGCGTCCTTGAACGCGAATTCACCCTCGGTGAGATCCCCGGCATCCTGTGGACACCCGCATCGTCATGCGCACCGGTCCCGCTGATCCTGCTCGGCCACCCTCCCCTCGGGCTGCGCAAGATGTACCCCCGACTGGTGGCCCGGGCCCGGCACTCCGCGGCGGAGGGTTTCGCCACGGCCACCATCGAGCTCCCCGGAAGCGGCGACCGGTCCCGCTGGCCCGCCGCCGAGCAGGCCCGAGCCGACCTGCGCCGGGCGATGCAGGCCGGTGAGCCGGTCAGCGACGAGATCGTCGACGCCCTCGTCCTCCCGCTGGTCGACAAGGCAGTCCCGGAATGGCAGGCCACCCTGGACGCCCTCCTGTCGCTGCCCGACATCGACGGCCCGGTCGGCTACTCGGGAGGAGTGATCTCCATCGGCATCCGGCTGGCGGTGGTCGAGCCGCGCATCGTGGCCGCCGGCTTCTTCGCCGGGAGTTTCGTGCCTCGCGCCATGTTCGAGGAGGCCCGCCAGGTCACCATTCCACTGCACGTCCTGCTGCAGTGGGACGACGAAGGGAACGACCGGCAGGCGGCCCTGGACCTGTTCGACGCCTTCGGCTCCCAGGAGAAGTCCCTGCACGCCAACATGGGTGGGCACACCGGCGTCCCGCAGTTCGCGGGAGACGCCGCAGTCCAGTTCTTCACCCGGCACCTGAAGTAAGGCCCGGCCTGTCAGGCCACCAGCGGACGGCGAGCCATTTCGGCCGGGATCTGCTCATCAGCGCAGGTCCCGGCGCTCGTCTGCTGTTCATGCCGCGGGCCCCTGCCAACTCAACAAGGGCCGCGCTGCCCGAGCCATGGACCGTTCGGCGGGCCTCCCCGGGAGAGCGGGCTCACATGTCGATCAGGCCCCCGACCGGAGCGGGAGCCAGAAACGCTCCTTAGGAATTTGGGGCGGTGGCCGCAGCGGGAGGGGCACTGGTTGGTTGCTGGCAGGCCTCGCACAGTTCATGACGGCCCTCGGGGGTGATCACAGTGCCCCAGCCATTGCATCT
>KE353807.1 GCA_000415505.1 Streptomyces afghaniensis 772
CGGGAGGGGCGGCGGCGGTCGCTGCCGGCGGGGTGCTGGCGGCCTGCGGGGGCGACAGTGAGGAGCCCGCGGGGGCCGAGGCGTCCATCGCTCCGCGCAAGGGCGGGAAATTGCGGGCCGCGTTCATCGGAGGGGGCACGGAGTCCACCGACCCCACGCTCGCCGCGGGCGTCGGCATCGACTACGTGCGGGCGCGCGTCGTCTGGGACACCCTCGGTGAACTGGACGGCGGCAAGCCGTGTGGCGGCTGGCGAAGTCGTCGAACCCGATTCCGACGCCACGACGTGGACGGTACGGGTCAGGGAGGGCGTCACCTTCAGCGACGGGCGTCAACTCACCGCGAAAAG
>KE353808.1 GCA_000415505.1 Streptomyces afghaniensis 772
CGCAGGTCCCGGCGCTCGTCTGCTGTTCATGCCGCGGGCCCCTGCCAACTCAACAAGGGCCGCGCTGCCCGAGCCATGGACCGTTCGGCGGGCCTCCCCGGGAGAGCGGGCTCACATGTCGATCAGGCCCCCGACCGGAGCGGGAGCCAGAAACGCTCCTTAGGAATTTGGGGCGGTGGCCGCAGCGGGAGGGGCACTGGTTGGTTGCTGGCAGGCCTCGCACAGTTCATGACGGCCCTCGGGGGTGATCACAGTGCCCCAGCCATTGCATCTCTCACAGCCCCGGGCCAAGGCGACGTCTGGACGGGGGGCCGGGATCCCAGAATGAGGACCGGGTATGCGAGCCATGAGGTGGAACCTCCCACCAGGGGTGGCGAGTGACGGGCGCACTCCCACACTGCCTGCCCATATGCCCGATATGAGTGTTATAGCAGTCAGGATTAGGTCAAGGTATTGCTAAACGGACACTCGGTGCATGTCCCGAAGCGCCTTCAGCGAGGCGGCCATGGCGTTGCCAACACCTGAGGGGTGGTGGTCATGACGGGGGCCGGCTTCGTGAGGCGCGGGTCGAGGCCGTACTGCTCGTGGGCGCCGAGGTTCTCGCGCAGTGTGGGGCCTTCGTAGTCGTCGTGGACCAGGCCGCGTTCCTGCAGGATCGGGATGACCTGGTTGACGAAGGCGTCGAAGCCGTCATGGTAGCCGTCGCGGCGATCGAGAAGCCGTCGCAGGCCTCTGCCTCGAACCACTGCTGCATGTGGTCGGCCACGTCGGCGGCGCTGACGACGGTCACCGGGTGGAAGTCGATGACGCCGTGGGCGAGCACGTCGCGCATTGTCCAGTCTTCCCGGGCCACTGCGAGGGCGCGGGCGGAGCACGGGTCGTGCGGGCTGGGCATGGCGTCGGCGAGCTGGTCCGCGGTCAGCGGCTCGTCGAGCCGGCCAGGGCCGAGCGGGAGGCCGATCATGGCGCCGAGGTAGCGGACGCGCTGGCACAGGTCGACAACCTCGTCCGGGTCGCGTCCGGCGCGCTTGGCGGCGTCTCGCAGGGCCTGGCGCTGGGCCCGGGCGTCCTCGATGGTGTACGGATTGGCGTAGACGCCGCCGGCGTAACGGCCCGCGAGTTCCAGGCGTAACCGCCGCCGCCCGCCTGGAAGATGACCGGCTGGCCCTGCTCGGACGGGGGGATGGGCCGCGGGCCGCGGAGGCGGCGTGCTTGCCCTGCAGGTTGACCGGTTGGATCTTGTCCATGTCGGCGAACCGCTTGCCAGCGACGTCGAGAAGCCAGGCGTCCTTCTCCCAGCTGTCCCACAGCCCCTGCACGATCTGGACGAGGCGATGAAAAACGGAGAATGTCTCTGGTGCGGGCGCCGGGCCCGGGCCGGCCGAGTGGCGGGCCCGGGCCCGGCGCCGGATGGTTCCGGCGGGCGGAGGAACTACTGCCTGTCGAGGACTCCCGGGGTGTCATGCACGACCACGCTCCGCTGCAGCGGAACCCGCTCCGTGCGGAGCGTGTTCACCGGAGCCGTCGGGTCAGCCATGCCGAAGGAGATGCCGAACAGCAGCTTGAGCTCGGCGGGGACACCCAGGAACTCGCGGACGGTGTCGGCATAGACGCCGAGTATGGTCTGCGGGATGCCGGCCAGCCCCCGGGCCGCCAGCGAGAGCAGGAAGTTCTGGGCGTACATGCCGATGTCGCCGGCCGTCCGCACCCCGTCGCCGAGTGCCGGCATGAACAGGAAGGCGGCATGGGGAGCGCCGTAGAACTCCAGGTTCTCGCGGACCGCCGCCCTCCTGCCGTCCCGGTCCGAGCGCTCGACACCCCGGGCCCGGTAGACACTCGCGCCCAGGGCCTGCGACCGCTCGAGGTAGAGGCCCTCGCCGTAGCCATCGGTGAAATCCGGGGAGGTCCGTCCCTCCTCCTCGGCCCGGAGCAGCTCTTTGGCCAGGGCGTCCCGCGCCGCACCCGAGACGACGTGCACCGTCCACGGCTGGGTGTTGCTGTTCGAGGGGGCCGTCTGTGCGTCTTCCAGCACGCCGCGGATGTCCGAAGGGGACAGGGCGGTGGGCAGGAACTGCCGGGGGGAGCGTCGGGAGCGGGCGATGTCGGTGAAGGGTGATGCGGTGCCGGGCAAGGCGGTTCCTCTCCATGGCGCGCAGTCACCGCCGCTGCGGCAGCAGCGCAGCGCAGTACGGCAGCCCACGCAAGGAGGCAGCCGGCGTAAGGGCCGGGCGCAGGGTGCGCCCTGCGGGTTCCGGCAGGCTTGCGGATGCTCGCAGGCAGCGGCTTGCCGAGGCTGCAGGCTGCAGCGCGGGGACTTGCGCTCTTCGTGTTCGCGTGTGTTCGCGTGGCGTGCCGACGCTGCCGCCCTCGTGCCGTTGCGCACGAGAGCCGCGTCAAGTGACTCAGCGGTGGGCGGCGCGGTTCATCTCGACGACGTCCTCCAGGGTGGCCGTGGCCGGGAGGGCGGCGAGGCGTTCCGGCACGCTGTCGCGGATGCGGGCGTCCTTGACGCGGTCGGCCGCGGCCAGGGCCGCCGGCAGTTCGTCGAGGGTCAGCTCGGTGCAGTAGGCGGGGCTGTTCGGCTGCTGGCGCCAGGAGTCGGCCAGCGTGCCGGCGTCGTAGGGGTCGAAGCCGGTGTCGTCCACGAGCTGCATGGCCACGCGCCGCGCCTCCTCGGAGTCGCCGGCGACGGGGATGGCGAGGCGGCCGGGCGTTCCGGCCGGGACGCCCTTGGTCCGCTGGGTTTCGGCCAGGGCGGCGTTCCATGCCTTGACCACGGGGCGCCCCAGTTGCTCGGCGTTCCACACGCTGTCGATCTCGCCGTTATCCACGGCTTCAATCTGCCCGCTGAGGTGCGGATAGTAGTTCGAGGTGTCGATGACCACCGTCTCGGCGGGGACCGGGGCGAACAGGCCGGCCAGCTTCCCCGCCACCCCGAAGGGGATGGCCAGGACGATGACGTCCCGGCCCTGGACGGCGTCGGCGAGCTCCGCCGCGCGGGCCCCGGACTCCAGCACCTCCGGCCGGACGGCCTCGGGGCCGCGGGCGTCGGCCACCTGGACGTCGTGACCGGCCGTGCTGAGCTTGGCAGCGAGGTTCCCGCCGATGGCGCCGGCGCCTATGACAGTAATTTTCATGATTTGTCCCTGGGGAAGTTGTGCAGCCTCTGAGGGCAGCGCAATGTGATGGCTGGGTGGTGTGGTGTCGCCTGGCGTTGCGGGGGTCTGGGCGGCGTGCCTGACGTTTTACGCCTGGGCGTCCCGCTGGCGGTAGCCGCTCGCGATGAGCATGCGGAGCCGGTCGAGCGACTCCTCCTCGGTGCCGTTGCCCTTGATCCAGGCAATGGAACAGGCCGCGAGGAACAGGTCATGCCCCCGCACCGACGCGCGCACGCGCCCCGCTCGCTGCGCGGCTCGTACGTACTGATCGGTGGCGGAGATGAGGATGTCGCAGGGAATCGTGAGCGGGTTGTCCGGCTCCTGAGCCCGGGCGGCGGCCATGAGCGGGTCCGGCAGCCCGCTGAAGGCGCTGAAGTACTCCTCCATCGCCCGCAGCCACTGCTCCAGCGCCTCGGCCGGGTCGCCGAGCTGATCGATGTCCGCCTGGCGGGCCACCAGCTCCTCGGAGCGTGTCTGCAGCACAGCCGCCAGGAGCGCCTCCCGGGTGGGGAAGTGCCGGTACAGGGTGCCGGGCCCGACGCCCGCCTCCTTGGCCACCGCCTCGAGGGAGGTGCCGACCCCGTGCTGCAGGAAGTGACGCTGCGCGGTCTCCAGGAGGGCAGCGCGGTTGCGCTGGACGTCCGCGCGGGGCTTGCGTCCTCGCTGTTCACCGGCGCCCATACGCCCTCCTGCCTGTCGTGATCCTGCGGCCGCATCAAAACGGATGCTGCCTCCGCATGTATCCGAGAGTAAAACGGAGGGGGCATCCGGTCAAACCGGCGGCCCGATCACGGGGCCCGGGCAGCGCAGGGGGGCCGACATGTCCGGCCGCATTCGCATCCAGGCCAAGCCTCCGCCCGCGAGCGCGGCCACCACGGCGGGCGAACCAAGTGCGTCGGCGACGACATGGCCGCGTACGCGCGCCCCCTGGGGGCCAACGGCCTGCCCGTGCCGCAGAAGGGCCTGCAGCGTCATCCGGTCGTCGGTTCCGCCTGCACCATCCCAGGGCACCCGTTGTCCGGCCCCTGCCGTGCCGAGTCTGGACCCGTCCCCGGTCCAGCACGTCAGGGGGTGAGCTGCTGGTGCCCTATGACGGAGAGCAGTTCGAGCTTGCCGTGGCTCTCCGTGCCGGGGCGAGTGGTCAGCACCACCAGGGTCTGGGCGCGGTTCTCGGTGAACAGGAGCTGGGCGTCGACGTCGATGCGGCCGAGTTCGGGATGGAGGATGGTCTTGCAGTCGTCGTAGCGCCGGGCGACCTCCTGGAGTTCCCACATGCGGACGAACTCGGGGCTGTGTTCCTGGAGTTCGGCGAGGATCCGGGCGGCTCGGGGAGTGTCGCTGCCGGCTGTCAGCGCGGCCCGCAGGCGGGCTGCCTGGGCGCGGCCGTGGCGTTCGCGGTTCTCCTCGGGAACCATGAGCCGTTCGGCCGGGTCCATGAACCAGCGGTAGTAGCCGCTGCTGGCCAGACCGGTGTGGCGGGTCTGGTCGCCGAGCAGTGCGACGGCCAACGGGTTCATCGCGAGGGTGTCGACCAGGTCGGTCTGCACCATGGCCGGGGAGTCGTCCAGGCGGTCCAGGACCCGCATCAGTGTCGGGCTGACATGTTCGGAGCGGTGGAAGCGGGCCGGGGCGTTGTGGCCGATGAGGACGAAGAGGTGGTCTCGTTCGTCCGGGGTCAGCCGCAGTGCCCGAGCGAGAGCCGTGGTGATCTGGACCGAGGGCTGCGGAGCACGCTGCTGTTCCAGCCGGGCGTAGTAGTCGGTGGACATGCCGGCGAGCTGCGCGACCTCCTCGCGGCGCAGCCCCTGCGTGCGCCTGCGCGGCCCCTCGACCAGCCCGACGTCGCGGGGGCGCAACATCTCACGCCGGCGGCGCAGGAATTCCGCCAGTTCCTTCTTGTCCATGCCGCCATCCTCGCCGCATCCCGCCCGGCTATCCAGAGACCGCCGATCCATGGCTGAGCCCTCCTCTCCCATCCCCGCGAAGCCGCCCGGCACGGCCGACGCCGAGGGCGCTCGCAGCGAGACGACCCGATGGTCACCTGGCCTGCACGACCCGCTGGGAACTTCGCCGACTGTCGGTGGTGCGCCGCAGGCCGTCGCCTGGAAGACGGCCTGCGGCGACGGTCCCCACCGTTCCTCGTCGGTCACTACAGGTCGGTCAACTGCCGCTGATCATGGCGAGGACGTCGTCGTAGGAGCCGCTGGCCTCCGCGTCGCGGATGAACCTGGCGCGCTCGACGACCAGCTCCTTCGCGTCGGGGTTCTCGCGCAGCAGGTCGAGGGTCTCGGTGAGGAAGTCGTCCAACGGCATGGATTGGTCGTTGTCCTCCTGACCCAGCAGGGTCGTGCGCACGCCCGGCGGGACCACCTCGATCACCTGGACGCCGGCGTCGGCACCGGCGAGTTGGATGCGCAGGCTCTCCGAGAAGGAATGCAGCGCGGCCTTGGTCGCGCTGTAGGTCGGGGTGCTCGGGTACGGTACGAACGCCAGCGCGGAGGTGACGTTCATGACGACCGCGTCGTCCTTGCCCGCGAGCAGGGGCAGGAAGGCGTACGTCATCCGGATCGTACCGAGCAGATTGGTCGCGACGTGATCCTCGGCGACCTGGAGTTCGGCCGGGTCGAGGAGGTTCTCCAGCAGCATGATGCCGGCGTTGTTGACCAGGACGTTCAGCCTCGGGTAACTCGCCGCCACGGTCTCACGGGCCCGGGCGATCGAGTCGGGGTCCGCGACATCGAGGACGAGCGCGTCGATGCCCGGGTGCTCGGCCGTGATCTCGTCGAGGAGTTCCTTGCGCCGGCCGGCGACGATCACCTTGTTGCCGGCTTCGTGCAGGCGCAGGGCCAGACCGAGCCCGATGCCCGAGGTTCCGCCGGTGATCAGGATCGTGTTGCCGGTCATCTTCATGGGGGTCTCGCTCCTTCGTTACGGCGGGCCGTTGAGCGCCCGCAGCCTCGAACGTAGGGGCGCCCGCGCAAGGGCGGGAGAGGAAGGTTTATCCATGGATCGGCGGTCTCTGCCTGGCGAGGTGGTCCCACCCAGCGGATCCGGTATCGCTTCTGCGTCACGGCATCCGAGGACAGATGACGTTCGCCGGGGCTCGTCCTGACGCGCAAGTGCTGTCGAACCCGGGTCCGAGGTCTGCCCTCGGATCGGAGGGCAATGCCGGCGCGCGTCGTTCTGGAGACGTGCTCCCCTTCCCCGGTGGTACCTGGGCGCCTAGGCCTGGTCCCTGGGCGAGCGCGCAGCTGTGGAAGGAGACGCGAATGCGCCCTGCCCCGGACTGAGCCCGTCCAGCAGAAGGTCACCGAGCTCGGAGAAGGCGTCGCCGGCGGTCAGGCCGGTCCTCTCCAGGAGGACCCCCGACTGGACCGCGTCGATGGTGGCCGCCACGACCTGGGCGGCGAAATGGCCGTTGAGCGCGCGGAAAGCGCCGGCCTGTACGCCCTCCTCGATCAGTTCGTGGACCCGGCGCGCCGCGGCGGCGGAGTTCTTGCGGTAGATCTGCGCGGTCGGTTCGTAGCCGACCATGTCGTCGTAGAAGGCGTGGGAATGCCGGCTCATGGCCGTGCCGACGCCGGCGAGGTAGACGCGGATGCGCTGCCTGGGGTCGGGCTCGGCCTGGACCGCCCGCTCGATCTCGGCTGTCGCCCCCCTGAAGAAGGCGCGGGTGACCGTCAGGATTAGCTGTTCCTTCGTGGAGGCGAGACTGTACAGCGTCGCCCAGCTGCCGCTCAGGCGGCGTGGGAGTGGCCGGCGCACTTCGTGGCCTTCGATCTGGTCCACCGAGACGACGACGTGTTTTGGCTCGCCGTACGCCCGGCGCCGTGAGCACCGTGTCCGTCGATGACCGACCCCGCTGTGGCGCAGGAACGACTGTCGTGGACGGCGGCCGGGATGGAGGGGCTGTACGGCTGTCTGCCAGATGCACGGCTGGTTCCAACCCAATTTGTCAGCGGCCGCAATCTGCTCTGCGCCGAGAAGCAGCTCCAGCACGGCGTCACCGGCTGACGAGGTGAGCCAGGGTTCCTGATCCACGCCGTACCGCCCATCCGCGGCAAGCGCGGACGATCCCGTCAGCTCCCCGCCGTCCTCTACGCCGACGGCGTCCCGACCACAACTTCTACCGCCGCCAGGTCCGTGAGCTGGGCATCCGCACGCTCATCGCCCGGCACGCACCGGGCACGGCGGCGGCCTGGGCAAGAACCGATCGGTCGTCGAAGCGGCCTTCGCACTTCTGCGCTGGTTCCGCCGACTGCCTATCCGCTGGGAAATCCGCGTCGCCATCCACCAGGGCGCCTTCCGCACCCACGGGTACGCAATGATCTGCTGGCGGCGCCTCAAAAAACAGCGCTGCTCTGAGCCTCAGCCCGAACCGGCGACCAGCGCCTCGCCGAGCGGGGTGCGCCGGTAGAGCACCGACCGTCCGGACCGCGCGCGGACGAGCAGCCCCGCGCCGCGCAGGATGGCGAGGTGGTCTCCCACCGCGCCGGGTGCCATGGCGAGGCTTCGGGCGAGGTGGCTGGTACTGGCCGGGGCGTCCAGCGCCAACAACAGCCGGGCTCGGGCCCGGCCGACCAGAGCGGTCAGCGCGTCCGGTTGGGGGACGGTCGCCTGTTCGCCCCACAGGGCGGCGGTGCCGCGGGCAGGGTAGACCAAGGTCCTGGGCCAGGGGTCTTCCAGGTGGGCGGCGATGTTCCCGACGAAGACCGATGGGATCAGCAGTAGTCCGTCGCCGGCGAGGCGGACGTTTCCCACTGGGGGGAAGAAGCCGATCTCGATCCCGCCGGCGCGCCAGGCGATGCTCGGGTGCAGGCTCTCGATGGTCGTGGCCCATCCGTGTTCGCCGATCACACCCACCCGGTGCACGACATCGCGCTCACAGATCGCGCGCAGTTGCGGCCAGTCCGTGGCGAGCAGTTCGTGCCACGCCTGGTCCATCGCCTCGGCGATCCTGGAGACGGCGTCCGTGGAGTCCAGCACTGCGCGCACGCGGGGATCATGGGCGGACGGGCCGGTCGCGGTGGTGGCGAATTCGCGGCGGGCCGCTTCCAGCGGTGTGGCCCGGATCATGGCCAGGTCGTCTGCCCAGGTCTGGTTGATGCCGCGCGGGGGCGGGGCGACGAAGTTCGGTCCGGATTGCGGAGTGTGCAGGGCGAGGGCGGCGTCCAGCTCGGTCTCGCGGCGAAGCCGTTCAAAGGCCGGCAGGAGCCGGGTGGCCCAGGCTCGCGGCAGCGGCCGGTTTTGGCCGGCGAGCGAGCGTAGAAGTAAGCAGAGGTCCATCGCGGGCGACAGTGCGAAGCGGCTGCGCAGCAGGTCCTCGACGGAGACTTCGAAGCGGAGCACCCTGTGATGCTACCGCCGGACGTCTGTTCCGATTCGTCCAGCGACGAATCATTGGTGAGTGGCGTGGGCGCACGGCGAGGCTCGGCGGCATGACCCCAACCGCCGGACCCGCGCAGGGCAACCACCGTGCCACCTACCGGGAAGTGCTGGCCGAGCCGCGATTCCGGCTGCTCTTCTCGACCCGCGCCGTCGCGATCACTGCGGGCTCGCTGCGGATCACCACGTTCTCGGTGCTGGTCTTCGCGGCCACCGGCTCCGCGCTGTTGAGCGCACTGGCCTTCGGCATCGGCTTTCTCCCGCAGTTGTTCGGCTCGCTGCTGCTGGGTTCACTGGCCGACCAACTGCCGCCCCGCGCGCTCATCGCCGGCGGCTACGCCTTGGAGTGCGCCGCCGCCCTGCTGCTCGCCCTGGTGCGGATGCCGATCGCGGCAAGCCTCGGTCTCGTGGCGCTGGTCGCCCTCGCCACACCGGTGTTCGGCGGCGCGTCGAGTCGGCTGGTCGCGCAGTGGCTGAAGGGCGACGCCTATGTACTGGGCCGTTCACTGAACAACATCGCCTCCTCTGGCGCGCAATTGTTCGGTCTGGCGCTGGGAGGTGCGGTCGTCGCGGTACTCGGCCCGCACCGGGCGCTAGCGGTGAGCGCCGCCCTCTACCTCGGCTGCGCGCTCGCCATCCGCATCCGGCTACCCCGGCTGGAGCTGGGAGAGTTCGGCGGCACACCCGGCAGAGCTCGGGGCGATGGCGGGGCCGTCCGGGCAAGCCTGCACGGTGCCGGCCTGCTGCTGCGCCGACACACGGTACGACGACTGATGCTGGCCCAGTGGCTACCGCCCGCGTTCGTAGCGGGCGCGGAAGGTCTGATCGTCGCCTACGCGGGAGGACGCCACTTCGCGCCCGGCTGGTACGCGGTGCTGATGGGCTGTCTGCCGGTCGGCATGCTTGTCGGTGACCTGCTGGTGGGTCGACTGCTACGGCCACCCACCCGGGAGCGACTGGTAGTCCCGTTGATTGCGCTGACGGGACTGCCGCTGGTCGGCTTCGCCACCGAGCCCGGGGTGGGCGTCTCGTCCTGTCTGCTGTTGCTCTGCGGCTTCGGATTGGCCTACGGTCTCGGCCTGCAACGGCCGTTCCTGGACGCCCTGCCGCAGGATGGCCAGGGCCAGGCCTTCGGTCTGCTCGGCTCCGGCAGCATGACGCTGCAGGGCGTCGGGCCGGCCTGCTTCGGCTCGGTGGCCGCGGGCATCGGAACAGGCGGCGCAATCGCCCTGGCAGGCGGCGCGGCGGTGCTTACCGCCGGCTGGATACTCACCTGGCACCCGCCCACCTCCCCGGTCCCCGTCCCGAACTGCTCAACGGGATCAGAGAACGGCATTGAACAGCATGCGTGTAGTTCTCCTGCGCAGTAACCGTCGCAGGTCGGGTCGGCCGCGAGTCGTCGCCCCCCCCGTTGCGGACTACGTACGGGATCTTGAGACCACGAAACAGCCCATGGAAGGTTCACGCCGATGATCGATGAATTCGCGAAGGACAACCTGCACGGGAGACTGCGGCGGGACCGCGAGGCGCTGCTCTGGAAACTCGACGGCTTGTCCGAATAC
>KE353809.1 GCA_000415505.1 Streptomyces afghaniensis 772
TGCGGACTACGTACGGGATCTTGAGACCACGAAACAGCCCATGGAAGGTTCACGCCGATGATCGATGAATTCGCGAAGGACAACCTGCACGGGAGACTGCGGCGGGACCGCGAGGCGCTGCTCTGGAAACTCGACGGCTTGTCCGAATACGACGCCCGCCGGCCTTTGACAGCGACCGGGACCAACCTCCTCGGTCTGGTCAAACACGTGGCCACCGTCGAGGCCAGGTACTTCGGCGAGGTCTTCGACCGCCCTTCCCCGGAACCGCTGTCCCGGTGGCAGGACCACGACGGCAGCGACCAGTGGGCGACCGAGGACGAGACCCGCGATCAGATCATCGGGTTCTACCGGCGCACGTGGGAACACTCGGACGCGACGATCAACGAGCTCCCCCTCGACGCCCCCGGCCACGTGCCGTGGTGGCCGGAGCCTTGTCCCAACACGAACCTGTTCGCCATCATGGTCCATGTCATCGGCGAGTCCAACCGGCATGCCGGGCACGCCGACATCCTGCGCGAGGGCCTCGACGGCCGGACCGGGATGCGCGCCGAACACGAGCAGCCCATCGACGAGGAAGCCCGTGCAGCCTACTGCGCGAAGATCGAGCAGGCCGCCAGGTCGGCCGCATCGATCAAGGCTTAGTCGGACACATCAGCCAGCCTGACATCAGCTCCCTACCGGCGCTTGCGATTTCCGAGCACCCGGCCACCTGATATGCCCGCGTCACCCGATGTGGGCGTTCAGTCCGCGCCTTCGTCGTCCTCATCCAGCTCCAGCGCGTCCGCGTGGCTCAGCGGGCGCAGGGCGCCGGCGGCCGGGGTCGAGGCGGTGCGGTGGGCGAAGACACGCCGGCGGATCGAGCACGACTACCGCGAACTCGAACACGGCCTGGGCCTGGATCACTTCGAAGGCCGCACCCGGCGCGGCTGGCGCCACCACGTCACTCTCGTCACCGCCGCCCAGGCTTTCCTCACCCTGCGGAGGCTCGACCCAGAAGCCCAGATGCCGGCCTGAGCCTCTACCAGGTCCTGTACATGCTCCAAGACCTGCTGAGGTGCTGGACCGGCACCCGCGCCACCTGCGGCCGCCCCCTGCCGACCAAGAGCTCCAGAACCCAACGAAGCACAACTGGAACCTGGCATAGTTGGGGCCATGGGGGAATACGTGGAGTTCACCTTCGACGACGGTCAGGCAGTTCTGCTGGAGGTATTTCCCAGTCCGCTGGCCGACTCCGCGGCGGAGGGTGCGACGCCCGGTTCCGCACCGCTCGTGCCCGTCGCGGGCGAGCGGAACGGCCGCGTAGCGCGTGCTGCTCACGGCGCACTGCGGCAGGTTCTGAAGCCGCTGGTCCCGGTCCTCCAGTCGGTGCATGACACGGTGTCCGCCATGGACCGGCGGCCCCAGCAGCTCACTGTGGACCTGGGCGTCAAGGTCGGCAATGATCTGACGCTCGGTATCGTCGCCAACAAGGGCGAGGCGAGCCTGACGGTGTCCGCGACCTGGAACCTCGAACCACCGGCGCCGACGGAGTAGCCGTGCACCCGTCGTTCGACAACGACCCGGACGCGCCAATCCGCCGCTCGTGGGTGACCGTGCACGCCCGAGGTGCGGCAGGGGCTGGGCTGGGCGCGGGCCTCATCGTCGCAGAGGGGTTCTTACTGACCTGTGCGCATGTGGTCAATGCGGCGCTCGGGCGTCCCAAACTGGCTGCCGCCGAGCCTTCTGCGCAGGACATGCTCCGGATCACCGTCTCGTTTCCGGGCCTCGGCAGTGAGCATCATGCCGTGGAACTGGTGCGCTGGCTGGCCCCTGAGCCGGCGCAGGGTGAGCAGTGGTGGAACGGTGATCTCGCTCTGCTGAAGGTCGAGATGGAGGGCAGGGACATCCATCCCGTGCCGGTGCGGGAGACGTCCAGCCGGCGGTTGTCGACCTGGTACGCCCACGGCGCCCCCCGCTCCCTCGTGGACGTCTACGTCCAGACCTCTATGGGCCCTTGGTACATCCTGGATCCCGGGCATGCTCCGCTGGAGATTCTTCCCGGCCACAGCGGAGCGCCCTTGTGGGACCGCGAGAGCGGCTGTGTGACTGGCTTGGTGGTGTCCACCGAACCGGACAACTTACGCTCGTA
>KE353810.1 GCA_000415505.1 Streptomyces afghaniensis 772
GTGCGCTGGCTGGCCCGTGAGCGGCGCAGGTGAGCAGTGGTGGAACGGTGATCTCGCTCTGCTGAAGGTCGAGATGAGGGCAGGGACATCCATCCCGTGCCGGTGCGGGAGACGTCCAGCCGGCGGTTGTCGACCTGGTACGCCCACGGCGCCCCCCGCTCCCTCGTGGACGTCTACGTCCAGACCTCTATGGGCCCTTGGTACATCCTGGATCCCGGGCATGCTCCGCTGGAGATTCTTCCCGGCCACAGCGGAGCGCCCTTGTGGGACCGCGAGAGCGGCTGTGTGACTGGCTTGGTGGTGTCCACCGAACCGGACAACTTACGCTCGTACGCCATCAGGGCGTCCGAGTTGGTGAAGTTGCTCGCGGATGCCTCTGTCTTGCCGGCCGCGATCACAGAAGTGTCGGATCCTCGAACGCGAGCTCGTCGTGGTGAGTTGATCGACGCGCTCGACATGCTCTCCGACCGGAAGCTGCAGCGATGCGCCGAGCGTTTCGCCGGTGTTCTCGGGCTGCCCTGGGCCCCGGGCTCCTGTACTGGTCTTGTCGACGCGGCCATGCGCCACCCACGGGGATTGGCGACCCTGCTCAGCACGCTCACGGCACATGGACAGGTGGCGAAACGGGTCGGCGAGGTCGCTGCGAGGCTGGGGACCCTGCGTCTCCTCACCCAGGAGGAGTACGACGGGCTCTGCGCGTTGCTGGGCCCGGACGCGTACTCGGAGGTGCGCGCGGCGGCCCGCCGCGCCGTACCGCACTTCTCGCTGTCCGAGATCGACCCGCCCGACGTCGGGGCGCTGGTCGAGGACTTGGAGGACCGTGCCAGCGAGCCTGGCATCGTGCCGCCCGTGATCCAGGTGATCGAGGAGGTCGCCGCGGCCCGGCAGACCAGCGGCGGCGTCGGTCTGCGGGAGTGGTCGGACCGCGTGACCGCCCGGCTGGGTGTCCGTCCGGAGGCGATGCGCCAGTGCCGCTGGTCGGCCACGTCCCGTGCTTCGGCCCGAACGTTGTCGCCGGTGCTGCGGGTGTGGCTGTGGGCGGCGGAACCCACTGCGGAAGCCTTCCATTTTGTGATGCGCCTCTACGACGCCCACGGACACCAGGTCAGGACCTGGACCGATGGGGAGGCGCTGCGCAGCCGTGCCGACCTGTGTGCCGCCCTCTCCGAGGCCGTCGACGACCTCGATCAGTATGAGGAGTCGGCCGGTGTGGAGTTTCTGCTGGAGGAGGGCTTCTTCGGGCTCCCCGTTGACCGGCTGCCCATCGACGCCGGGCCCTTGGGGACGCGGCCCGTCGGGCTGGACCGGGTTGTGGTCCTGCGCGGGCAGAGAGCGATGCGGGCCGGTGACTGGAAATGGCGCTGGGAGCAGGGGCAGAGCCCCGCGGCGGGGCCCTACGTGCTGCACGACCTGAACACGGCGAACGGCATCCTGACAAGCAACCGTGAGATCGCCTGCGTCATCGCCTGCTGTCCGCCCGGCCAGCACGACAGCACCCTGGCCCTGTGCCGCTGGCTGGGGGTCCCCGTGGTCTTGTGGCAACGCGGTGCCCACGGTCTGGACACGGCCGAGGCGCTTCGGGATGTCGTCCCCGAGGACTGGCCGCGCACCCTCCGCGAATCGGTCAGAGGGCGACGCGTGCAAGCGATGTTCGACACCGCACACATGGGCGCTCATCTGGCTCTGATGTGGGAGGACCCGGGCTGGACTCCACCCCGGCAACGGCTCGCCAATCCGACGAAGCGGGAAGGAGGCGTCGCGTGAACAGCGAGCGCCCGCAGGAACGGCTCTTCCGCGGCGACGGAGGCACGTACGACGCGTCCGTGCCGCTGCCCCAGCCGCCGCCGTGGCGGCGGCCGCGGCCGGACGGTGAAGCTGTGCTGCGGCGGCCGTATCTGATCGGCGATCAGCAGGTGGAGGTGGTCAACGCCGCTCTGCGACTGCGCCGCCCTCTGCTGGTCACCGGGGCTCCCGGCACAGGCAAGTCCTCGCTCGCACACGCCGTGGCAGCGGAGCTCGGTCTCGGGCCGGTCCTGGTGTGGCCGGTCAACACCCGAGCCACGCTCACCGATGCGCTGTATCGCTACGACGCCATCGGCCGACTGCGGGAGCGGCAGGACGGCACCGACGACATCGGCAGCTTCGTACGCCTGGGGCCGTTGGGCACCGCGCTGGCCACCCGGCACGAGAATCAACCCCGGCTGCTGCTGATCGACGAACTCGACAAGAGTGATCTGGACCTGCCCAACGACCTGCTGTTCGTGCTGGAGGAAGGCGAGTTCACCATCCCCGAGCTGGCCCGCCTGCCGGAAGACCAGGCCGAGGTCTTCGTTCATGTGCAGGGCTCGCAGGAGAAGGTGCGGGTGCAGCACGGCACGGTGCGCTGCCAGGAGTTCCCCTTCGTCGTGATCACCAGCAACGGTGAACGGGAGTTCCCGGCTGCCTTCCTGCGCCGCTGCGTCCGGCTGGAACTGCCGGAGCCCGGCCCGGATCAGCTCGAAGGCATCGTGCGGGCGCATTTCTCCCAGGACCTGCATCAGCTGGAGGCGCAGTGGTCGCGCGTGCAGGACCTCATCCGCACCTTCACTGACCGGCGCAGCCTCGGCGGCCTGGCCACCGACCAGTTGCTGCACGCCGTCCATCTGCTGCAGCAGGGCATCCACCCCGAGGCGGAGCACCTCAGGGAGGCGGTGCTGCGTGAGCTCAGGAACGGCGGAGTCCGGTGAACCGGACGAGCTCTGGGTGGCCGGCCTGCATGGCGCCCTGCGCAGCGCCGGGGTAGACCTCTCCCCCCGGGAGCTGAGCGACGCCCTGTGGCTGGCCCTGCACGGGCCGCCGAGCCGGTCCGCGGCAGCCGTACCGGAGCGCGGTGCCATGCCACCGCCCGGCATTCTCCCCCAGCCGGAGCAGCCGGACGGCGATGCGGCCGAGGCCGCGCCGCGTCGGGGCCGGCGTCCGGTCTACGCCTTCACCGGCGACGGCGACGGCGGGGCTCCGGGTTCGCCGGTCCGCGTTCCCGGCGTACGGGGCCTGCGGCATCCGCTCGGCGTCGTCCGGGGGCTGCGTGCGCTCAAGCGAAGGGTGCCGTCCGCGCACCGGTATGAGCTGGACGAGAGCGCCACCGTCGGCGCCATCGCCGAGAGCGGCGTCCTCGATGTCGTGCTGCGCCCGGCTGCGGACCGCTGGCTTCACCTCGTCCTCGCCGTCGACGACGGCCTGTCCATGCGGGTGTGGCGCGACACCGTCGACGAGTTGGCCGATGCGCTCAGGGGCTCGGGCATCTTCCGCTCCGTGCGTGTGAGTCCGCTCGGCGCACCCGTCCGGTTCGTCGGCGATCGGACCGCTGTGCTCGTCGTGACCGACGGTGTCGCCGACCACTGGTACACCGGAACCGCCCACAGACGTCTGGCCACGTTGGCCCGCAGCGCGCCGACCGCGGTACTGCACGTGTTCCCGCTCCGGCTGTGGGGCGAGACCGCGTTGACTGCCGAACCCATGATCGTCCGTACGACCGGGCCGGCGCCCTCCAACAGCCGGCTTTCCGCCCATGACCCCTGGCTTCCCGCCTTGTTCGGTCCACGGCCCGGCCTCCCGGTGCCCGTCCTCGAGCTGGACGAGGCGAGTCTGCGCCCTTGGGCGGAACTGATCGCGTCGCACGGCGGCGTGGCCGCCATGCGTGTCATCGACGCGGAGAGTCCGCCCGACGCGGTGCCCTTCGACGATGCGGTCACCGGTGAGCCTCAGACCGCCGCCGAACGCGTGCAGGTCTTCCAGGCGATGGCCTCGCCGCACGCCTACGAGCTGGCCGGCCACCTGGCAGCGGTCGATCCGCTGACGCTTCCGGTGATGCGGCTCATCCAGGCCGCTGCCCTGCCCGACAGCAGCCCGGTCTGTCTGGCGGAAGTTCTGCTGAGCGGTCTCATGCATGTGGACGGCGCGCTGGAGGGGCAGGACGTCTTCGCCTTCGCGCCGGACGTGCGCGCGGTACTTCGCACAGTGATCAAAGCAAGCTCGGCACAGCGCACCGCTGACGCCGTCAGCGACTTCATCACACCACGCCTGGGCCGCACTCCTGACTTCCCGGCCATCATCGCCGACCGTTCGGGGACGTTGAGCCTGCCCAGAGGAGGCGCACCTCTTGCGGAACTGGAAACAGAAAGAGCAGGACAGGCATACTCCCGCCGTGAACATCTGCTCCGCCTGACTGATGCCCTGTCCACGCTGGACTGTCTGGCGGACGCGCAGGGGCGTCTGCAGTTCGCTGCCCTGCTGGGAGACCTACTGGGCCGGTCCATCGACTTGCGGGGCATCAGGCTGCATGAGGACATCACCGTCCTGTCACGGGCCGCGTTGGACACGGCCGGTGGCGAGCGGGCCCTGCTCGATGTGGCACGGGCCCTCGACGGGGCTGCGGTCACGGCAGAACTGGAGCGGCTCCTCGCGCCCACGGACGACGGCGCGAGCGGCCTCGAGAGGATCTCACCCAGCAAGGACGACAGCTCGGCGTCGGCGCTTGCCGAGACGTCGGAACGGGACCTGCCGAGAGCTGAACAGCGCATGACTGACGATGGTGATGCCACAGCGCCACGCGGAGACCCGGCCCGTGTGCACGCCTTGATCGTCGGCATTGAGCGCTACGACGCCGGACCGACCTGGGACCTGATCGGGCCCGCCCGGGACGCGGTCCGCTTCCACCGGCTGCTGCGCGGCGCCGGCGTGCCGGAAGCCAACCTGCGCCTCCATCTCTCTCCCCTGCCACCGCATGTCCCTGACGTGCAGTACGAACCCGCAGACCGTGCGACCCTGCGCCGCGTCCTCGTCCGCGAACTGGCGTCCGCACAGGGCGACGTGCTCTGGGTATGGTGGGGTGGGCACGGTGTCACCGACCGTGCCGGCCGCCAACGGCTGTTCTGCGCGGATGCGACCACCGCCGACAAGGTGGGCATCGATCTGGACTCGGCGCTGGAGCGGTATGCCGGGGATGCTGTTCCCGGGCTCACCCAGCAGCTGTGGATCGTGGACGCCTCCGCGAATTCCGAGGACGACCTCAACTTCCAGCAGCCGCTCGCTCCCGATGCCCTGCCGGTCGGGCGGCGCACCCTGACCCACCGGCAGAGCCTGCTCCGCGCGGCCGGCGCCGGCCAGGCCGCCATGAACGACCTCGCGCAGGCCACCGGCCTCTTCTCCGACGTCATGCTGGACCTGCTGGCCGACCAGGCCGCCGTCCTGCCAGGGCTGCCCGATCCGCAGGATCTGTTCGCCGCCGTCAAAGCACGTTTTGCGAATCTCAGGGACGCCGATCGTACTCGGCAGCATCCCGAGATCAGGCTGCGGAGCTCCTACGGCAGCGAGGCGTCGGCCCCCTCCTCCGTACGACCGGTCGCGCCCCTTCAACGAGCCGTAGAAGCTCTGTTGGCCTATCCGCTGTTCGCCGACATCGCCGAGCGACAAACGGTGATCAGCATGCTCGACCCGAGTGTCACCGCGACTCTGCCCCGCCACACCAAGGCTCGCACGGATGTCATCGGCATCGTCAATGGGATCGCGCGGAATCGTCCGGAGGCGTTGGAGGATCTGTATGACGCCGTGGTGTCCGTCGATGACGATCCCGAGCGCGAGATGACGCTCCGCCGAGCCCTGGACGACCTCATGACCGCGGCGAACAGAAGCAGGCGACCGGGCACCGTGTGAGGGCTGTGGACCGCCTGGCCTGAGGACGCTGCGTTGCAGGCCCGCCGTCGGCGCATCCGCCGGGAGGGACGCGACGACCTGCACGAGGTGTTCTTCGGCGTGGTCATTCGGCCGGATGCCGGCCCGTCACCGGCGCTGCGCCTTGCCCAGCTCGTCGGTGAACCGGGCGAGGGCCTGCTCGGCCGTGGGGACGGGGCCGAACAGCTGCTCCTGGCGGCGGGGGTCGGCGACGTAGCGGCCGGTGTCGAACCAGCCGAACATCGCGGCCATGTCCTTGACCAGGGGCATGAAGCGGCCGGCAACGGCTCCCGCGGTGCGGGCGACGGCGGTAGGTACGGCCCACACCTTGATCTTCTTGCCGGCCCGGCTGCCCATCAGGACGGCCATCTCGCGCATGCTGACCGGACGGTCCCAGCCGATGTCGATGCGCTCACCGTTGTCGGTCTCGGCGTCGACGGCGGCTGCCAGGTAGGCCGCGAGATCGGAGGTGTGGACGAAGGTCAGGGGGACGGTGGTCTTGCCGATCCACATCAGGCGGCCCTTGTCGATCGGGTCGCCGGCCATGGTCGCGATCTGGTCGAGGAAGGCACCCGGGCGCAGTGCGACGAACGGGACGCCGAGTTGTTCGAGCTTGTCCTCGGCGACCTTCTTGTGCCAGAAGTGCGGGACATGGGGCGTCTGGTCGCTGGTGAGGATGCTCGTCAGGACGAACCGCCGGATGCCGGCACGGTGGGCGGCCTGGGCGAGGTTGGCGTTGCCGACGGTGTCGATGTCGTACGCGTTCTTGCCGCCGCGGGTGTAGCCGGCAGCGGTGGTGATGACGGCATCGGCGCCGTTCATGGCAGCGACGAGCGAGTCGAGGTCGAGCATGTCGCCGCGGGCGATCTCGACACCCCGGCTTTCGAGCCGGCTCGCGTCGGTGGCCGGCCGAACCAGGGCGCGGACGTTCTTACCGCGCTTGAGCAGCTCGTCGACGACCTTGCCCCCGAGGGCGCCGGTCGCGCCGACGACGAGGACCGGGAGGGTGGTGGTCATGGGGGGCTCACTTTCCATCAGGTCAGGGCGCTCAGGGGGCGGGCATGTGGTGGGCCCGCGGCGCGGGTCACCGCCGGCCCGCGGGTGCTTGTTCGAGGGGTGGCCCGGACGCCGGTGATGCGGACTTCCCCGTCTACGTTCAGTACGCGCCTCCGGGCGGCCGAGCGCGCTGCGACACGGTCTCCTGCGCAAGAACGCCGGAACCGGTGTGCGCGCCCCGGCCGGAACCGGGGTGCAAACGGCGGGAGTTACTTGGATTCTTCCGGCGGAAGAGCGCGGCTGTTGATGGCGTCGGCGATGGCGTAAGCGGTGCGGACGAAGGCCTCCGCCTGCTGCGCCGACAGGTTTCGCGCGGAGGTCTCCTCCAGGGCCTGCCACATGGCTGCCAGGGGCTCTCGCATGGCACGGCCCTTGTCGGTGAGATGGACGACCATGACACGCCGGTCGTGTTCGGCCGGCTCTCGGACGAGCAGGCCGGCGTCCTGCATGCGGCGCAGGGACTTGGAGACGGTGGAGTGGTCCAGGCCGACGCTTTCGAGCAGCTCTGACTGGGTCTGGCCGTCCCGGTCGAGGAGTTGCATCAGCAGCAGTTCCTGGCCGGGATGCAGGTCCATCTCGCGGAGCATGGCGGCGGCGCGGGCACGGTGAGCACGGGCGAGCTGGAAGATCGCGTAGCTCATCGGCCCCTCGCTGGCCGTGGTGGGGGTACGGGGTGTGGGGGCGGCCATGGTTCGGTTCCTCAGACGGTGTGGGTGGGGTAGTCGGTGTAGCCGGCCACTCCCCCGCCGTAGAAGGTCGCCGGGTCGGGGGTGTTCAGCGGCGCGTCAGAGCGTAGCCGCTCGACCAGGTCCGGGTTGGCGAGCGCGAGGGCGCCGACGGAGACGAGGTCGGCCGTGCCGTTGTCGACGTCCTTGGCGCGGGTGGGCAGGTCGGTGCCGGCCCGGTTGAGGATCAGCGTGGTCGGCCACAGCGCGCGCAGGGTGCCGAGCAGTGCGTCGTCGTCCGCGTGGAGGATGTGGAGGTAGGCGAGGCCGAGGGGGCTCAGGGCGCGCAGGAGCGCCGGGTACAGCTCGGCGGTGTCGGACTCGGTGATGTCGTTGTAGGGGTTGCCGGGAGAAATGCGCACGCCGGTGCGGTCGGCGCCGATCTCGTCGGCCACGGCAGCGGCCACCTCGGCGGCGAATCGGATGCGGTTGTCGAGAGAGCCGCCGTAGCGGTCGGTGCGCTGGTTGGTGTTGTCGGACAGGAACTGGTGCACCAGATAACCGTTGGCGGCGTGGATCTCCACGCCGTCGGCGCCTGCCGCGACGGCAGCCGCTGCGGCGCGGCGGAAGTCGTCGACGGTCGCCGCGACCTCCTGCGTCGACAGAGCACGGGGGGTCGGCATTTCCTGGGGCCCTGACGCGGTGAACATCATGCCCTGCGGCCGGATCGCCGAAGGGGCGACCGGCCGGCGCCCGTGGGGGGTGTTGTCGGGGTGGGAGATCCGTCCGGTGTGCATCAGCTGGATGACGATGCGGCCGTCGGCCGCGTGCACGGCGTCAGTGACCTTGCGCCACCCGGCGATCTGTTCGTCATTGTGGATGCCGGGGGTGAGGAGGTAGCCCTGGCCGTCGGTGGAGGGCTGGGTTCCCTCGGTGATGATGAGTGCGTGTGAGGCCCGCTGGGCGTAGTACTCGGCGTTCAGCTCGGTGGGGACGCCTTCGGGTGTGGAGCGGTCACGGGTCATGGGGGCCATGACCAGGCGGTGCGGGAGGGGGATGGCGCCGACGGTGGTCGGTGTCCACAGGGAGTTCAGCATGAAGGGTCCTTCGGTGCGGTGATGGCGAGGTGATGATCGGAACAAGAGGGAAAGGCGCGCGCGATCAGTCGAAGGTGAGGACGAGCTTGCCCCGGACATGCCCGGCGTCACTGACCTGCTGGGCCGTGGCGGCCTGGTCGAGCCGGTAGGTGGTGACGGTGGTGACGACCTTGCCGGTCGCGGCGTCCTGGGCCAGGGCGGCCAGGCGGGTGGCCGACCGTTCCTGGGGACCGGCGGCGAAGGTGATGCCGAGCTGGTGTGCGCCGAAGTCGGCGATGGTGACGATGCGCTCGGTGCCGCCGCGCAGGGTGATGGAGTCCTCGAGGGCTCCCTTCCCGGCCAGGTCGAACACCGCGTCCACGCCGTCGGGGGCGAGCGCCCGGACCCGCTCGACCAGGCCCTCGCCGTAGAGGGTCGCGGTGGCGCCGAGCGAGGCGAGGTATTCCTGGTTGGCGGGGCCGGCGGTGCCGATGACCCGCGCTCCACGGGCGGTGGCGAGCTGGACCGCCAGGGTTCCGACCGCTCCGGCCGCGCCGTGCATCAGTACGGTCTCCCCGGCGGCGACGCCGAGCAGGTTCAGGACCCGCTCGGCGGTCTCGCCCGCCACCGGCAGGGCGACCGCGTGCTGCCAGTCGAGACCGGCGGGCTTGGGGGCCACGGTGGTGGCCAGCGCGTACTCGGCGTACGAGCCGGTGTCCGACCAGCCCAGCACCTCATCGCCCACCTGCACGTCCCGCACGCCCTCACCCAGGGCGTCCACCACGCCGGCGAGCTCGTGACCGGGGACGGAGGGCAACGGCGTCGGGAACCTGGCCTCCAGCGCCCCGGAGCGGATCTTGCCGTCCAGCGCGTTCAGCCCGGCCGCCCTGACACGGACGCGGATCTGCCCGGGGCCGGGCTGCGGAACCTCGATGTCCGCCTCGTGCAGTACTTCCGTGCCGCCGAAACGGTCGAACAGGATGGCTTTCATGATGACTCCTCTCGTGTCGCTACCCATTTAGGTGGCTAGACACATAACTACCGTACACCAAAAATGTGGCTAGCCAAGTATTTGCTGCCGCTCGGGCCGCGCAAGGCCGGTCACGGTCGCGTCGGTCTCCTCGGGCGGCGGTCGAGGCGGCAGCGCCCGCCGGAGCGCGCAGTCGCATCCCTGGACCGCTCAAACCGGGCCCGCGGGACCCACTGGAGCGGTAAGGCTGAGTTTCACCGGCGTCCCAGGAACAGGCCGAGCAGGCCGGCTACGGAGTGCTCCTCACCCGCGGAGAAATTCTGACCGCGGACACCGAGCGCCGGGCGCCAGGCTGCGGCAGGGGTCTATGCGCCCACGCCCCGCTACCACGACGGCCGCTTTTGACTGACCATCACGAATGTGAACGGCGGCAACCAGGATCGGCTACACCGCTCGCGACCCTGTGCGGGTGTGCCGGCTCACCGGTCGAGGTGCTGAAAGGCGGCCGCGGCTTCACACGCCGATCGCTCCGTCGATGCGCTCGCGGAGCAGGTCGGCGTGGCCGTTGTGGCGGGCGTACTCCTCGATCATGTGGATGAGTACCCAGCGCAGCGACACCGTTCCGCGCCAGGAGTCCTCACCCTCCACTTCCAGGTCCGGGGCCTCGGTGACGAACCGTTCGGCGAAGGCCACCTCGGTCCGCCACGCTTCCCATGCCGCGGTGACGCCCCTGGGGTCGTCCGTGGCGCCGTCGAAGTCCCCGTCGGGGGCGGCAGTCGAGGAGAAGAGGGCCGGGGCGTCCTGCGCGGCCAGGACCCGCCGGAACCAGCGGCGTTCCACATCGGCGAGGTGCCGGACCAGGCCGAGGAGCGAGAGGGTGGACGGTTCCACGGACCGCAGGGACATCTCGGGGCCCAGGCCGGAGCACTTCAACTGCAGCGTGGCGCGCTGGGCGCTCAGGACGTCGATGAGCATCCGTCGTTCGCGCCGGTCGTCGGGCCGGTGAACCGGCGA
>KE353811.1 GCA_000415505.1 Streptomyces afghaniensis 772
CGGATCGTCCTCGCGCAGCGCCATCAGCATGACCCCGTCGGCCCCCTTGGACCGGAAGAGCTCCTCCACCCGCTTGCGGCCCCGGTCGGAAGCGGCCAGACACAGCATCAGATGCAGATCGGCCTCCTCCAAAGCGGTCGACGCCCCCACGATCACCTGGGCGTAGAACGGATCCGCGAAGATCGACGGATCCTCTCCCGAGACGACCAGGGCGGCCGCTCCCGTCTGACGGGTGGCCAGAGCACGGGCGGTCGGATTGGGCACATAACCGAGTTGCCGGACAGCCCGTTCGACCGCCTCCTGTTTGGCGCGGCTGACATGCGGCGCG
>KE353812.1 GCA_000415505.1 Streptomyces afghaniensis 772
GCCCCCTTGGACCGGAAGAGCTCCTCCACCCGCTTGCGGCCCCGGTCGGAAGCGGCCAGACACAGCATCAGATGCAGATCGGCCTCCTCCAAAGCGGTCGACGCCCCCACGATCACCTGGGCGTAGAACGGATCCGCGAAGATCGACGGATCCTCTCCCGAGACGACCAGGGCGGCCGCTCCCGTCTGACGGGTGGCCAGAGCACGGGCGGTCGGATTGGGCACATAACCGAGTTGCCGGACAGCCCGTTCGACCGCCTCCCGTTTGGCGCGGCTGACATGCGGCGCGTTGTTGAGGGCACGGGAGGCCACGGATCGGGAGACACCGGCGCGTTCGGCCACCTCGTCGAGCGTCGGCTGCCGACGCGGCGCAAGTTCTGCCATGAACCACGAGCCCTTCCCTCACGACCGGACGGAAGCGTCTCACCCCGGACATCGGCACT
>KE353813.1 GCA_000415505.1 Streptomyces afghaniensis 772
ATCGGCCTCCTCCAAAGCGGTCGACGCCCCCACGATCACCTGGGCGTAGAACGGATCCGCGAAGATCGACGGATCCTCTCCCGAGACGACCAGGGCGGCCGCTCCCGTCTGACGGGTGGCCAGAGCACGGGCGGTCGGATTGGGCACATAACCGAGTTGCCGGACAGCCCGTTCGACCGCCTCCCGTTTGGCGCGGCTGACATGCGGCGCGTTGTTGAGGGCACGGGAGGCCACGGAACGGGAGACACCGGCGCGTTCGGCCACCTCGTCGAGCGTCGGCTGCCGACGCGGCGCAAGTTCTGCCATGAACCACGAGCCCTTCCCTCACGACCGGACGGGAAGCGTCTCACCCCGGACCATGGCACTGCCACCCCTTCAAGTCTGGGACCGCTTCCAGTTTGCTGGCCATCGAGGCTTGTCTCGCCATACGAATCGCG
>KE353814.1 GCA_000415505.1 Streptomyces afghaniensis 772
CGGCCGCTCCCGTCTGACGGGTGGCCAGAGCACGGGCGGTCGGATTGGGCACATAACCGAGTTGCCGGACAGCCCGTTCGACCGCCTCCCGTTTGGCGCGGCTGACATGCGGCGCGTTGTTGAGGGCACGGGAGGCCACGGATCGGGAGACACCGGCGCGTTCGGCCACCTCGTCGAGCGTCGGCTGCCGACGCGGCGCAAGTTCTGCCATGAACCACGAGCCCTTCCCTCACGACCGGACGGGAAGCGTCTCACCCCGGACCATGGCACTGCCACCCCTTCAAGTCTGGGACCGCTTCCAGTTTGCTGGCCATCGAGGCTTGTTCTCGCCATACGAATCGCGGTGTGCGTCGGCTCTTGACACCTCAACTACCCCGCAACACCATACCGAGCACACCCCAACGATTTTCCAGTGCTGTTGGGATCGCTTCCAGTGGGAGCGCTCCCAAGATCAGGTCGTAACACCGCTCTTGCTCAGGTCGCACGCTCGGGACCAGAGCGTGCGACGCACCCCTGCCAGGAAATCGAGGTTCAGTCATGCGCCGCAGACTCCGCGCCTTGGCCACAGCGCTCCTCGCTCTGCCGCTGGCGTTCGCCGCCGCACCGTCCGCCCACGCGGCCGACCCCACCACCATGACCAGTGGGTTCTACGTGGACCCCGACTCCAGCGCGAAGAGGTGGGCCGCCGCCAATCCCGGCGACGGCCGGGCCGCCGCCATCAACGCGAACATCGCCAACACCCCGATGGCCCGCTGGTTCGGCTCCTGGAGCGGCACCATCGGCACCGCCACGGGCGGGTACGTGGGAGCGGCGGACCGCGTCGACAAGCTCCCCCTCCTCGTCGCCTACAACATCTACAACCGCGACTACTGCGGCGGGCACTCCGCGGGCGGAGCCGCCTCGCCGTCCGCCTACGCCGACTGGATCGCCCAGTTCGCCGGCGGGATCGCCAACCGCCCGGCCGTCGTCATCCTCGAACCGGACTCCCTCGGTGACTACGGCTGCATGACCCAGGCGCAGATCGACGAACGCGAGGCCATGCTCTCCGGCGCCCTCGCCCAGTTCAGCCGTCAGGCCCCCAACACCTGGGTCTACATGGACGCCGGCAATCCGCGCTGGGCCGACGCGGCGACCATGGCCCGGCGCCTCCACGAAGCCGGCCTCCGACAGGCCCACGGCTTCTCGCTCAACATCTCCAACTACATCACCACCGCCGAGAACACCGCCTACGGCAACGCCGTCAACCGTGAACTGAGCTCCCGCTACGGCTACACCAAGCCGTTCGTCGTGGACACCAGCCGCAATGGCAACGGCTCCAACGGCCAGTGGTGCAACCCCTCGGGCCGCCGCATCGGCACCCCCACCCAGCTGGGCGGAGGCGCCGAGATGCTCTTGTGGATCAAGGTTCCGGGCGAGTCCGACGGCAACTGCGGCGTCGGAGGCGGCTCCTCGGCCGGTCAGTTCCTCCCCGAGGTCGCCTACAAGATGATCTACGGCTACTGACCGGGACCGCCGTGGCCCGGTACGCCCTGTCCCCCGACCGGGCCACGGCGACGTCCGCCGCACCCCGGACGCGCGCAGCTCCGCGAAGCCCGGGCGGGTCGGTGCGCTGCGACGGTGGTGCCAGAAGCTGTTGGCGGCACGGGGCGCGGTGGTGCCGGCCGACCGTTCCGGGCCAATGGCACCGGGCTGCTCGCGCCGGTCACTTCCGCTCCAGCGCGGCCAGACGCAGCTCGAGCTGGTCCACCCGGTGCCGTAGCAGCGTGACCTGTGCTTCCAGGCTGACTTCGCGTTCCGCCCTGCGCTGAATGCGCGGTGACGCGGCGGCGCGCTCGATCACCGCGTCCAGCCGGACCAGGCGCTGCGGCCCGTTCGGGCCGTCCACCAGCCGGGACTCGATCTCGCCGTTGCGGTACCAGGACCGCAGGGCCGAGCGGGAAACCCCGGTCTCGGCTTCCGCCTTGGCCAGCGTGACCCAGGGGGTCTCGTCCAGCTGCTCGAACAACTCCAGCTCATTCTGCCAGCGCGCGAGCCGGTCCTCCCAGTCCGACGGTTTCTCCATCAGACCCCTCCCTTCGGCACGGTCACCCTGTCAATGACAGTGTATTGACAGGGTTGGGACCATGGAACCATGACATTTGAAAGGTTCACGGTGAAAGCCCGCAGGGTCGTCGTCACGGCCCAGGAGCAGGCGAGGCTGCTCAAGCACCACCACATCGGCACGGAGCACCTCCTGTTGGGGCTGCTCGACGTGCCGGACAGCACGGCGGCGAAAGTTCTGCACGAGCTCGGGTACGACAAGGAGACGGCGCAGGCCGACATCTCCGCGGTGGTCAAGCCCGGCACGGAGGAGCTGAGCGGCCATATCCCGTTCGCGCCGCGCGCGAAGAAGACACTGGAACTCGCCCTGCGCGAGGCGCAGCAGCTGCACCACACCTACATCGGTACGGAACACATCCTGCTCGCCCTGGTCAGGGAAGGTGCTGGCGTCGGCGCGAAGGTGCTTGCCGAGCGGATCAATCCGATCAGCAAGATCCGTGCCGCGGTGCTGGCCTCGTTGGACGGATCGCATGACGTCGCAGCCGGCCCCTGGCCGACCGGCACACCTGCCACCGAGGACACCGTGTCCGCCGCCAGCGCGCTGGCCGGTGGCGCACCGGTGGGCAGCCATCACCTGCTTGAGGCGATGCTGCGGGCGGAGAACAGCATGGCGGCCAAGGTGCTGCGCGAACTCGGGGTCGACCCGGACGCGGTCGCCGCCAAGATCGACGAACTGGATCCGGAGACGACCACCGACGCGAACCCGGAAGAAGCCGCCGCGCGCAGAATGGAGATCAGGCTGGTCGACGATGAGGTGCACGTGATCCTGCGGGATCCGGCAACGGTCACGCTCGCCAAGAAGGTCACCGAACTGTCCGACGGCCCGATCCAGGGCGTCGGGCCGGTCGCCGGCATGTTCGTCCCCCTCTGGCGGTCGACGAACCAACTGCTGCTGCGGATCCAGCAGATGCTGGAACCAGAACCCGAAGACGAGGACGGATCCGCCGCGAGCAAGGTGGCCAAGGTCGTACGCACGGTGCTCGCGCCCCGGCTCCGACGGTGAACCGGCTGGGCGTGACAGCGGCGGGCTCGCGCAGCCTCGATCCGCACAGTTGAGCGATGTGATCACTCGATCGTGAGTTCTTGTGCTCTTCCGCCCGGTCTGGCCAATGCTCGGAAGAACGGCGCGTGACCGGCGCCGCCCGGATGTTGTGTGAGTGGGGGGAAGAGCATGACGCGAGAAGCGGGACGGCGCGACGGCTTGGACGAGCAGGCGGTGCTGATGGTGGCCGGGCTGGCCGATCTGACGGTGAGTACGCTGAGTTCGGCCGTGGGGACGCTGCGGGGGTTGCTGCGCCGTTCGGACACCGCGGAGTTGGCGGCGCAGGCCGAGAGCGAGCTGATGGCGCGTGGGCGCCTGGCGCTGGACCGGTACGCGGCCGTGTCCCCGGCCCACCTGGAGATCCTCGCCCGGCACGCCCAGGCCCGGAAGGCCGCCGATGGCGTCTGACCGGTGGGAGCCGGCCGCGTTCAAGACCCGCGTCGACGAGGTGCTGCATCGGTTCGTCGCGCAGGAGGCCGACCAGTTCGCCGCGATCGATCCGCTCCTCGGCCCGGTGGCCGAGCAGCTGGAGATGACCGTCGCGGACGGCAAACGGCTGCGAGCGGCGTTCTGCTACTGGGGCTGGCGCGCGGTGGGACAGCCGGACAGCGACGCACTGGTGCGGGCCGCGGCCTCCATGGAGCTGGTGCACGCCGCCGCGGTCGTGCACGACGATCTCATCGACGACAGCCCGCTGCGGCACGGACGCCCCACCGCGCACATCGCCCTGCGCGGTGCCGTGCGGCGGCGTCCGCGCGCCGACGCCGCCGCCAGGTCGCTGGCGATGCTGGTCGGAGACCTGCTCATGGCGCTGGCCGGGCAGCTGTTCGCCACCAGCGGTCTGCCCGCCGCCTACCTCGCCCGGGCCCGGCCGTTGTGGTCGGTGATGGCACGCGAGCTGATCGCGGGAGAGTGCCTGGAGATCCTGCGCACCGGAGCCGGTCCGGACACCACCACGTCACTGAAGGTGATCCGCTACAAGACCGCCAAGTACACCGTCGAGCAGCCCCTGCTGATCGGCGGCGCTCTGGCCGGGGCGGGCGCGCAACTGCGCGAGGGCTATTCCGCGTACGGACTGCCGCTGGGCGAGGCATTCCAGCTGCGGGACGACCTGCTCGGCCTGTTCGGAGACCCGGAACGCACCGGCAAGGCCGACACCGACGACGTGCGCGGCCACCGGCCCACGGCCCTGCTGGCAGAAACCTGGCGTCTTGCCGGCCACGAAGACCGCGAACAGTTGCGTGGCCTGCTGGGCCGGCGTAGCCCGGACGCGGATGCCCTGGACACGGTGCGCGAGGTGATGCGCCGGCTGAAGGCGCCCGATCGCATCGAGGACATGATCGGCGCACGCGTCCGGGAGGCACTCGGCGCTCTCCACGAACTGGACGTACCAGCGCACGCATCGAGCGCTTTGACCACACTGGCGCAGTCCGCATCTGACCGCCTGTCCTGAGCTTCTGCCGTCCCTGTCGGCACAGGCACACGCCATGTCCGGCCGTCGGCCCGCCCGTCGGCCGTCGCCGGTCCTGAAGAGACAAGGAGCCCTGCCGTGACCTACACCGAGTCAGCCATGGACGCCCTGCGGCACGTCGGCGACGAACTCGCCGACGCCACCGTCGCCGCACTCTTCGAGAGCGGTCGGACAGGCACGTTCAACACGCTGATGCGCTACGTCTCCACCGCCGGCGCTCCCCTGCCCGACGGGCTGCCCGATGTCGCCCGGGAGTACCTGGAAGCCACCCGTGTCCCGCCGCCCTGGGTGGACTGGGCCGAGATGGAGAAGGCCCGGCTGTTCTTCATCGACAACAACGTGCACATCTCCACCGCGCTGTCCTTCGCCTCCATGCCCGCCTGCTACGTCGTCCCCCACGTGGCGAAGCTGTTGTCGGCCACTCACGGGTTGGAGTACCCCTCCAAACGGATGGCGGAGACGGGCCAGTTCACCGTCTACCTGATGCAGCCCGAAGCCTTCGAGGCCGGCGGCCGCTTCGTGCCCGCCGCCCAGAAGGTGCGCCTGCTGCACGCCTCCATCCGCCACCATCTCGAGCGGGAGAACCGGTGGGACACCACCGCGCTGGGAACGCCGATCTGCCAGGAGGACATGATCGGCGGGCAGATGTTCTTCTCCCTGCTCGTCCTGGACAGCCTGCACCGCCTCGGCATCCACATGTCGCAGGAAGGCGCCGAAGCCTACTACTACGCCTGGCGCGTCGTCGGCGCCATGCTCGGCGTCGACCAGGACGCCGTCCCCAAGACCCTGGAGGAGGCCCGCGCCTTCCTCGACCTGTACATGATCCGGCACATGGGGCCCTCCGAGGAGGGCCCGCACCTCACCCGGCAGCTCATCGACCTCTACGAGGAGGTCGTGCCCGGGACCTTCTTCGACCCGATCGTCTCCGCCCTCATCCGCCACCTCATCGGCAACACCTGCGCCGACTGGCTCCGCGTGCCGCAGACCCCGTGGGACACCGTCGTCAAAGCCGTACCCCACCTCCTCGGCATCCTCGAAACCATCGAAGACCGCTCGCCGCTCGGCGCCTGGGCCCTCGACCGCCTCGGCCACCTGACCACCGTCCTCGAGCTGTCCTCCCTCACCCGCGGGCGCGTCATGCACTACGCCATCCCCGAACAGCTCAAGAAGGACTACGGCGTCCCCAACACGGTGCGCCGCACCCACCGATGGAACCCACCGGCCGCAACGATCTCTTGATCGCTCCGCAGCGATGTCGTCACAGGACGTCGTAGGTGAGGTGCGTCGCGGTCGATGTCGAGGTCACGCTCCGCTGCACCAGCGTGCGCGGCGCTCCGCCGGTGAACAGGGGCGTCCCGGCGCCCAGCACGACGGGCGCGAGGTGCAGCGACAGCACGTCGACGAGCCCGGCGCCGAGCGCCGAGCCGATCGTGGCGCCGCCGCCCATGAGGACGACGTCGAGGTCCTTGCCGCTGTCCGCGGACGCCGCCTCGGCGCGCTCGCGCGCGGCGGCGACGGCGTCGGGCAGACCGGTGGTGACGAACGTCCAGTCGAGGCCGGTGAGCCGCACCGCCTCCGGCGGGGAACTCGTCACGACGACGAACGCGGGCTTGCCGACCTCGCCGGCGCCGTAGCCGGTGTTGTCGTCCCAGCCGCACGGCCCGTCGACCACGTCGAAGAGCCGACGGCCGAGGACCACAGCCCCTGAACGGGCGGTCCCTTCGCGCAGGACCCGGCGATCGTCGGGATCGTCGGAGAACGCCCAAGTGTGCAGGGCCTCGCCGCCGGTGCCCAGACCGTTGTCCGGGCCGGGGTCGGGCCCGGTGACGAAGCCGTCGAGGGAGAGCGAGATGTCAGCGATGATCCGAGTCATACGAGTGCAGACCCGATCCGTCGCCCGAACTCATCGCTCCGCGGCGACGGCGTGCACCGCGCCGTGCGCGGCATCGCCCACGTGGACAACCTCAGCCCGGCCGTTGGCTTCGCCTCGACCCGGGCAACTTATTCCTTGACACGAATATTCGTTGTGAAGAATACTCCTCGCCATGGACGCACTCCTCGCCGCACTGGCCGATCCGGCCCGCTGGCGGCTCGTAAACCTGCTGGCCGAGCGGCCCCGCCCCGTCGGCGTCCTCGCCCAGCTCGCCGAGGCGCGCCAGCCACAGACGACCAAGCACCTGCAGACCCTTGAACGCGCCGGCGTCGTGACCTCCCAGCGCGCCGGTCAGCGCCGCATCTACGCACTCCGGCCCGGCCCCCTGCGGGACCTGGCGGCCGAACTCAGCCGTATCGCCGACTCCGCGGAACGGGACAGCGGCCCGCACGCGACATACGACCGCTACGAGCGCAGCCTCCACGCCGAGCGGTTCGCCGCGAAGGAGTCGGGATGGGTCGACGGCCGCTCGTTCACGTTCCACCGGTCACTGACGGGACGCCCCGAGTTGGTCTGGCGCCACCTGACCGAGGCCGTCCTGCTCGCACACTGGTGGACCCCCGAGGACCTCCGCGTCTCCGAGCTCGTCTTCGAAGCGCGACCCGGTGGGCGGATCGTTCAGGAATACCGCGACGCCGAAGACTCCGACGGTTCCCACCCGGTCGCCGGGCGCGCGGAGGGAGTCGTCGACGACGTACGCCCCGGTGAGCGCCTCGCCTACCGGCTCTCCCCGCTGCTTCCCGACGGCCGCCTCGCCTTCACCGCTCACGTCGACATGGACCTCGGGCCCACCGACACGGGCACAGATCTCGACGTCCACTGGCGCATCACCGACAGCACGATCGACTCCGCGGACTTCATCGCCGGCATCGAGATCGGCTTCGGCCAAAGCCTGGACAAGCTCGCGGCGATCCTCGACGCGGACTCGCACGACACCGACAGCGCCGACAGCATTGACACGAGGAGCATGAAATGACAGAGCAGAGCGCCGGCCGCCGAGTCGTCACCAACCTGGCCCTCTCCCTCGACGGCCGTTAGAACCTGTGTCAGAACCGGTGATCTGTGACGTTATGTGACTGTTACTGGCTGGTGAGTCCGGGCACTGCGAGTCGCAACAGGGGCCGGAATCGGCCATGTTGGCTTGGCGTCTGGTGATGGTGGTGTGTGAGGTGGACTGTGGGTGCGACGCCGAGTCCGGGTTCGACGTCACCTACCTGCGCACAACACCCTGCTGTCTAACGCGCTGTGGTGGCTCTCCATGTCCGCGACGAAGGCCATGTCTAAGGGCCGTCCCGTAAATGATCTTCGTGTCCTCCTGGCATGATCATGGCGTGACCAGTGAGCGTGTGCAGCCCGGCCCCAGGAAGTGCGTCCTCTTCGATGTCGACGGCACGTTGATCGACGCCGTGGACAACCAGCGCCGGGTCTGGGCAACGTGGGCGGGTCGATACGGACTGGACGCGACTGAGGTCTATCGGGTGGCCCTGCGGACGCGGCCGATGGAGACCTTCGCCAAGGTGGCTCCGGACCGGGATCCAAGGGAGTGTCTGGCTGCGTTGCACGAATTGGAGGACGAAGACGTCCGCTCCGGCGTCTATACGGCTTTCGATGGCGCGTCGCAGCTGCTGGGCACCCTGCCGTCGGGGGCGTGGGCGCTCGTGACCTCCAACTACGAGCACCGGGTGCGCGGGCGATTCGCTCGGACGGGCCTGCCGGTCCCGCGCGTCATCGTGGACGCCGCCGCAGTGGACGAAGGCAAACCCTCGCCCGTGCCCTACCTCTTGGCCGCCGAGCAGCTCGGTGTCCGGCCCGAGAACTGCCTGGTCATTGAGGACGCCCCCTCCGGAGTCGAAGCAGGGCTGCGGGCCGGCATGACGGTGTGGGGCGTCAACACCGCGGCTGCGGTGACCGGCGTGCACCGTCACTTCGCGAGCCTGCGTGAAGCGGTCCCCGACATCCTCGCCTTCGCCCGGCTGGAGGGATCAGCCGGAAGGGGATGATCACGGCGTGACTGGTGTGATCACGGCGTCGGAGTCGTCCTGGATAGCCCCGTTCACCGGGCTCAGCCCGCGCCAGTTCGCCAAGCTGGTGACCGTGCTGCGGCGCGCGGGCGCAGACGCGGTTCGCAGGGGGCGGCCGTGGGGCCTGTCCCTGGAAGACCGGGCGCTGCTGGTCGCGGCGTACTGACGGACCAACTTGACGATGCGCCAGCTCGCCCGATGGCGCCTGCGGATAGGGGCTGAGAAGGACCAGTGGCTCCGTAACTGACGGGCGACACCGCTTATCCGGGTTTGGACAGCACCTACGTTGTCCTGCAGAACAAGAACTGACACCGGTCATGGGCGCACTGCGGCGCGCCGCTGATGAGGATCTGCGGAACCCCCAACCACGGCTCGGTTGATCCACCAGACTTGCTCTTGTTCTTCCACGGAGAAGGGACAGCAAGCATGGCAAACAGTGCGCTTCTGGTGATGGACGTCCAACGGGACATCGTGGCCATCGCCGACGACGGTTCCGGATATCTGCCGCGTTTGCGCCAGGCGATCGACGGAGCCCGGGCTGCAGGCATCCCCGTGATCTACGTGGTGATCGGGTTACGGCCGGGTGATCCGGAAGTCAGCCCCCGCAACAAGGTGATGACAAACATCGTGCGGGCTGGTCTGTTCACCGAGGGGCAGCCTGGCACCGAGATCCATGACGACGTCGCCCCCCAGCAGGGCGACGTCGTGGTGACCAAGAGACGAGGGAGTGCCTTCTCGGGCAGCGACCTCGACTTGGTACTCAGGGCTCGCGATATCGACAGCCTTGTTCTCACCGGCATCGCCACCAGCGCTGTAGTGCTGTCCACCCTGTGGCACGCCATCGACCTGGACTTCGGCCTCACCGTCCTGGCGGATGCCTGCCTCGACACCGACCCCGAGGTGCACACGATGCTTACCGAGAAGCTGTTCCCGCAGTGGGCAGACGTCCTCGCCGTCGAGGACTGGCTCAAAGCCATCGCACCGCAATAGCGGAAGGCCGTCCTGGCGTGCGGGGCAAGCCGGCATCGCCTCCCGTCGGCCGGAAGAGGTCAGTCGACGGAGTTCGCCCGGGCCTGGGTGAAGGGTGCCAAGCGGCTCACGGCCAGCGTAAAAGCGGT
>KE353815.1 GCA_000415505.1 Streptomyces afghaniensis 772
TGAACCTGGCCTTCGGTGCGGCCGCCAACGGTGCGGTCGTCGGGCTGTCATCGCCGCCCGTGCACGTCACTGATCCGGTCTTCGACCCAGCGGTGCCCGGTTCCTGGCTGGTCGACCTCTCCCACGTCGATTTGTCCCGGTGAAGGTCGGCAAGCAGTGGCGCGACCTCGACGGTGGCCTGCTGCCCAGCCCGTTCACGCCGAGCGGCCAGCGCCCGACCGGACCGGCCTGGTATGCCAGCCCACCGTGGCCTACGCCGTCGAGCTCGGCTATGACGT
>KE353816.1 GCA_000415505.1 Streptomyces afghaniensis 772
TCGGTGCGGCCGCCAACGGTGCGGTCGTCGGGCTGTCATCGCCGCCCGTGCACGTCACTGATCCGGTCTTCGACCCAGCGGTGCCCGGTTCCTGGCTGGTCGACCTCTCCCACGTCGATTTGTCCCGGGTGAAGGTCGGCAAGCAGTGGCGCGACCTCGACGGTGGCCTGCTGCCCAGCCCGTTCACGCCGAGCGGCCAGCGCCCGACCGGACCGGCCTGGTATGCCACGCCCACCGTGGCCTACGCCGTCGAGCTCGGCTACGACGTCACCCCCGTCGAGGCCTGGCTGCGCCGGGAGAGCGGCCGGTTCCTGGACGGCTGGTACAAGCGGCTGCGCGACGCCTACGTCGCCACCATGGCGGACCTCGGCGTCGCGGAGAAGCTGTCCCCGCACCAGTTCCTTCAGGCGATGGACGGCTACAAGAGCCGTGATCCGGAGCTGGGGATCGTGGTGGACGCGGTCAAGATGACCGTCAAGGGCGG
>KE353817.1 GCA_000415505.1 Streptomyces afghaniensis 772
GTGGCGCGACCTCGACGGTGGCCTGCTGCCCAGCCCGTTCACGCCGAGCGGCCAGCGCCCGACCGGACCGGCCTGGTATGCCACGCCCACCGTGGCCTACGCCGTCGAGCTCGGCTACGACGTCACCCCCGTCGAGGCCTGGCTGCGCCGGGAGAGCGGCCGGTTCCTGGACGGCTGGTACAAGCGGCTGCGCGACGCCTACGTCGCCACCATGGCGGACCTCGGCGTCGCGGAGAAGCTGTCCCCGCACCAGTTCCTTCAGGCGATGGACGGCTACAAGAGCCGTGATCCGGAGCTGGGGATCGTGGTGGACGCGGTCAAGATGACCGTCAAGGGCGGCATCGGCAAGCTGCAGGAGAAGGCACGCGGGGGCGGCTGGAAGCCGGGGCAGGCCTGGCCCGCCCTGGCCCGCCCGACCTGGCGGCCGGACATCCGCGCGACCGTCATCTCCCGGGCCCGGGTCAACATGCACCGCAAGATGCTCCACCTGGCGGCGGCCACCGGCCGTTACCCGGTCGCGGTCCTGTCC
>KE353818.1 GCA_000415505.1 Streptomyces afghaniensis 772
CCGGGCACCTGCGGCGCGCGGGAACGCGAGGATTGTTCGTGTCGGCGACGGGCACCGGCAAGACGCTGGTGTCGATCCGCACAGCGGACGAACTCGGCGCGCGGCTGGCGCTGTTCGTGGTCCCCACCCTGGACCTGGCCGCGCAGACGGCCCTGGCCTGGCGCCGCGACGGTCACCTGGAGCACATGGTGATCGTCTCCTCCCTGGACACCAGCGGCCGCGACGACCTGGTCGCGGCCCGGGTCATGTCGACCACGAACCCG
>KE353819.1 GCA_000415505.1 Streptomyces afghaniensis 772
AAGTGGCGGTAACGGCCCTTCTGGGGACGCTCGTAGCGGTAGTACGAGCCGGAGTACCAGAGCTTGACCGGGAGGTTGCCCGCCTTGTGCAGGTTGGCCTCCAGCGCGGCACGCAGGACGGAGGCCGTGCCTTCGGGGCGCAGGGCCAGCCTGTCGCCGCCCTTCGTCTCGAAGGCGTACATCTCCTTCGTCACGATGTCCGTCGATTCGCCGACGCCGCGCGCGAAGAGTTCGACGTTCTCGAAGCCCGGCGTCTCGATGTAGCCGTAGCCGGAGTTGCGCAGCGGTGCGGCGATCGCCTCGCGGACCGCCAGGAACGTCGCGGAGTCCGGCGGATC
>KE353820.1 GCA_000415505.1 Streptomyces afghaniensis 772
GCGGCCGGGTTCCTGGACGGCTGGTACAAGCGGCTGCGCGACGCCTACGTCGCCACCATGGCGGACCTCGGCGTCGCGGAGAAGCTGTCCCCGCACCAGTTCCTTCAGGCGATGGACGGCTACAAGAGCCGTGATCCGGAGCTGGGGATCGTGGTGGACGCGGTCAAGATGACCGTCAAGGGCGGCATCGGCAAGCTGCAGGAGAAGGCACGCGGGGGCGGCTGGAAGCCGGGGCAGGCCTGGCCCGCCCTGGCCCGCCCGACCTGGCGGCCGGACATCCGCGCGACCGTCATCTCCCGGGCCCGGGTCAACATGCACCGCAAGATGCTCCACCTGGCGGCGGCCACCGGCCGTTACCCGGTCGCGGTCCTGTCCGACTGCGCCGTGTACGCCGCCGACGGGCCCAGCCCCCTGGACGTGCTGCCGTACGGCGCCGACGGCAAGACCGTGCCGGGCTCGTTCCGGCTCGGCGTCTCGCCCGGGATGGTCAAGCACGAGGGCACCCAGAGCGTGCTGTGGGGGGCTGACGTGCTCGAGCAGCTCGGCGCCGACGGCCATGTCGCCAACCTCGCCCGCTACATCAAGACCGGCGAGGTCACCGCCAAGGACACCGGAGAGTAGGGAGAGTTACAGGCGATGGTCACGGTCGGGGAAGAACTCGACAGGGCGGTGCAGGGCGCGTTCACGCGGCCCATTCCCAAGTCCGCCGGAGCGCAGATGCGTTACCTCCTCAAGAAGCACGGCGGGCGGACGATGCCGGTGGCCGAGCTGCTCGGCATCAGCCAGCGCACGGTGGAGCGGTATGTGAAGAACCAGATCAAAAGGCCCCGGCCGGAGCTCGCCGACCGGCTGGAGCGTGAGGTCCGCTCACGCTGGCAGCCGCAGATCAGGGCGAAGGCGAAACAGGCCGCGGCCACCACGAGCGGCATCATGATCGATGTGCAGGCGAGGTTCGGCTACACCGCCGCCGTCGGCAGCACCGACCAGGCCCGAGTGCGTCACCTCACCCTGGCCCTGCCGCCCCGGCACGCCGCCCGCCTCCTTCAAGCCCAGGAAGCAGGCGTCGACGAGGACGACCTCCGCGAGCTCGCTGCCGAGGCATTGGGTGAGGTGTATTTCCGCGACGGCGGCCGGCGTGCCCACGGCCTCGAAGTGGAACTCAAGGACATCGTCGACCTGCAGTTCGAGCTGTAGGCCGCTCATTGCGCCGGGGCAGGAAGCAGGAGAGCTGTGACAGCAGGAGCGTTACGGACCGTGCCGCTGGCCGGGGAGCTGACCTCGTCGCTGATCAGCCGGGCCGCGGACCGCTACGGCCTGCCGGCTGCCGGTGTGCTGCGGCTGTGGACGTGCCGCAACTCCCCCGCCCGCAACGACAGCGGTGTGCGGGCCGATGCGGAGATCGTGCTCAACGAAGCCGGGCGGGATGTGCTCGCCGAACTGTGCGGAGTCGAACCGGCGGTGCTGGCGCACGCGCTGCCCGCGTTCACCGTGGATGATCCCAAGATCGGCACCGGCCGGGAGGCCGCCCTCCCGCAGGCGCGGTGGCGGGCGGCGGGCGCTGTGGCGGGAGAGGCGGCGTTCGCCTGCCGGTCGTGCACCGCGCGGCGGACCGGGCAGACGGTGCGGGCGGTGCGGTATCTGCCGCGCTGGCAGCGGGTGTGTGTCCGGCACGGGCGGTGGCTGCTGGACGCGGACGCCGACCAGCCGCTGGAACACCTCGATCTGCGCGGTCTCCCGGAGGTGGCTGCGGCACAGCGGCGGTGGGCGGGGGTGGCGCGCCGTGCGGGGCGTGCTGGGGCGGAGGGCGGGGAGGTGTTCGCCCTGGCGCACGCGGTCGTGGCCCGGTGGTGGGAGGAGGCCCTGCACTGGGAGCGGGAGGAGGTCTGGCCGCAGCGCCTGCACCGGGTGGCGGGCGGCAACGCGGGGACGGATCTTGAGCGGTGGCGGATTGTGGGCCGGGACGCGGTCGTCTTCCCGGAGGTGGTGGCCGTGGCGGACGCGCTGCTGGACCCGGTCATGGCGGAGTTGGTGTGGGCGGACAGCGGCGCCGGTCGGCCGCGTCCGCTGCCTGCCGACGGGGCGTTCTGCCGCCGGCTGGGCGAGCGGGTGGGACGCATGTGGCTGGGGCCGCTGTCCGCGGTGGACTATGGCGGGCCGCTGATCGCCTGGATGGGCGCTGTCATCCGCCAGCGCCGCGGCGAAGGCGGGCCGCCCGGGTACGACAACAACCCGTGGTGGGTCCGCCAGGAGCACCAGCCCGCGACCATGGCCGCCCAGCTGCGGGTGCTGGGCAAGGAGCGCACATCGCCCGGCTCGGGCACCACCTGGCGCGCGGCGGTACCGGCCGAGCAGCGTGCACTGATCACCGGTCTGGTCAACGGCGCGCAGGAGCAGCTGACCCAGCTGCGCGGCGCCCAGCAGGGCAAGACCGTTGATGCCGCGCGGCAGTTGCTGGGCAGCCTCGGCCATGCCGCCACGCTGATCGACCAGGCCGTGCGGGAGACCGCGGCGGGGGCACTGCAGGCCGGGGTGGCATTGGAGGATCTGGCGCAGTGGGCCCGGCTGCCTGCCGATGTCCTGGCTAAGACGCTCGCGAACGACCGCAACGGGCGTCCTGGGGATAAGGGGTGAGCGCGGGCCGCCGCGGTCGGGGGGCGTGCCGACAGGAGGTAGTACATCGCCGGGCACGGTGTGATCAGAATTCGTAAAGACTGCCCGTCACCAGGCGGGACGGGCTTGGATGATGCATGTGAGTGGCAAGGGCGCAGCGGCCGCAGCAGGCGGCCGGTCACGGCAGACACGGGCGGATGCCGGATCCGGGTGGGAGGCGGTCTTCGTCGATCCTCTCGGGCAGGTGGTGCAGCAGCGGTGGGCGGATGCGGCTCTCGCGGTGGCGTTCGAGGAGCTGGAGCCGGTGTCGGCGTTCCCGGTGGTGCCGGGGCAGCGGTGGGGGCCGGGCCGGTGGTGGTCGGCCACGACCGGTCGGCATGTGGCCTGCGGATCGGCCGCGATGCGGGCGCAGTTGATGGTGCTGGACCGCGACCCTGAGGTGGTGGGCTTGGCTGGGCGGCCGGTCCGGCTGCTGTGGCGGGACGGGAGCGGCAAGGTGTATTCGTGGGTGCCGCAGCTCTTCGCCCGCTACAGCGACGGCACGGCCCTGCTGGCCGACTGTCCCAGCCGCCCGGAGGCTGGCGGTGAACGGGCCCGGCGGGCTGTGCCGGTCCTCGAGGCGGCGTGCGCGCAGGCCGGCTACCGCTACCGGCGTCTTGAGCCGCTTCAGAAGGTGGAGGCGGCGAACCTGAAGTGGCTGGCCGGCTACCGACACCCCCGCAACCAGGGCCGGCCCGGCCTCGCGGCCGCCGTGCGCGAGGCGTTTGCGCGGCCCCGGCCGCTGATCGAGGGCACCGAAGCGGTCGGCGACCCGATCGAAGTCCTCCCCGCCGTCTTCCACGCCCTGTGGCACGGACACCTCACTGCGCCTGTGGATGTCCCGCTCAACGCACATGTTCTCGTCAGCCACGGGACCGGCGGTGCGGACGGCCGCCGCGACCGCACCGGTGGCCCGGACAGCGAGGGCAGGCAGTGAGCGCGCGGCGCGGCGGGCGCCCGGTGCTGCAGGTCGGAGCGCATGTCCGCTTCCGAGAGAGCACCTGGCAGGTCATCGCTCTGGCCGGGCAGCAGATCCACCTGGCCGGTGAGACGGGAGCAGACGAGACGGTCATGGCCGGGCATCTGTTCGCCGATGCGTCCTTCGCCCTCGTGGGGGCCGAGATGCCCCAGGCCGTGACCCAGTGGGGGCTGTTCGAGACCGCGCCCGAGAGCGCGCGCCGAAAAGCGCTGGCCTGGCAGCGGCACATCCGCGAGGTGGAGTCCGGCCTGCCCGGCGAGCCCGGCACCGGCAGGGTGCCGCGGACGGAGTACGACCCCGGCCGGTTCACGCTCGCGCAGCGTGAGGAGGCCAAGGCCGCGGAGCTGACCGCGATCGGGTTCGGACAGGTCTCGCGCACCACCGTGCAGCGCATGCGCCTGGCCTACCGCAAACAGGGGCTGTGGGGCCTGGTCGACCACCGCACCACCCGCCGCGCCAGCCCCACCGGGCGCACCGACGAACGCGTCGTCACCGCGATCGAGGAGGCCCTGCGCCGCCAGCGCGGCCGTTCCAAGGGCACCATCAAGGGCCTGAAGCCCCTGGTCACGCAGATCCTGGACGACAGGTACGGGCGCGGCACGGTGCCCGTACCGTCCCAGGCCACCTTCTACCGGCTCGTCCACCAGCTCGCCGGCCCCGCCGAACACCCCCACCGCCCCGCCCGCACGCTGCCCTCCCCCACCGGCGGGCGGGCGTTCACTCCGACCGTGGCGCTGCGCCCGGGCGAGCAGGTCCAGATCGACACCACCCGCCTGGACGTCCTGGCCGTCTTCGACGACGGCACCACCGGCCGCCCCGAACTGACGATCGCCGTGGATGTTGCCACCCGAGCCATCCTCGCCGCCGTCCTGCGCCCGGCCGGCACCAAGGCCGTGGACGCGGCCCTGCTGCTGGCGGAGATGGCCGTCCCCCACCCGGCCCGCCCCACCTGGCCCGACGCCCTGCGCCTGGCCCACACCCAACTGCCCCAGTTCCAGCGGCTGCTGACCCTGGACGAACGGCTCGAGGGCGCGGCAGCCCGGCCGGTGGTGGTACCCGAGACGATCGTCGTGGACCGGGGCAAGGTCTACCTGTCCGAGGCGTTCACCGCCGCCTGCGAAACCCTCGGCATCAGCGTCCAGCCCACTCCGCCCCATGCCCCCGCCGCCAAAGGCATCGTGGAGCGCACCTTCGGCACCATCAACGCGCTGCTGTGCCAGCACCTGCCCGGCTACACCGGCTCGGACGTCACCCGCCGCGGGCCGGACGCCGAAACCGAGGCCTGCTTCAGCGTCGCCCAACTGCAGGACCTGCTCGATGAATGGCTCGTCCACTACCACCACCGCCCCCACGAGGGCCTGCGCCACCCCACCCTGCCCAGGAAGGCGCTCACCCCGAACCAGATGTGGGCCGCCCTCATCGCGGTGGCCGGCCACGTAACCCTCCCCTTGAGCGGCAGCGACTACCTCGAACTGCTGCCGGTGCGCTGGCAGGCCATCACCGAACGCGGCATCCGCATGGATTACCGCACCTACGACGCGGATGTTCTGGCCCCCTACCGCGGCCAGCCCTCCCCCGTCGCCTCCCGCGGCGGCAAATGGGAGATCCACACCAACCCCCACGACGCCCGCCAGGTCTGGATCCGCCTGCCCGACGGACACCTGACAGAAATCCCGTGGATCCACCGCGACCACATCCACCAGCCGTTCAACAGCGCCACCTGGCAGCACATCAAGACCATCACCGCCCGCCACGGCGACCGCGACACCCACGAAGCCGACCTCGCCGACGCCCTCGACCAACTCATGCGCCGCGCCCACACCGGCACCGCTACCCCCGGCGAGCAGCGCCTGATCACCCGCGCCGCACCGCTGAAAACACCCCCCACCGCGGCCGACACCCGCCCTCCCCACGATCCGGACCCGCAGGTCGGCGGCTGGGACGACGACAGCCTCGACGCCCTCGACGACCTGCCCGACGACACAGAGCAGGCCGACGGCGAGGACGAATACGACCTCGGCGACAACGCCAGCGCCCCTGTCCCGTACACCGGACTCGGCCTCTACGACCCCGCCCAGGAAGCCCTCAACTGGTGACCAGCCCCGCACATGGCCAGCACGCCACCACCGACACCACGGCATCACTGCCCGGCCCGCACGCAGCAGAGCCGCAGTGGCCGATCACCACCTGGCAGGGCTGGCAGCACTTCGCCACCGCCCCGCCCCTCACCCCGCCCCGGCCCGGTGACGCGCCCCGCAGCACGGAAGAGCGTCTCGCCTACCACTCCGCGTTCGTCACCGTCCGCACCCCCGCAATCGACACCCTCGCCACCCAGGTCCGCACCCTGATGCTGCTCGGCCGCCACCAGCAGACCACCGCCCGGCCCTCACTGATCGTCACCGGGCCCGCAGCGGCCGGGAAAACGACCGCCCTCCTCGAGGTCGGACGCACCTGCCACCTTGCCCACACCCGCAAGAACCCCGCCCCGCCCGGACGTGCCCATGAGCAGGTGCCGGTCGCGTACCTGCTGGTGCCGCCCGGCGCCACCGCCAAGACGCTCGCCATCGAATTCGCCCGCTACCTCGGCATCCCCGTCACCACCCGCATGACCCAGGCCCAGATCACCAGCGCCGTCTGCCACACCTACACCGCCGCTGGCATCCGCCTGGTCCTCATCGACGAGATCCACCGTCTCAACCCGCGCACCACCACCGGCGCCGAAGCCGCTGACCTCCTCAAAGACCTCACCGAACGCATCAAAGCGACCTTCGTCTACACCGGCATCGACGTCGCCGCCACCCCCTGTTCAGCGGCATACGAGGCGCCCAACTCGCCGGCCGCGCCAGCCTCATCTCCTGCGGCCCCCTCCCGCCCGCCACGGCACCCGCCGACCCTTCACTGACCTGGTCACCGACATGGAAGCCGCCCTCGACCTGACCCAGCACACACCCGGCACACTCCCCCGCCACGCCTCCTACCTCCACCAGCGCACCGCCGGCCGCATCGGAAGCCTCGCCCGCCTCATCCGTCAAGCAGCCATCACCGCAACTCTGCGACGGCACCGAACGCATCACCAAGAAGGCCCTGGAA
>KE353821.1 GCA_000415505.1 Streptomyces afghaniensis 772
GAGCAGAACGGACCCGATCCGGGCAAGGCTGCCACGGCCGGTGAACATCGGCACCGAGATGGGCCGACGACCTTCGTGGAAACGGGCTCATCGTGATCAAGTGAGCCAGTATCGTCGGCACTGCCAGACACCTTTCACCGGTGTCCCACCTCTACTTCTGGGTGCTCGGTGAGACCAACTACCACAAAAGCGGCCGCGCCTACCCCATCGGCCCGACTGATTCGCCTTTCTCCCAGCCGGGGCGTCTCTTCCAACACCACGACGGCCTGCCGACCGCCGAGTCCAAGGGGCCTGGTGGCGTGTAGCCCTCGTTACATTCTGGGTTGCGGTCTCGACGGCCCTGCAGCGCCGAGCGTCGGCACGGTGGAGGCGCACAGCGGGGCTCCCGTTGTGTGCCCCACGACCTGATGTGAACTGAGAAGCCGTTGCCATACCGATCATGGAGTCTGTCGATCGAACGGGAGTCTCGATCGGGTGATCGCGGGCCCTGCCCAGCATGAGAGCCCTGGCGGTATGCGGGGAAAATCCAGGGGAGCGGACGGCCGCGCGCTGTTACGGTCGGACGCCATGAGCTGGCTTCCCGATGACTTCGTCCACCCCGTCCTGGTACCGCTGCCGGGCGGTGGTCATCACCTGCGGCCGATCCGGGAGGCGGACACCCCGCTCGACTATCCGGCTGTGATGGGCTCGCGCGAGCGGCTGTGGACCATCTTCGGCCCGGCCTGGGGCTGGCCCGCGGCCACCATGACCTACGAGGCCGACCAGGCCGACCTGTTGCGGCACGAGAAGGAGATCGCCGCACACCAGTCCTTCAACTACGCGCTGTTCGACACGGCGGAGACAGCTCTGCTCGGCTGTGTCTACATCGACCCACCGGAGAGGGCCGGCGCGGACGGCGAGATCTCCTGGTGGGTGGTGGACGAGCTGGTGGGCAGCAAGGTCGAGCAGGCCCTCGATGCGCTGGTGCCGCAGTGGATCGCCGCCGACTGGCCGTTCGAGCAGCCGCGCTTCCTCGGCCGCGAGATCTCCTGGTCGGACTGGCTCGCCCTGCCGGAGCATCCCGACACGTAAGTGGTTGTTGCACGACACCCTCGGCCTGCTCCTGGCCGTCGCGGTCACCGCCGCGAACATCGGCGACCGGGACGCCGCGGCGGGCCTGCTGATCCGGCTGCGCCGTCTGCACCGCGACATCACCCTCGTGTGGGCCGACGGCGGCTACACCGGCTCCCTCGTCGGCTGGTGCCGGGACAAACTCGCCCTGACCTTGGAGATCGTCAAGCGCACCGACGACATGGCAGGGTTCGTGGTGCTGCCCAGGCGCTGGGTGGCCGAGCGCACGTTCGCGTGGCTGATGAACTCCCGCCGTCTGGCCCGGGACTACGAGACCCTGCCCGCCACCAGCGAGGCGATGATCCGGTAGTCGATGGTCACGCGGATGAGCCGGCGTCCGAGACGGCCACGGTCCGCCGGCCGGCACTGAACGCCCCCCGCCTCCAGGAGGAGCCACCCGCGCTCCGCCAGGCGCCGGGCTTTCGACCGCAGTCCCTCGACCTTCGCCGGCGTCGCGTCAAGGCCCAGCTCCACCGCGATCTCCTTGGCCCGAAGCGGTCCGTGACCCGTGGATCGCTGCTGCTCCAGCACGGCCAGAATGCACTGATAGTCCGGCGCCAGAACCGTCACCGGCAGCCCTTCCCGCCAGGGCGGCCCGTCGAGCCCGGCACCGGCGCGAGCGACAGCACCGCTTTCTCCTCGGCCTCGGTCCCGGCGGTGGTCTCGGCAGCCGAGGCTGCTCTAGGGCCCCGACCAGCTCTCCCCGCGCGATCACCCGCCGGTCCAGCTCGATCTCGGCGGCCTCCAACCTCAGCCAACCGGGCGACTTCCTCCCGTAGCCCTTCCACCCGCACACGGGCCGCTGGCCCCCGCTCCTCCAGCATTCCCAGCACCGACGCCATCGCGCACCCCTCGCTCATAGAGCGGAAACAAGACACCGGATGCCTCTCTCATTCCGAGCTACACCATGCCTGACCAGCAAACATCAACGGATCACGTTCGATTGAGATACGGCTTCTGAGGAAAACGGGCACCTGTTGGCTCCGCTGGACGCCACCTACAGGGTGGCCCCGGTGGGGATCTTTCTGAAGAAGCCGCGGGCCGCCGCCCGGAAGGCTGCCGAGATCGAGCAACAGCGTGCCGAAGGGCTGCCCGTGGGGTCGTCGGCCGGCGCCCTGTCGGACGACCGGAGCGAGCAGCTGGAGGACATCGACACGTCCTGGTGCCCCACCTGGCCCGTGGAATGGCAGACAGCCTTCCACCTCACCCGGCAGCACCTCGAGGCCGGCGGCGAACTGCCCACCGAACCAGGCGACGTCGTGCACCAGGGCGAAGACCTCGGACGGTGGGTGAAGTCGGTCCGCTTCGGCTTCGACAAGCTCACCAGTGTCCAGCAGTGGATGTGCGAACACATCCTCGGCATCACACCCGCCGGCGAAGACGAGAAACCCAAACCGCGGACCAGCCAGGCCGACAAATGGGCCCTCAACTACACCGCCGCCCGCCAGTTCTACGAGCGCGAGGGACACCTGCGCGTACCCAGGAAGCACGTCGAGACCGTGCGCTCCGAAGAGGGACCGGAACTGCAATACCGCCTTGGCGCATGGATCAGCAACCAACGCTCCCGGGCCGCGACGCTGTCACCGGAGCGCGTGGAACAACTCTCCAACATCGGCATGCGCTGGACACAGCACTGCGCGGCACCTGGCTCGGCCGGAGCAGGTCGACCCCGGTGAGCGCGGTCGACGTCGGCCGTGCAGGTGATGTTGTGCTCCTGGGCAGCACAACCCCACGGCCGGCCCCTACAACTTGATCCACCCCTCGATCACACCAAGCGTGCGACGAAGGGCCCAGGAGCATCGATCTCGTCCCACATCCGCCACGGCCCACCCCACGGGTCCGGGTCCACGGCAAACGTCCCTGACTGCATGAGCACCGGAAGCCGGGTCCCGTTCCCGTACAGCCGGAGCAGGGCCGCAGCGGCCGTTCCTCTCGGTCGGAGGTGGGCCTCAGGCGGCGGAGTTCTTCACCGAGCGACTGAAGCGACCGAGCCCATTACTCTTCACCCTCGCGGTCATGACTCCCCGTGGGGACCGGACGTCAGCGGTGCTGGCGTCGGTCCCTGGCGTGGCCGGGGCGCGCAGCATCGGGGGATAACCCGAGGAGGCTGTCCGCCCTGATGGCTCGCCGCCTCACCGTCAAGGCGACCGTCTCCTGGCGCGACCCGACACCCCGGGATCAAACAGCGATTCCGGGTGAAACATCGGGAGAAAAGGACCTTTCAGGACTGGCCCAAAGCACGGCTCCGCCAATGCTCTTCCGTACTTTCGGCCGGTACGCGATGCACTGTGGCTTTCTAGCCTGAGCGGCATGAATACCGGGGATCGGCCGACAAGGACGGCTGGCATGATGTTCAACATCGGGCTCGGCTTCGTGTTCACCCCGGGGATCATCTTCACGATGTTCATGCTCATGGACAGCTGGGGCGGCGCCTCCTGAGTGCGGGCGATGGTGCTGGAGAGCGTCATGGACCACAGCGTGCAGGCCACCGGTGACTTCCTGCAGGCCGAGGCGGCCACGGCAGAGGATTCATTCCAGGAGTTCGTGAAGTGGTGTGACGGTGCCGCGCACTGCGCGCTGCACGGCCGCGATGTCCGCGCCGTCTGGCAGGGCCTGTTGGCCCGGGCCGGGCGCGGCGAGCTGGAGGACCCTGCGAAGCCGGGCATCTCGCTGTCGTCTTCTGACCTGGTCAACAAGATCGCGTTTCGGAAGTTCTACGAGGCGGCCGACTACGCGGGCCTGGCTACGGCGATCGCGGGGATGGAGGCGAGCAAGCCGCTGCCCGCGTCGCCCACCTCGACAGCGCCGCTGCCTCCGGCCACGCCGGTCTTCTGCTCGGACTGGCACCTGCCAGTGCGCGACTACAAGGAGTACGCCTCGCTCGTCGCCATGATGAACATGACGGCGCCTGACCTGCCTTACCTGCTGCCGATCCACATGACAGCGGCGTGTCTGGGCGCGCCGACCGCCAACCCGCAGCACCGCCTGGACGTACACGGTGCCCCGCCGATCCTGGTGTCCAACGCGCTGCACGACCCCGCCACCGGCTACCCGTGGGCGGTCTCGGTGGCCCGGCAGCTCGGCCGCAGCGGCGTGCTCCTCACCTACGAGGGCCACGGCCACGGCAGCGTCACCAGCGGCCCATGTATGGAGGACGCCGTGGACAGCTACCTCACCGACCTGGCAGTCCCACCGCGGGGCACCAGCTGCCCCGCCGTGCCGACCTGACCACTCGCCGATCCGGATCCGCCTGGAAGGCGGATCCGGTAGGAAGACGATCGTGACGCGCAGACAAGTTACCGACGACCAGTGGAAGCTGATCAAGCCGTTCCTGCCGATTGGCGAGCACGGTCCGTACCCGGAGCGGCTGCGGGATCAGTTCCAGGGAGTGATCTGGCGGTTCAGGACAGGCGCTCATTCGCCTCGTTGTTCCGTGCTTTTTGCAGGCAAGTTGGCCGCAAGCAGGCACCCCAGCCCGAGAAGCGGGCAAGGTCAGGAGTGCGCGGTCCGGAACGCGAGATACCGGCTGAAGGCTTCGTGGCTGTCTGGGGTGAAGCGCCACTCCAGCAGGGCCGACCGCAGCTCCAGCTCGGTCAGCCAGCCATGCCAGGCGACCTCATCAGGATCGGCGGCCACGGCGTCCGGCACCACGACTTCGTGCACGCCGAGCCAGTGAGGGCTCTAACACCTGCGGTTGAGGAACGTGAACAGCAAGCGCCGCACACGAATGCCCAGCTCTTCGGCCAGCTCCCGCGCGGCGGCCTGTTCATAGGACTCACCGACATCCACGGCGCCACCGACCACGACCTCGTAGAGCCCGGGGAAGGGCGACAGCTGCTCCGACCGCCGGTGAAGGAGGAACCGACCACGCTCATCACGACACACCGTCACGGCGACCCCGGTGCAGCCACCCCCCTGTTGCGGGTCAGGACATTGGTGACGGCGCATAGTGGTGGGCAAGATTGGTGGCGAGGTCGCGGAGATAGGCCCTGGCTTCGGTGGGGCCGTGCACAGTGATGGCGCTGCCGAACGGCAGTAGTGCTCGCACGTCCTCCAGATGCAGGAAGCGGATCGTGACCTTACGGCCGGTGGCGGATTCTTCGTGGTCGTCCCGGATGAGCCGTAGGCCGAAGATCCGTTGCGCTCGCTCGATCTGGGTCTCGTCGATGGTGGCGCTGACCTCTATCGCGTGGTTGTGTTCCCACTGCTCAATGAGCGCTGCAGCGACGGTGGCCAGGGTCTGGTTCTCGCGGATCCGTCGTGGCTGGTCGGCTTCTTTCCACGTCGTGATCCGTTCGAGTCGGTACATCCGTGGCACTCGGGCACAGTCGGCGACGAGGTACCAGATGCCGGCCTTGGCGAACAGTCCGTAGGGATCCACGACCAGGTCGCGTGGGCATGGCTCGCGTGGGCTGTCGTACTCGATCCGTAGCCGGCGACCTCGCCGCACTGCGCCGATCAGCGAAGCCGGAGTCGCGCCGAAAGCTCGTGCCTGACGCCAGGGACGGCTGTCCACGTGCACTACGTCGGTGAGAGGCAGGAACTCCCGAGCTCGGTGTGGCTGTGTAGCGCCGATCTTGGAGAGCGCGCGCTGGCTTTCGCCCGATGCGTTGAGCTCCGCACGTTGCCTCTCATCCAGCCCAGTGAGCGACAGATGATCACGCTCGCCCGGTGTGAGCCGTGTGAGGTCGAGCCCGGACCCGGGCAGCATGGTCACGCCTCCGAGGCGGCCCCGGTGTGCGGACACCGGCAGACCGGCGTCACGGAGCCAGTTCAGGTCCCGGGTGATGGTTCGAAGAGACACCCCGAGCGCCGAGGCAAGTTCCTGTGTAGTCACGGCGTCCCTCGATTCGAGGAGCAGCATCAGGGCGAAGAAGCGGTCTGGGGTCACGCACCAAATTTATTCCGGAATTGCGACACGATGCGGCGCATATCCCGGTCAGGCTGGTGGATGCGTACCTACGACCTGTGAAAAGGAACCATCATGACCACATCCGTCGTGTCCATCGTCTATGTGAACGACGCTCCCGCCGCAGCTCGTTTCTACGGCGACCTCCTCGGCATGAGCCCCTCGTTCGAGACTCCGGGATACATCACCTTCGACCTCGGGCCAGGCGCTGACCTCGGTCTGTGGTCCGGCCAGTTCGAGGAGCTGTCACCGGACGTCCCGCGCACCAGTGAGGTTTGCCTGGCCATCGACGGTGGACCCGACGAGCTCAACGCGACCTTCAAGCAGTGGCAGTCCAAGGGGGTCACGATCCTGCGCGAGCCTCATGACGCGGGGTTCGGGCTGACCTTCCTCGCAGCCGATCCTGACGGGAACCGTATCCGCGTCGCACCGCAGGACTGAAAGACCGCAATGCGGCAGGCGCGCACCATAGGTGTCGCGCCTGCCGTCGTCTGACTTCGAGAGGACGACGAGTGCCCCACGCGAATGCACTCCTGAGTGTCGAGGGTCGCAGGCGGCTGGTGAAGCGGTGCCAGACATGTCCCATCGCCCACGTCGCCGCTGAGACGGGCATCTCTCGCGCATGCGCCAGCGAGTGGGTAAATCGCTGTTGCGCGTGGTCGACCCGGTCGACGACACCTACCGGCGGCAGATGAACCGGCAGCTCACCATTCGTTCAGGAGTCCCGCCACAAGCTCGCCCGGGACATCTGCCACGGCAAGCGCGGGCAGATCCTGCAGGCGTACCGGACGGGACAGGAGGACCAGCTCGGCGTGCTCGCGCTGGTGCTGAATGCCGCCGTGCTGTGGACGACTCGCTACCTGGGCGCTGCCGTCCAGGAGTTGTGGGCGTTGCTGGCCGAGGAGTGAGCACGACGTCCTGGACGAGAACGTCGCCCGCGCTCCCTGCTCAAGCACGCGAACCTCAACGTGCTCGGCCGCGGCAGCTTCCGGTCTTACCCCTCCCCTCCCGGGTCGACGGCGGCCTGCGCCCGCTGCGCGACCCGGGTGCGCCGGAGCTGGACTAGGACGACGACGGCGGGCAGAAGTGAGTGTCAGGAGCTGGCCAGGCCCGACCCGTGACCGGTGTTCAGGTATCGCCCCGGCGGCAGAACCTCTCCTGAAGAAGATCGGTGAAGCTACCGATGGGGTCGTCCCAATCGCCATTGCTCCAGTCGCCGTTGACGTTGGTAGTGACCATCTGTTCGCCGTCGCGAGCGCCGTAGGCGTAGGACCACGATCCGAAGAGTGCACCCCCCCATGCCCCAGACCGTTTCCCCGCAGGGCAGTCTCACTGAGGAGCCCTTGCCGGACTGGAAGAACTCCTCCACCCGCCACCTTGATCCAGCGACGCGCACCAGGGTGGTCAGCGGCACCGGTGCGGGTGAGTAGCAGCGGTAGTAGGCGAGTTCGCCGGTGCTGCGGTTTCGGCGGATGAGCAACTGGCGATTCCCGGGCCGGGGGTCGACGAGGTCGATGACGGCCCAGTCGTAGAAGCGGTGGCCCTTGGCTCCGGCCCCTGCGGACAGCTTTTGCCCGGCCCGCGTGGGCACCTTTTTGGCCAGGGCGTCCGCGCGGAACTTCCCGGCGCTGGTAGTGACTTTGTGCGTGCAGACCACCGCGAGGACGTAGCCGGTGCCGCGTTCCTCCAGCGCGGTTCGCAACGTCGGGTTGCCGCCGTAAACCTCGTCACCGGCGAGCCAGGCGGCCCGGTGCCCGGCGTCCAGGAACCGGGCGACCATGCGAGCGGCCAGCTCCGGCTTGGTCGCGAACCCTGTCTCCTCGCCGAGCCCGGCGGCGCGGCAGCGGTCGGGGTCGGAGGTCCAGGAGCGCGGAATGTACAGTTCCCGGTCCACCGCGGCGTGACCGCGCCGGCCTGCGTAGACCAGGTAGACGGCGACGTGGGCGTTCTCGATCCTGCCCGCGGTGCCGGTGTACTGGCGCTGGACGCCGACCGTGCCGGTGCCCTTCTTCACGTCGCCGGTCTCGTCGACCACCAGCACCGCCTGGTCGTCGTGCAGGTGCTCCACCACGTAGCCGCGTACGTCGTCGCGGACCTGGTCGGCGTCCTACTTGGCCCGCCCGAGCAGGTGTTGCATGCCGTCCGGGGTGGCTTCCCCGGCCCACTCGGCGATGGTCCAGCAGTTCTTACGCGGCAGGTCCGACAGCAACCCGAGCACCAACCGTCCGGCCCTGCGCCGGGGTTCGACTCGCGTGAACCGGCCTGCGATCCGGCTCATCAGGGCCTCGAACGCCTCCTGCCAGCGGGCAGGGTCTACGCTGTGACTTGCGGCCACCGCATGATCGTTTGTCTTCACACACCGATGATCAACGGTGGCGCACCCGTCTCCACAGCGCGTCAGGGTCGTGCAGTGTTCGTCTGCCGTCCTGTGTCAGGAGGGCATATGCAGCGTGGCGAAGTCTGGTGGGTCGAGTTCGACGAGCGGCGGCTGGTCGTACTGCTGTCGGCAGACGACGCGTCCGGGATCCGGGCGATGCAGGTCGTCGCGCCGGCGGGCGTCGACATCAGCGGTCTGGGCGTCGAAGTGCAAGTAGGCGCCAGGGAAGGACTGCCCTTTGAAGGCGTACTGCGGT
>KE353822.1 GCA_000415505.1 Streptomyces afghaniensis 772
CGATCCGGCTCATCAGGGCCTCGAACGCCTCCTGCCAGCGGGCAGGGTCTACGCTGTGACTTGCGGCCACCGCATGATCGTTTGTCTTCACACACCGATGATCAACGGTGGCGCACCCGTCTCCACAGCGCGTCAGGGTCGTGCAGTGTTCGTCTGCCGTCCTGTGTCAGGAGGGCATATGCAGCGTGGCGAAGTCTGGTGGGTCGAGTTCGACGAGCGGCGGCTGGTCGTACTGCTGTCGGCAGACGACGCGTCCGGGATCCGGGCGATGCAGGTCGTCGCGCCGGCGGGCGTCGACATCAGCGGTCTGGGCGTCGAAGTGCAAGTAGGCGCCAGGGAAGGACTGCCCTTTGAAGGCGTACTGCGGTTCGCATTCCCGCGTCCAGGCTTCACCCCCTGCACGTGGCTGACCACCATGTCCCGGGACGACCTGATCGAGCGGGCAGCCGTCCTGTCCTCCGCGAAGCTCAGCGAGATCGAGGATGCCCTCCGCCTCGGCGGACAGGCGAAAGAGTGGACCCCGGCGACAACCGCGAAGCTCAGCGAGATAAAGGGCGCCCTACGTACGTCTCGGTGAACTCGAGGAGGCGGACAACGCCCCCCGATGGTGTGGTCGATCTCGTCCAGATGATCGACACTGGCCACCTGTCTCCTCGGCGCCCTCACCATCGAGATCACGAACTACGGCTGGAGTACTAGGGAGTTCAAGGCATGGCAGCAGGTGCCCTCGACGGACCGGTTCCGGCAGCAGCCCCACGTGGGCAACAGAGCCGCGACCGCCTGAACCAGGCAATCGAGGTCGTGGCAGCGTGCGGCAGATACGAATTGCCAGGCCTGTCCTATTCCGGCGGGGCGGGCCTGCCCAACCACGGCCTCAGGCCCCGCTGCGCGACCCGCAGCACCTCATCAGGCGGCAGTCCATCGGCTGATTCGATCACAACGAGTCCCCAGTTCTTCCGGCTGACGGTGTCGAGCGTCACCGCACGCTCGCGCAGCAGGTACTTCACCGCCGACGCGGCGTCCGCCACTGGAGGGCTTACCTCATAGCGGGCGAGCTTTTCGACATACCGGTCCAGCCACTGCTCCCCTTCTCTCCGGGCGGCTCGGGACAATGCAGCTTCGGCGTTCCCATCGAGGAAGAGCATGACCGGGCAGACCGGCGCGAGCACCTCCGTGAGGTCAGTCATGAACGCATCGATCGTCTCTTCTCCGTGTCCCATGGCCAGCAGCGTCGGCACGAACGGCACCAGGGCGTCCGCGATCACCACGTCATCGCCGGTCGCCAGAACCGAATCAACGAACTCGGCAGTTGTTGCGATCAACGTCCCCAGATCGACGGCTCCGGTCGCCTTGAATTCCCCAGCCACCGCGGCGAACTGCGGCCTGGTCAAGACCTCCTCCTCGCGGAAGTGGTCCACTCGCAGTCCCTCATCGACCAGCCATCGGGACAGGCCGACACACAGCGTCGACTTGCCCACTCCGGGAGATGCTCCCCATACGGTGATCAGAACCGTCATAGCTGCCGAGCGTAGGAACGGCAATCATCGCTGCCAACCCGCCGTGTCTGCGCCCGTCCCTGCGACAGGTCCTGTCCTTCATGCCGGAACGGATCGGCGCCGGTAGTGGCTGGTCCGAGATCGAGCCTGCTGACGGCGGCGCCAGTCGGACCATCTGATACACACTTTCCACCAAGCTGGTCAACGAGTTGGTCGAGGCGGTGGACGAGAAGGTCCTGACCAAGACCATCACCCGCTACGGACGCGTCGATCTCCTCCGCATAGACGAACTCGGCTACATGGAGCTGGACCGCAGGGGCGCTGAGCTACTGTTCCAGGTGCTCACCGAACGCGAGGAGAAGAACAGCGTCGCCATCGCCTCCAACGAGTCTTTCGGCGGCTGGACCAGAACGTTCACGGATCCGCGACTCTGCGCGGCCATCGTCGACCGGCTCACCTTCGGCGGCAAACTCATCCAGACCGGCACCGACCCCTACCGCCTCGCCCTCACCCAGGGCCGAGCCGCAGCACAGAACGCCGCCGGCTGACCAGGCCGCTGCGGCAGCGCCGTTACACGCGAGGCGGACCGGCGTCGACGACCGCCATCGACAGATTCAGCGGGTCGAAGTGAATCAGTGACTCCAGCCACCAGGTCATGCCGGCCTGGGCGAGCCCCCTGAGGTCCACGTTCTTGTCTTCCTGCCACGCGGGACTTGCGTTGCCGCGCACGGCGAGGTCGAACGGCCGGTCGGCCGGCAGCCCGGAGCGGTGCAACTCCTGACGGATATGGGCGATCTCCTCGGGGATCAGCTCATGGTCCTCCGGGTTGGGGAAGATCCCGTCGCAGCCGGAGGCACGGCTGATCACCCGCGGGTTGTTGGTGGAGCTGGCCATCCAGACCGGGATGCGGTGCGGCTCCGGTTCCGTGGCCGCCAGGTGCACCTGATAGTTCGGGCCGTCGTGCTGGATGGCCTCGCCGGCCCACATCGCCCGCATCAACTCAAGCCCCTCGGTGAGCATCGCCGAGCGGGTCGCCAGATCAGTGGGCTCCCCGAAGCTGCTGAAATCACCGGACTCGTCGACGCCCACTCCGGTGCCGACGATAAGCCGTCCTTGGGAGAGCCTGCTGACGGTGGACGCGTGCCGGGCGACCATCCACGGCCGGCGCCGGGCCAGCGGCGTGACCGTTGGGCCGAGCAGCAGATTCTCGGTGGCCTGCGCGATCGCGGCCAGCGTGGTCCAGGGATCAGCGATCGGCATCGCGTCGGTGACCACGTGATCCCATAGGAACACACCGTCCCACCCAGCGGCCTCCGCTCGCACCGCCAGTTCGACGAGGACGTTGGGGTCGCCGAACGGGCCGAACGGCGGAAGGTAGACAGCGAAGCGCAGGTTCTCGTTCATGGGCACCTTCTCCAGGGTCGGCTGCTGGGACAAGGGCGGATCAGACAGCGATCCACCCCGGTCAGTCTGGAGGGCCGACTTCGCGGCGTGTGAATTGGGTCACCGACCAGCACAGAACAGCAAGAGGTGCTGCAGAGCCCCACCGAACTCGACTGGCAACCATCCGCACCCGCCGGGCAGTACGCGATGGTCGGTTGCGCGCCCTCAGGCGAAGCCGAGGACGAACGACCTTGACGCCCTAGACATGCCGAGCAGGGGCCCATCGGCCCATGCCCGGTGTCAGTTCTCATCGACATTTCCTGCCGCTGTGATCACCAAGTGCTGTCCAAACTCGGTGAGAAGCGGTGTCGCACGTCAGGCTCTGGTCCACTTCGTGTGGTCGCGCACGCAGGGTGACATCCATCGCATCAGGACGAAGTTCCTCGACGACCTGTTGCAGCAGGCCTCCGCGTCCGGCGTCCGGCAGGTCGTGTTACTCGGCGCCGGCATGGACAGCCGGCCTTCCGGATGGACTGGCCCCACCCGAGCGGGCCGCGAGCACAGACCGGCCGTCAGGGTCAGTTCACGCGTCGTCGCCCTTGATGGTCAGCTGCACCCGGTTCTCGTGGAAGTGGTCCCAGTCCATGACCAGGCGGAAGCGCTGGTGTGCCTCCAGGCGTTCCGCGTCGGCCGGCTCCGGGCCCCGCTGCACGCGGGCCTCCCCGGACGCCACGAGCTCCGCTAGGGCGCTGCGGACGTCGTCGGCATCCTGGCTGGTGGCGGCCGCAAGTCGGTCCAGGGACGTGAGGATCTCCTGCGGTTCACCCAAATCGTCGACCAAGTGGTTGATGAGCCCGTCGACGAGTGGGCCGGTGCGCAATGCCCAGCGAACCCGGTCGAGCCGCTTGGCGAGGTCGGCGTCCAGGGGCAGCAGGTCACCAGGCAACGGCAGCGCGGCAGGCATCGACCACCGGGTGCCGTCCGGTGTCTCCTCGCGGCGCGCCAGGCCCTACGTCAGGTAGAGCTCGGACAGGTCCCGCACGGTCTTGGGCACCGGTTAGCCGGCGGCCGTGAGCATGGCGCCGAACTTCTCCCAGCGATGTGCCTCGTTCGCTTCGCGCCCCTCCGGCGCCTCCTCGTAGTCCCATTCCTCGTCGGGCCACGAGAACGTGAGCACGCCGTCGAGATCGCCGCCGATCATGTCCCAGTGGCCTTCGAAGATCTCCTGAACAGGTCGTCCAGGGAGCCGGTGAAGTCAGGCTGACTCGCGGTCCCGATCAGCATCGGCAGCGGGAAGCCCTGGCGGGGCAAGACGTGGTCCCAGCCCGAAGCCCACCAGTCGTTGTGCATCACCAGGTCCCGGCGCGGCCCAGACGCCGACGGGTTCTCAGTCACCCGCAGCTCTTCCTCGAAACGGTCAAACGCTCGCAGCGTACGCACTGTTGTGCGCGCAGCGTTGTCAAGCGTGCCCGACCCAGGCTTGATGCTGGGACGCGACGTGCAGCCCCTCGCGCAGGCGGCCGCACAGGACACCAACGCGTGTCCTGCCCTCCACGACCTGCAGACCGCTGTCTGATGGGTCCAGGAGGCGCCGCGCGATCAGGATCGGCGGGCGTAGCCACGTCCCGTGCTCTTCCCAGTGCTGGCTGACCTGTGGGGGCCGGACCGTGACCCAGTGCTCCGGGTTCTCGGAGTAGCTCTCGATACAGCCGGCATCGGATGCTCCGGTCGGCATCTCGTTGAAATCCGCGGCCGGGATCGTCTCGAGCCGCCATCTGATCTCGCGCAGGTCGAGGCCGCAGTAGTCGGACACGAAGGCGGCGTTGTCCCCGTGATCGAAGAGGAACTGTTCGAGGACGTCGTCGGGCCAGTGCAGGGATGCCAGTGCAGGGTCGGCGCGGAAGCGGTCATAGCTGAGGCCGCCGTCTTGACGGTGTGCCATCAGCGGGCTGAGGTCGCTCAACTTCATGCCACCAGGTGTACCGCAGGCTTCCGGCAGGGCTCTCCTGCTCCGGTCCAAGCGGACCCGGCTCTTGCTGGGACGCCGGTGCGAGAACCCTCCCTTCAGCAAGATGGTCTTGTTGGGCGAGTTACGGCTGGAGAGGGGATCGAATGCCTACAGGAGTGGCTGTCGTGTGCGACAACGACGACTGCTTCGCCGTCTACCTGGCGGTGGAGACTGGCGACGACGAAGATGCGCGCTCCGCCTCCGAGGTCTCGCAGCTGGCGCGTGACGCCGCGCAAGGCGACGGGTGAGTGGTCAGCTTCGGCTTCCGGCAGCCGGTGATGACCTGCCCAGGCATGCGCGGACGGCCGGGGGCCGGTGCGTGAACGCGGGGACTGCCGGCGGTGCATGGGCCGCGTCGACTCCGCCTCCCGGTGCGTGTACTGCCTGCGCCAGGCGGAGCCTTCACAGCCCGAGTAGCGGGACACGGTCAGCCGCATAATCGCACGCGATAAAGCTGGCGACGTCGGCGATCATCCCCGGGATACTGGTCGCCCATGGATGAGGTCAAAGTCGTTGTCGCCCATTCCGAGCGCGCGACCCTGCGCGTCGGCGACGTGTTCCTGAAGGTGGACGCCGATCAGGCGCGCATCGACGTCGAGGTCGAGGCGATGTCCCTCGCGCCGGTCCCGACCCCGGAGGTCCTGTGGCGCAAACCGCCCGTGCTTGCGACGGCCGCACTCCGGGGGACGACGCTTGGGCGCCTCGGCGGGCCGGCGACCGGGTCGCCGGCGGCGTGGGCCGCGGCGGGCGCCGCCATCCGGAAGCTGCACGACGCGCCGCCGCCGCCCTGGCCTGGCCGGGCCGGCCGGAGCATCGACGAGTTGACGAAGGAGCTCGACGACGAGTGCGAGTTGCTCGTGACGAACGGCGTCCTGCCCGCCGACCTGGTCACCCGCAACCGCCAAGTCGCCGAGGCCGCGCTGCGGCCGTGGACTCCGGCGTTCACGCACGGCGACCTGCAGATCGCGCACGTGTTCGTCGACGGCGACGAGGTCACCGGCATCATCGACTGGTCCGAGGCGGGCCAGGGTGATGCCCTGTACGACCTCGCCACCTTCATACTCGGACACGAGGAGCACCTCGACGACGTCATCGCCGGCTACGGCACCGACATCGACCTCGACGTGATCCACGCGTGGTCGTCGTTGCGAAGCCTGCTGGCAGTACGCTCACTGATCGAGCAGGGCTTCGACCCCTTCGCGCCGGGCTGTGAGGTCGACGTGCTGAGATCCCGGATGTGAGGCCGCGCGGGCCCGACTGCCACGTATGCGTTCTGACGCATCGAGCACGCCATCTCCTGGGGCGCATCGCCTGCCCTTACTCTCCACAAAGTGCGGTGCGCAGTCGTCGCCAGCAGATGACGGCGCAGCCGAGGGTGACGAACGCGTGGTGGATGTCGTCGCGGATCTCCAGCGGATGCGCAGGCGGCGGAACCAGTGCAGCAGCGGGATCGCTCCTTCCACGACCCAGCGGTACACGCCCCGGCCGGAGCCGTGCCCGGTCATAACCGCGGTCGGCGTACAGATACCTGGGGCGGCGCAGGGGCTGGCCGCACTTGCCGCGGATCGGCGGGACGGCCTGGATCAGCGGGATCAGTTGGGCGACGTCATTGCGGTTGCCGCCGGGTGGTGATTGCCGCGAGCGGGACGCCGTGCGCCTCGACGATCAGGTGGTGCTTGCTGCCGGCCTTGCCCCGGTCCACCGGGGACGGACCGGTGGCCGGCCCCCTTCATCGCGCGGATGTGGCTGGAGTCGACCGCTGCACGGGAGAAATCCAGCAGGTCTGCGGCCCGCAGCTCGTGCAGGCGCTGAGGGCGTGGGCGCCTTGGTGCAGGAACTGGGCGGTGAGCCGGCGCAGGATGGTCGTGCTGTCGCCGCTTACGCACGGCGCCGTCGCGCTGGCTTTCCCGCGCGGGTATCCCGTGCCGTCCGAGCTGAAGTCGACCGTGGCGCCGGAGAAGCGGACTGTGGCGCCGGAGAACACCGCGTCGGTGACGTGGACCCTGCCGCCGGAGAACATCGCACCGTATAGGTCTCCGCCGTCGAAGGTGACGCCGTACGGCCGCGTCAATGACGTCCAAGACGGAGTGGAAATGATGCAGGCCATCGGAGATGGGGAATACCGGAAGGCCTTCTCGAAGGGCATGGGAATCTTCGCGGGAGGTGCTGCAAGCGCGATCTGTGGAACCGGGGTTGCGCCGTACCAGTGGCCCAGCTTGCCGGCCGAGTTGGATGCCGCGGTAACGATCACCAGACATCCGCCAATCGCATGAACTTACCTAGTCGCAAAGGCGTGAACATGCTGGCAACGGTGGATACGCCTAACATGCAAGCATGAGTACAGAAGACGGCTACGTTCCCTTTCCAGGTTCCGAGTGGTTCAAAAGCGAGCCGAGTAGCCCGATCATCAGGATGATGGCGATGCGCCTGGCCGAAGAGGGATGCACCGAATTTGGTCCGGCCGGCCCACCCTCGGCCCACCCTCTCAGTGGACGTCGGTGGACGACGCACCACCGTGACTCCTACGCCAGGTGGCAGCGGAAGCTCGGGTACCAGGGTGCGGACGCGGACGGCTGGCCGGGAGCAAAGTCCTGGGCCAAGCTCAGGGTGCCCTATTCGGAATGACGGTAACTCAACATGCTGAGCTCCCGGAACGGCTTTGAAGCACGACGGCGTGCTCCGACTCTGGGTCCGACCAGCACAGGCGGCCGATAGCCCGCCGAGATCCGCTTCACTTAGATCGTGTCCTACGTGGTGAGGCGTCATTGAGCTCGGCATGGGGCGGGGTACGTGGAGTTGGATTGTTCCGGACGGGCTGTGGGAGATCGCGAAGCCGCTGATCCCTCCGTCGAGGGTGCGGCCGCAGGGCGGGGGAACGCAGGACACGCCTGATGAGACGCTGTTCTCCGCGATCATCCACGTGCTGGTCAGCGGCTGCGCCTGACGAGCTCTGCCGCCGTGCTTCGGCATATCGAAGTCGACCGCCCACCGCCGGTTCCTCATCTGGTCCAGAGCCGGTGTCCGGGGCCGGCTGCACGAGGCCGTGCTGCACCAACTCGACGACGCCGGCCTCATCGACGTCACCCGCGTAGTCCTCGGCACCGCCCACGTCCGGGCCGAAAAAGGGGCGAACACACAGGTCCGAGCCCCGTGGACCGCGGCTAGCCGGGTCCCAAGATGCACGTCCTGCCGGACGCCAACGGACTGCCCCACCTCGTCGGCGTCTCGGCGGGTAACACCCACGACAGCGAAGAACTGAAGCCCATGGTGCAGGGTCACCAAACAAGACACGACCCCCACCGCAGGCGGTACTTCAAGCCCCAGCGCCTGCATGCGGACAAAGCCTACGACCGGGCTGACCTGCGCAGGCGGCTCCGCGGCAAGCGCATCGGAGTCCGCATCGCCCGCAAAGGCATCGAGTCCAGCGAACGATGAGGGCGGCGCCGTTGGGCCATCGAGCACACCATGTCGTGGCTGTCCGGCTACCGCAGACTCAGCCCTCACGAGCACGATCCCCGCAACAACCTGGCCTTTCTCGGCCTCGCAGCAGCCCTCTGCCGCTACAAACGACTCATCCGCCTCACCACGTAGGACACGGTCTAATGCCTCGCGTAACGCAGTTACAGCGGGCGCGGAACACCCCCGCATCGGCGGGGGTCCGACGTTGAGGGTGACCTGCTTGGCGTAGCGGCCGCCCTCCCCGCCGACGCGGGGTGGCTGTGCAAGCGTCAGCGGGAGGCATTCATCGCTGACTTCGGATGGCGATTGGTGGGCTACGAACCGGAGAATGTCAGTGAGATGTGAAGTCGCTCATCTGTTCGGGCAGTGGGGTAAGTGATCGTTGCGTGGATCCGCGATGGAAGCGATGGAGTGATCGATCCGGGTAGAGGCGCGGTGAGGGTGGAGCTCGAAATCTGATGGCTGGATCCGTCTTTCACACCTCGAATCCGTCACTTCCGTAGCGTTCACGCCGTGGGGTGGAAGATTCCGCCGCCTTATATCAAGAGTTCTGGAACGATGACCGCTATGGACGTGAACCCCGTTGACCAGGCGCGACGTGTCGCCCATGAGCGTTTCCCCGATGCACTGGCCGTGATTCTTGCCGGGTCGACGGCCGCCGGGCGAGCCACTGCCAGCAGTGACCTGGACCTTGCGATACTCATCGGAGACAGCGGCGAGACTCGCCGGGAGACGATCCGGTTCGAGGGTCGTGTCGTGGAGTTCTTCGTCCATACCCGTGCCGGACTCGTGGACCTCTTCGCTGCGGACGTTGCTGCGCGCCGTGCGGTCTTGCAGAGCTTGTATGCCACCGGTCTCGTCCTCGTCGATACACATGGTGAGGCCGAGCGTGCCCGAGCCCTGGCCGAAGCGGACCTCCGCGAAGGTCCGCCGGCGCTGGAACCGCAGATGGTCGAAACGAAGAGGTATGGGCTGACGGACGCACTGGACGATCTCGCCGACGCGAGTGACCGATTCGAGCGTCTTGCGGTGGCCGGGTTCGTTCTCAATGCTGCGGCCGATCTGCTCTGCGACTACCACCACGCGTGGATCGGCGGCGGGAAGTGGCTGCCGCGGCGTCTTCTGGAGGCGGACGATCAGCGCGGGACCGCCCTGCTTGAAGGGCACCTGCACCTGTGCGAGTCGGGAGACCCGACGCCGATGATGGACGCAGTGTCGGAGATCCTCGACCTTGTCGGCGGGCCGCTTCGTGAGGGCTATCACCGGACCTGGCGTGGCGTCATTGAATCGGTTTCTGCTACTACCGGGCGTTGACGGAAGCTCAGGTCGCACGCCTGGGTCCAGGCACACGAGACGATGGTCCCGCTCAACTACGGCGCCCCGAAGCGAGGCCGGCCTCGCCGACCAGGCCCGCCGCGCCGCCGGACACCTGCCCACCGCGGCCGCGGTACCGGCGGCCGCCGGTCGCCGCCCGCGCCTATGCCCTCAACCACCAGCCCGCACAGGCCCGCTCCGCGCTTTCGGACGCCGACGCCCTGACGGACCAGCTCCCCGCAGACGAGCAGCGGACACCTAGCCGACCTACTTCCGAGCAGAAGCACCACGCGCACCTCAGCCACGCCTACACCACGCCCCCAGACACCTCCCGTGCATCCGAGCGGACGCGGGCACCGGAGCTGCCCGCGCGGACCGGCAGCATCGACCCACGATGCTGACTGCGCATCGACAGCGCGACCTGTCCCA
>KE353823.1 GCA_000415505.1 Streptomyces afghaniensis 772
CGGTGTGGGTGGCGGGTTCGAGGAGTCAGGCAGGCAACCTCGTTCGGGTGGCGGGTGAGCAGCTCCTCCGTGGCGGCCAAGTCCCCGTAGGGAAACGCCATGGTGAGGTCGGTGGTCGCCTCCGGAATGCCCGCGGACATCGGCGTGGTGCCGATGAACCAGTCGTCGACCGAGAAGAACGGATGGTCGGCGCAGAGGGCCACCCGCGGGCGGCCCGTCGCGGCGCGGGCGAGTCGCACCGCGGCGGTGGTGGCGTCGGAGCCGTTCTTCGCGAACTTCACCATCTCGGCGGTCGGCACCGTGGCCAGGAAGCGTTCCGCGGCCTCGACTTCGACGATGGACGGCCGGACGAAGTTGGAGCCGCGGTCGAGTTCCCGCCGCACCGCCTCGATCACGCGGGGGTGGGCGTGGCCGAGGCTGACCGAGCGCAGGCCGGAGCCGTACTCGACGTAGCGGTTGCCGTCGATGTCCCACACGTGCGCACCGCGGCCGTGGCTGATGACC
>KE353824.1 GCA_000415505.1 Streptomyces afghaniensis 772
CGGCACATCTGCCGCTGCGGCTGCTACGTCAAGATCGTGCGCGCGGTGGAGCAGACCGCGGGCCGGAAGTGAGGAACGGCCGCCATGCATCCCTTCTCCTACACCCGCGTCTCCGATACGCGTGAGGCCGTCGACGCCGGTCGCCGCGGCGGGCGTTACATCGCCGGGGGCACCACCCTGGTCGACCTCATGCGCGAGACCGTCGAACGCCCCGAGACCCTCGTCGACATCACCGGCCTGCCGCTCGGCGAGATCACCGCCACCGAGCG
>KE353825.1 GCA_000415505.1 Streptomyces afghaniensis 772
GGTGACGCCCTGTGGTGGGTGGCGGGAGGGGCTCTCCTGGTCGTGTTCGCCCTTTTGTGTGTCCCCGTGTACGCCGATCGACACACCGTATCGCCGCAGGTCAGAGCGCCGTTGCGCGTAAGGAACGGATAAGAGTTGAGCCCGGTCGACTCAGCTCTGTTGACCGGTTGGGAGCCGTCGTGCACACTTGAGTCCGTTCCACTCAAGTCAGCTGGAGGAATCAACCATGGCACGTGCGGTCGGCATCGACCTGGGCACGACTAACTCCGTCGTCAGCGTTCTGGAGGGCGGCGAGCCCACCGTCATCACCAACGCCGAGGCGCCAGGACCACGCCGTCCGTCGTCGCCTTCGCCAAGAACGGTGAGGTGCTCG
>KE353826.1 GCA_000415505.1 Streptomyces afghaniensis 772
CGTGGTGCAGATGGCGAGCGTGCTCACCCAGGCGGTCACCGTCGAGGACGTGTGCCGGGCCGTGTCCGAACAGCTGCTGCCCGCTTTCGGTGTCCGGGAGCTCGCCCTGTACACGGTCCGCGAGGGCCGGATGTACCTGCTGTGGGAGTCGGGCTACCCGGAGGGCTTCCTCGCCCCGTTCGAGGGTGTCACCCTCGACACGCAGCTGCCCGGCGTGCACGCGCTGACCACACGGCTGCCGCTCTTCTTCGAGTCGCCCGAGGACCTCTCCGGCGCCTACCCGGGCATCACCCTGGACCGGATGAGCGCCTGGTCGTTCCTGCCGCTGATCGCCTCCGGGCACCCCGTCGGCTCGTGCATCCTCGGCTGGGACACCCCGCGCCGGTTCACCCCGGACGAGCGTTCCGCGCTCACCGCGCTGAGCGGGCTGGCCGCGCAGGCGCTGGAGCGGGCGCGGCTCTACGACGCCGAGTCCGCCGTCGCCCGCGGTCTTCAGGAGGGGCTGCTGCCGCACCGGCTGCCCGCCGTCGAGGGGCTGCGCACCACCGGCCGCTATCTGCCCGGCACCCAGGGCATGGCCATCGGCGGCGACTGGTACGACGTGATCACCACGGGGCGCGGAGTGGCCCTGGTCATCGGGGACGTCGAGGGCCACAGTGTCGGCGCCGCCGCGGTGATGGGCCAGTTGCGCAGTGCGGTGCACGCCTTCGCCGCGAGCGAGCGGCCGCCGCAGGAGGTCATCACGCACACCAACCGGCACCTGGCCGAGCTGGATGCGGACGTCTGCGCCACCTGCTGCTACATCGAGCTGGACCCGCGTACGGGGCGTGCGTTCGCCGTGCGGGCCGGCATCCTCCGCCGCTGCTGCGCCATCCCGACGGGCACGCGGAGATGCTGGATCTCGTGGGCGGCGTCATGCTGGGCGTGCAGCTCGACGCGGTCTATCCCGTCACGGAGCTCACGCTGGCTCCCGGCAGTGTCCTCGCCCTGTACACCGACGGGCTCGTGGAGCAGCCCGGCAGCGACATCGAGACGGGCATCGAGGAGGTCCGCCGCTGCCTCGCCGACACCCCGGCGGACTCGGTGGAGCAGCTCGCCGACCGGCTGGTGCGCACGGCCCGCCGCGCCCGGGAGCGGCGCGACGACGTGGCCCTGCTGCTGACGGCGTATCGCTGAGCGACCGGGCCGCCGACGCACGCGACCGGTGTGGGCGGCGGGGCGCGGGGTACGGTGGGCTGGACGGGTGAGCGAGGCGGTGGTGGCGGTGGAGTGGCAGCAGTACGCCGAGGAGATGGCGATGCTCGCCCGGAACCTGGTGGCCCAGGATTCGGTGCAGGCGACGCTGGACGAGATCTCGGCAGCCGCCGTGAAGCTGGTCGAGGGCTGTGACGCGGCCGGGATCCTGGCGGTGTCCAAGGGCAAGGCCGTGACGCTCTCCGTGTGCGGCGACATGGTCGAGGAGTCCGACCGGCTGCAGGGCGAGCTGGGCGAGGGACCGTGCTTCGACGCGGCCCGGCGCGTGGACGGCGAGCGGCTGTTCCGCATCGCCGACATGACGAAGCCGCAGCCGTCCTGGCCGCGGTTCTGCCAGGCGGCCCGCGACCTCGGGATCGGCAGCATGACCGGTGTGCTGCTCTACACCGGCGAGGAGGAGTTCGGCGCGCTCAACCTGTACTCGCGCCGGCCGGGGGCCTTCGGCCAGGACATCGAGGCCGCGGGCTGGCTGCTCGCTTCCCATGCCGCCGTCGCGCTGGCCACCGCCCGCACCGTCGACCAGCTCGAGCACGCCCTGGAGACCCGGCACGCCATCGGAGAGGCCATGGGAATCCTCATGGAGCGCCACCGGATGAGCGAGGACGAGGCATTCGACGTGCTGCGGCGCATCTCCCAGCACCACAACATCAAGCTGCGCGACGTCGCCCGGCACGTCCGCGTCGACGCCCCCGGCCAGTCCTGACCGGAGCGGTACGGCACCTCACGCCGGGCCGCCGTCGGGGTGGGCGGTGCGCAGCAGGAGCACCGTGATGTCGTCGGCGTGCTGTCCGGTGGGGGTCGTGTGGTGGACGAGCCTGTCGATGAGCCGTTCCAGGTCGTGGCCGTCGCGGGCGTTCAGGTGCCCGGCCAGGTCGGAGGTGATCCGGGTCGTGTCGGTGCCGGGGAGCTCGACCAGGCCGTCGGTGTACAGGGCGAGGGTGGTGCCGGGCGGCAGGGGCGCGGTGGTGACCGGGTAGGCGGCGCCGGTGTCGATGCCCAGCAGCGGGCCCGGTTCGACGTCGAGGACGCCTGCGGTGGCACGGACGGGGCGCAGCAGCGGGGGCACGTGGCCCGCGCTGGCGAAGGCCGCCCGGTGGTGTGCCAGGTCGAGGTGGGCGTAGAGGCAGGAGACGAGCAGTTCGGAGTCGAGGTCGGCCAGCAGCCGGTTGGTGCGGGCGAGGACCTGGCCGGGTGCGGCGCCGGCGGTGGCGTGGGCGTGGATGGCGGTGCGGACCTGGCCCATGAGGGCGGCGGCGGCGATGCTGTGGCCTTCGACGTCGCCGATGACGGCGGCCGCGGTCGTGTCGCCCAGGCGCAGGACGTCGAAGAAGTCGCCGCCGACCTCGATGCCGTGGCCGGCGGGCAGATAGCGGGCGGCGACGTCGAGGCCGGGCAGGTGCGGCAGGGCCCGGGGCAGCAGGGCGCGTTGGAGTTCGTGGACGAGTCGCTGCTGGGCGTCGTAGAGGCGGGCGCGGTCGAGGGCCTGGGCGATCAGGCCGGACAGCGAGGTGAGAACGGCGCGTTCGTCCGCGGTGAAGGTGTGCGGGTGGTCGTAGGACAGGATGCAGCAGCCCACCGGCCGGCCTGAGATGACCAGCGGGAGGAACGCCCAGGCCTGTTTGCCGCTGATCCGGGGCGCTCTGGGGTAGGCGCCGGCCATCTCGGCCGGGTCGGCGAAGAAGGCGGGGGCGCCGCTGGCGAGGACCTGACCGGCGGGGGTGAGTTCGGTGTCCAGTGACAGGGCGTCGAGGCGTTCGATGACGTCGGCCGGGTAGCCGTGGTAGCCGGTGATCTTCAGACGGCCGGCCTCGGCGGCGGACAGCACGAGGCCCTGGGCGCCGAAGGCGGGCAGGATCTGGTGGGCGATCAGCGACACGAGGTCGCGCACGGTCACAATCTCGGTGAGCGCGGCGGCGAGGTGCACGAGTTGGTAGAGACGTCCGGTCGGTGCGGCAGCAGCGGGCCGTGCGGCGGCGGGCTGTGGAGGGGCCTCGGGCCGTTCTCCCCTCGCGCCGACGCGGACGCTGATGCCGCTGGTGCCGGGGTAGAGCTCGAAGGTCAGCCACCGGTCCGGCGGGCGGAGGGCGGTGAAGGACACGGGGGCGCGGCTGACGACCGCAGTGCGGTACTGGTCCTCGTGGACGGGGTCGTCCAGCCAGGACAGGGACTGCCAGGGCCGGGTGCCCAGCAGCCGGTCGGCGCGGCGGCCGAGCAGGCGGGCGGCGGTGGCGGAGGCGAAGGTGATGCGGCCCTCCAGATCGAGGTTGAGGGCACCCTCCGGGAGGCGTTCGAGGTAGTCGGCGGCGGCCAGGCCGGTCTGCACGGGGTGGTGCGCTGCCTCGATGGGGACGACGCGCGGCTGGTCCGGCAGGGTGGGCGGCCGGGAGGCCTCGTCCAGGAGGCGAGCCATGCGGCGGGCGCCGGCGGTGATGTCGCCTCGTTCGCGGGGCGTGACCCCGCGTGGACGCACGGCGGGCCACATCAGCACGATGCCGCCCCAGCGGCGCCGTACACCGCTCAGCGGGACCGCGGCGAGGGCGAACGGGTAGGGCAGGACGGCGGCGGCCCGCGGGTAGCGGCGGGCCATCTCGTCCTGGCTGCCGATGCAGACCAGGGTGTCGTCGCGGATCGCGTCGACGACCGGGACGGGTGCCGTCAGCGGCAGGCGCTGCCACGTGACGCTGAACGACACCGGCAGACCGCACAGCGCCACCAGGCGCAGCAGCGGCTCCGCCTCCTCGATCAGGTAGAGGCCGCCGATCGAGGCGCCGGTACCGCGCACGATGTCGGCCAGGGCCACCCCCAGGGCGTCGTCCAGCGATCCGGCGCCCCCGGGCGGCTCGTCGCTCCCGGGCATGGTGCCCTCCCGCTCTTACCCGGACGCTACGCCCCGCGGGGCGTGGGGGCACGTCATCGGGCCGGGCCGCGGAAGGACGCGTGGTGCCGCAGGGCGGGGCCGGACGGGTGCCGGAAAGCATGGCCGGGCGGTGGTGAAGGGCGTGGCCGGGCGGGGTCCCGTGCTGGCAGAATCGGAGGCCCTCGACGGCGACCGGGAGGCCGGCCTTGCAGACGCTGACATCGCAGGAACCGCTGGCCGTCGCCGTCACCGAAGCGATCCGGGGCGGCGATCTGCCCGGGCTCAGGCACCTGCTCGCCGAGCATCCCGGTCTGGCCACCTTCCGTATCACCGAGCACGGGGAGGACGGCAAGGGCACGCGCAGTCTGCTGCACATCGCGACCGACTGGCCCGGTCACTACCCGCATGGCCCCGAGGTGATCGCCGCCCTGGTCACCGCCGGGGCCGATCCCAACGCCCGCTTCGGCGGTGCGCACGAGGAGACACCGCTCCACTGGGCGGCCAGCAACAACGACGTGCCGGTCCTGGACGCGCTCATCGCCGCCGGGGCCGACATCGAGGCGCCCGGAGCGGTGATCGCCGGCGGCACACCGCTCGCCGACGCCCGGGCCTTCGGCCAGTGGCGTGCCGCGCACCGGCTGGTCGAGCACGGTGCCCGCACCACGCTCCAGGACGCCGCCACGCTCGGCCTGCTGGACCGGGTCCGGGCGTACGTCGAGGCCGACGAGCCGCCTGCTCCCGACGAGATCACCAGCGCCTTCTGGGGCGCCTGCCACGGCGGTCACCTGCCCACCGCGCAGTACCTCCACCGGCACGGCGCCGACATCGACTGGTGCGGCTACGACGACCGGACCCCGCTCGACATCGCCCGGGCCCAGGACGCCGACGGCGTCGTGCGGTGGCTGCGCGGCCTGGGTGCGCGCAGCCGCTCGTAGCGGTCGCGTTGTCTCACAAGCAGTAGCGCACGAGCCACTCGTCCTGGTTGTACGCGGTGCGCGCCGGGTCGGGCGTGGTGGCGGCCCGTTCCTCGACCGTGTCCTCAAGGCGCACCGGCTCCGGCAGTGTCCCGAACCGGGCCTGGCGTGCTGCGGCCTCCGCCTCGCTGCTCCGCTGCGACGTCGCGTCGTCCACGGCGATTCCCCTCTCCGGCGGTCTCTTCCGACCGATCGGCCTCCCTGGGCAAAGAGTTGACGTACGAGGCGGGCTCATGGTTCCCGCGGGGTCGCTTGTTCGACCCTACGAACTTTCCGCTCGGCTGTTTCCCTTGCATGCCGCCGATGATAGGAAACCTTCCTATCAGTTCTGCACGGCCAGCTCTTCCAACCCCCCACCCTGCTTGGAGGCCCCGTGAGACACCCGTCAACTCCGGCAGCGCGCCGCACCCTTCTGGCGCTGTTCGGCGCGACCCTCGCCGCCGCCCCGTTCCTGAGGCCCTCGCACGCCACGGCGTCCGTCCGTGCGGCCGGGCTCGACGACCCGGCGAAGAAGGAGATCGCCATGCAGCTCGTGTCGAGCGCGGAGAATTCCTCGCTCGACTGGAAGGCGCAGTACCAGTACATCGAGGACATCGGCGACGGCCGCGGCTACACCGCCGGCATCATCGGATTCTGCTCCGGCACCGGCGACATGCTCGACCTCGTCGAGCTGTACACCGACCGCAGACCCGGCAACGTCCTGGCGAAGTACCTGCCGGCGCTGCGCAGGGTCGACGGTTCCGACTCGCACGACGGGCTCGACCCCGGCTTCCCCGGCGACTGGCGCAGGGCGGCCCGCGACGCCGGGTTCCGGCGGGCCCAGGACGACGAGCGCGACCGGGTGTACTTCGGCCCGGCGGTCCGGCAGGGGAAGGCGGACGGGCTGCGGGTGCTGGGCCAGTTCGCGTACTACGACGCCATCGTCATGCACGGCGACGGCGACGACCCCCTGAGCTTCCGCAGCATCCGCAAGCGGGCGCTGCGCACGGCGAACCCACCGGCGTGGGGCGGTGACGAGGTGACCTATCTCGACGCCTTCCTGGACGCACGCGTGTGGGCCATGAAGCAGGAGGAGGCGCACAGCGACACCAGCAGGGTCGACACGGCGCAGCGTGTCTTCCTGCGCGAGCGCAACCTCGACCTCGACCCGCCGCTGGACTGGAAGGTCTACGGCGACAGCTACCACATCGGCTGACGACCGCGGCCCGGGCGGGGATTGGTCCAGCAAGCAGGCACAGAAGTGGACTCCTTCCCGGGCCGCCCGGCTGCCTAGCGTCGCCCGTATGAACGCCACCACCACGCGCGGCGCCCTTCTCGCCGCGCTCGCCTGTGTCCTCGTCGGAGGGTCCTTCACGGCCAACAGCGTCCTGGGCGACTACCCGTACGCGGGCGGTCAGTTCCTGCGGTACGGGCTGGCCTGTCTGCTGCTCGCGCCCCTGGCCGGAAAGGGCACGGCCGCCCGGCTGCGGGCGCTGACACTGCGTCAGTGGGTCCGGCTCGCCCTGTTGGCCGCGGTCGGCATGGTCGGTTTCAACCTGGCCGTCATCGCCGCCGAGCGCACGGCGGAACCGGCGGTTCCGGGCGTGTTCGTGGGCTGCGCGCCGGTGGTGGTCGCGGTGCTCGTGCCCCTCCTGGACGGGCGTCGGCCGCAACGGGCCGTGTTGTACGGGGCGTTGCTCGTGGCCGTCGGCGCCTGCGCCGTCCAGGGCTGGGGGCGCACCGACGCCGCGGGCATCGCCTTCTCCGTGTGCGCCCTGGCGGGGGAGGTCGGGTTCGCCGTGCTCGCCGTACCCGTACTGCGGCCTCTCGGCCCCCGGCTGCTGTCCGCCACGGTGTGCGCGGTCGCCGCGCTGGAGTCGGCGGCGGCCGGGCTGCTCGCCGACGGCGGCGGGTGGCTGCGGCGTCCGGACGCCGTCGAGACCTCCGCGCTGCTGTGGCAGGCGGTGGTGGTCACCGTGGTCGGCTTCGTGTGCTGGTACATGGGCATGCAGCGGATCGGAGCGGAACGCGCCACCCTGTTCTCCGGCCTCATCCCGGTCGCGGCGGCCTGCACCGCACCGCTCGTCGGCACCGGCTCCTACGGTCTGGCGCAGGCGACCGGCAGCGCGCTGGTCGGCCTCGGTGTCGCCCTGGGTCCGGGGCGCTGACGCGGCCGCGCAGCGGCAGGCCGTCGGCGATCCGGGCGGGCGGTCGCACTCCCCCGGCGGCCACCTTCCGGGGGAACGGCCGTCCCGAGGGGCGTGGCGACGCCGTGTCCGGCCTGCCCGAGTGATCCCTCGCGCATCTAATGGACGGCGTCGAACGTCGTCCCACAGCAGGAGTCCCCGTCCATGCCGCACACCCGCACCGGTGAAGAGGACGAGAAGGCCGCGCGTGCGGGGCTGCTGCGGAGGCTGGGCGAGTGGTGCGCGCGCCACTTCGTGGTCGTCGTCATCGCCTGGCTCGTGGCACTCGTGGCACTTCAGATCGTCAGCCGCTCGGTCGGGGGCACGTACTCCGACAACTTCACCCTGCCCCAGGCGCAGTCGCAGAAGGGTCTGGACGTGCTCGAGAAGCACGATCCGCAGGCCGGCGGCTACAGCAGCCAGATCGTGCTGCACGACGACGGGCAGTCCCTGAGCTCTCTGGGTTCCCAGATGTCCACCACGGTCACCGACCTGGAGAAGCTGCCGCACGTCCTGTCGGCCCAGAACCCGCTCTCCGCCTCGGGCTCGTCGTCCGGTCAGTCGCAGCAGAACGTGGGGCCGTTGTCGGACGACGGGAAGACGGCCTACATCACCGTCCGCTTCGACGTGCAGCCGTCGACCCTCGGCGACGATTATCTGAACGGGGTCGACGACGCAGTACAGCCGCTGCGTTCGGCCGGAGCGGAGGTGGAGTACGGCGGGCCGCTCGGCGAACTCGCCCGGCCTGCCGCCGACGACCGGGTGAGCGAGCTGATCGGGTTCGGCGTGGCCGTCGTCGTGCTGCTGGTCGGTTTCGGGAGCGTGATCGCCGCCGGCGTCCCGCTGCTGACCGCGCTGATCAGCGTCGTCGCCGGTCTCGCGATCCTCGGGCTGCTGGCCGCCGCATTCACCTTCGCGACCGTCTCACCGACCCTGGCCACGATGATCGGCCTCGGTGTCGGGATCGACTACGCCCTGTTCCTGATCACCCGTCACCGGCAGAACCTCCTCGACGGACCGGACCCGGTGCGGGCCGCCGGGCAGGCCGCCGCCACCAGCGGCCGCGCCGTCCTCGTCTCCGGGTGCACGGTGATCATCGCACTGGCGGGCCTGTCCGCGTCCGGGGTCTCCTTCATCGCCAAGCTCGGGTTCGCCGCCGCCGTCACGGTCGTCTCGGCCGTCGCCGGCGCGCTCACCCTGGTCCCGGCCCTGCTCGGGCTTCTCGGCCGGCACATCGACCGCTACCGGGTGCGCCGCCCCGTCGCCGAGACCGACGCCGGGGCGGGTGACACACCGCAGGGCACCTGGCACCGCTACGCGCAGCGGGTGGAGCGCAGGCCGCTGTGGTTCCTGGCGGCGGGTGTCGCCGTGATCGTCGTCCTGGCGATCCCGGTGCTGTCCATCCGCCTCGGCCACATCGGTGACGGTGCGGACCCGACGTCCTTCACCGACCGGCGGGCGTACGACCTGATGACCGACGCGTTCGGGCCCGGCTCCAACGGTCCGCTGACCGTGGTCATCGACCAGACGGACGTACCGGACTCGCAGCACTCCGCACTGGCCTCGAAGGCCCAGCAGACGCTCGACTCGGCCGAAGACGCCGCCGTCGTCACCCCTCTGACGACCACCCAGGACGGGGACGTCCTGATCGGCACGGTCTACTCGACCGGGTCCCCGCAGAGCGCAACGACCACGGACCTGACCAACCGTCTGGTCGACGACACGCTGCCGGACGCCGTCCAGGGCACGGACGCCAAGGGTTATGTCACCGGCACGACGGCGGCGCAGGTCGACTTCCGCGACATCGTCGCCTCCCGGCTGCCGGTGATCATCGCCGTCGTGGTGGCCGTGGCGTTCCTGATCATCCTGGCCGTGTTCCGGGGGCTGCTCGTCGCCGTGAAGGCCGCCGTCCTCAACGTCCTGTCGATCACCGCCTCGTACGGCGTGGTCGTCGCGGTGTTCCAGTGGGGCTGGGGCGGCCCCGCCCTCGGCGTCAACGGCACGGTGCCCATCGAGAGTTATGTGCCGATGATGATGTTCGCCATCATCTTCGGCCTCAGCATGGACTACGAGATCTTTCTGCTGTCCCGGGTCCACGAGGCGTGGCTGCGCACCGGGGACGCCAAGGCCTCGGTCGCGCACGCCCTGGAGATCACGGCCCGGGTCATCACGTGCGCCGCACTGATCATGGTGAGCGTGTTCGCGGCGTTCATCATCAGCGACAGCATCGTGGTCAAGATGCTCGGGCTGGGGCTGGCCGTCAGCGTGCTCATCGACGCCACCGTCGTACGCCTGCTCATGGTGCCGGCCGTGATGACGCTGCTGGGGCGGCACGCCTGGTGGGCTCCGCGGTGGCTGGAGCGGGTGCTGCCGCACATCGACGCCGAGGGGGGACGGACGTAGCAGGCGGGACTCAGTGCAGCACCAGGTGGACGAGGGCGACGGTGCCGACCGACACGATCAGGGTGCGCAGGACGGCGGGGCTGAAGCGGCGGCCCGTCCGGGCCCCGATCAGACCGCCCAGTGCGGAGCCCACGGCGATGAGCAGGACGGCCGTCCAGTCGAACTCCGCGAAGAAGAGGAAGAGCACAGCGGCGACGGTGTTGACGACGGCGGCCAGCACGTTCTTGACGGCGTTGAGCCGCTGGAGCGTGTCGTCGAGCAGCATGCCCATCAGGGAGACGTAGATGATGCCCTGCGCGGCGGAGAAGTAGCCGCCGTAGACGCTGGCGAGCGTCAGGCCGGTGAACAGCAGCGGGCCGCCGTCCCGACGGACGGGACCGCCTGCCGGGCGACGGCGGCGCACCCACTTGGAGATCAGCGGCTGGCAGGCGACCAGGACGAGGGCGAGGCTCACGAGGACCGGCACGATCCGCTCGAAGGCGGATGCGGGTAGGGTCAGCAGCAGGACGGCGCCCGCGAGGCCG
>KE353827.1 GCA_000415505.1 Streptomyces afghaniensis 772
GCGTGTCGTCGAGCAGCATGCCCATCAGGGAGACGTAGATGATGCCCTGCGCGGCGGAGAAGTAGCCGCCGTAGACGCTGGCGAGCGTCAGGCCGGTGAACAGCAGCGGGCCGCCGTCCCGACGGACGGGACCGCCTGCCGGGCGACGGCGGCGCACCCACTTGGAGATCAGCGGCTGGCAGGCGACCAGGACGAGGGCGAGGCTCACGAGGACCGGCACGATCCGCTCGAAGGCGGATGCGGGCAGGGTCAGCAGCAGGACGGCGCCCGCGAGGCCGCCCAGTACGGCACCGATGCCGAGCAGCAGGACCCGGCGTCGCTGCCCGCGGAGTTCCTCGCGGTAGCCGACGGCCGCGCTGATGGAGCCGGGGACCAGGCCGAGCCCGTTGGACACCGTGGCGGTGACCGGGGGCAGGCCGGTGGCGAGCAGGACCGGGAAGGTGATCAGCGTTCCCGAGCCGACGACGGCGTTGACGG
>KE353828.1 GCA_000415505.1 Streptomyces afghaniensis 772
ATCCGCTCGAAGGCGGATGCGGGCAGGGTCAGCAGCAGGACGGCGCCCGCGAGGCCGCCCAGTACGGCACCGATGCCGAGCAGCAGGACCCGGCGTCGCTGCCCGCGGAGTTCCTCGCGGTAGCCGACGGCCGCGCTGATGGAGCCGGGGACCAGGCCGAGCCCGTTGGACACCGTGGCGGTGACCGGGGGCAGGCCGGTGGCGAGCAGGACCGGGAAGGTGATCAGCGTTCCCGAGCCGACGACGGCGTTGACGGCGCCCGCCCCCGTACCGGCGGCGAACACGGCCGCCATCTCGCCCGGGGTCACAGTGCCGCTCCGCCGGCATCGCCGAGTCCGGCGTTCCTGGTGAGGTTCATGGGATCACGCTAGAGGGTGGTCGGTTCGGCGGCCGTCGAAGGGTGGCGGATGACCGGGAACGAGCAACGGCGGCGGGATCCGGGCCGGATCCCGCCGCCGTTCGCCGGTCGTGCCGGTGCTGTCCGTCAGCCTCGCCGGACGCGGCGGAGGACGACGAAGCCCGCGATGACCAGGACGGCGCCCGCCGCGGCCGGCCAGAGCTGGGCGCCGGTGTCGGCGAGGCCGCCGCTGCCGACCGCCTGGGGCTCGGTCCGGGACGGGAGCGACGGGGTGGGAGCGGCGCTGGTCGCCGTTCCGACGGCCTGGGACCGGCCGAGGCCGTCCGTGTCCTCGCCGGCGTCGTCCTTCGAGCCGCCCTGCTCACCGGCGTTCGCGGTGCCGCCTTCGGGCGTGGGCGTCGCGAACACCTCCGGTTCGTCGGTGCGCGGCGCGGCCGTGGGCGAGCCGTCCTGCTCCGGCTGCTGCGGCTGCTCCGGCTCGGGGGCCGGCTTGTCCGTCGCCGGCGGCTCGGCGGCCTCGCCCTTCCCGCCGTCGCCCTTCCCGCCGTCGCCCGTGTCGCCGGGCTTACCGCCGGTGTTGCCGTCCTG
>KE353829.1 GCA_000415505.1 Streptomyces afghaniensis 772
CTGAACTGGCCGAGTCCGGCGTTGCATATCTGTCCGTCGGCCGGACCTGAGGCCGGGAAGCCCTTCGGGCCCTCGACGCTCTGCGGTTCCCATTGGATCGGACCGCAGTTGGTCACGGTGCCGTTCTGGCAGAGCTTCTGCCGGCTGACGGGGAGGTCGGTGTAGCCGTGGCCGCTGGCGCCGCCGGAGGAGAGTACGAGGGCTCCGGTCGTGGCCAGTCCCACCGCGGCTGCGGACAACTTGGTCCTTGTGCGCATGCTGCCGCTCCTGGAGAACGTGGGGGAGGTTCAGTGAGCTGTGCACGTAGGTCTAGACCAAGTCTGAGAATAAGGACGCTAGTTGAACATGTCCATAC
>KE353830.1 GCA_000415505.1 Streptomyces afghaniensis 772
CGATCGCCAGAGGCGATCGAATTGTCCGGACGGGCCGGGCGGTCTGGACGGTGGCGCGTCGGTGTGCACCGGCCGTGAGGCGGCAGCTGCGCAGACCCAGCACGGTGGTGGTGCACGGAGTCGAGCGCTACATCGCACAGTTCTGGCCGAACGCCTAGATTGCTGAGGGGCGGCTCACGATCTCCCGAGCCGCCCCCGCACCGTGGCCAAGGGCGCCTACGAAGTGATCTCCGACCATGAAGGCCGTACGTCCGGTCCTCTATAACCCTGTTCCTTGTCGTAGAACTGCGCGAGCAGGATTTTC
>KE353831.1 GCA_000415505.1 Streptomyces afghaniensis 772
GAACTCGCCGGTCGAGTCCAGCAGACGGACGTAGCCCGTCACGGGCTCGCCGTCCTTGGTCACCTGACCCTGGATGGTGGTCTCACCGGGCTTGATCGTCGAGGCGTCCGGGCCGCCGGCCTTCGCTCCACACATGTCGTACTCCTGAAGAGGTCTTGAGAGGTCGGTCGGTTTGCTTACTTGTTGGCGCCGAGCTCGATCGGCACGCCCACCAGGGAGCCGTACTCGGTCCAGGAGCCGTCGTAGTTCTTGACGTTCTCCACACCGAGCAGCTCGTGCAGGACGAACCAGGTCAGCGCGGA
>KE353832.1 GCA_000415505.1 Streptomyces afghaniensis 772
CGGGCGGCACCCCGGGCTTCGGACTCGTCGGAATGCGCGAGCGGGCCCGCACCGTGGGTGACACACTCGACGCCGGTCCGCGTGCGGACGGCGGCTTCGAGGTGACCGCCGTCCTGCCGCTGACGAAGACGGGGACGGGGACCACGGGGACGGGGACCACGGGGACGGGGACCACGGGGACGGGAACCGTGGGGGAGGGGACCGGATGACCATCAGAGTGCTGCTCGCGGACGACCAGACCCTGGTACGGGAGGCGTTCGCGATGCTCGTGGAGTCGGCCCGGGACAGTGGAGGTCGTCGGCCAGGCCGCCACCGGCCGGCAGGCCGTGCGACTGGCCCGCAGCGAGCCGGGCC
>KE353833.1 GCA_000415505.1 Streptomyces afghaniensis 772
GACGCTCACACGCGTGCCGACTCCGCCAGCGTCGCGGCCAGCCGGTCCAGCAGGGACCGCAGCAGTTCGTCCTCGCCCTCGCCGAGCGGCTGCCAGCCGGCGCGCACCGCGCGGTCGAGCCGCTGCCAGTACTCCCGGCCGCGAGGAGTGAGGTGGGCGAGGACGCGACGGCGATCGAACGGGTCAACCCGGCGGTGCACGAGGTTCTGGTCGACGAGTTGGTCGACCAGCTTGGTCAGCGTCGGAGGCGGCAGAAAGGCGGCCTCCGCGATCGCCGTCATGTGGTGCCCCTCGCCGTCGGACAGCAGCGCCAGCACCCGCCACGCGTCGAGCGAGCAGCCCTCCTTCTCCAGCACGGCCTGCAACCGCCGCGCCGCCAGCCGCTCGGCCCGCGTCAGCAGTTGCACGAGGTCGTCGGGCCGGCGCGGGGTTGGGGTGGGCATCCTGCTCCTAGTTCGACCAGAGGTGCGTCCATCCTAGGAGACGCACTGGAGTTCGTCCGGCGCAGCCGGAATCATGACGCCATGGTCCGGCACGATCTCCCCGCGCCCGAGTGGTTCACGGCCGACGACTCCGTCCTCGGCGTGGCGCTCGTCTTCCCCATGCAGGGGCCGGCCGGGATCTTCGGACCCACCTGTGAGCTGTGCGCGCGGCTGGCGGCCGAGGAGGTCAACCGGGACGGCGGCGTGCTCGGCAGGGAGCTCCGGCTGGTGCCGGTCGACGGCTCGGGCGCGCCCCGCGAGGTCGCCGGCCATGTCGAGGCGCTGGTGGACCTGGGTGTCGTGCAGGGCGTCACGGGCTGGCACATCTCCTCGGTGCGCCGGGCGCTGGCGCCGCGGATCGCGCACCGGGTCCCGTACGTGTACACGGCGCTGTACGAGGGCGGTGAGGACACGGCCGGGGTGTTCCTGACGAGCGAGACGCCGCGGGACCAACTGCGGCCCGCGATGGACCTGCTGGCGCACGAGCGCGGGGTGCGGCGGTGGTTCGTCGTCGGCAACGACTACGTGTGGCCGCGGCGGACGGCACGGGCGGCCCGCGGGTACGCGCACGCCTCCGGCGGGACCGTCGCCGACGAGGTCTATCTCCCGCTCGGCACCCACGACTTCGAACCGGTGCTGCGCGGCATCGAGCGCTCGGACGCCGACGGGGTGCTGATGCTGCTCGTCGGCAGCGACGCGGTGCGCTTCAACCGGGCGTTCGCGGCGCACGGCCTGCACGCGCGCTGTCTGCGGCTGAGCACGCTGATGGACGAGAACATGCTGGTGGCGAGCGGCCCGGCGGCCACCGAGGACCTGTACAGCACGGCCGGGTTCTTCGCCTCGCTGGCCAACCGGGACACCCTCGACTTCCACGGGCAGTACGCGGCCCGCTACGGCGTCGAGGCACCCGCCCTGGGCAGCCTCGGCGAGTCCTGCTACGAGGGCGTGCTGTTGCTGTCCGCGCTGCTGAGGCGGGCCGGGACGCTTGACGTCTCGGCGATCGGGGCCGCGGCGGGCGCGGTGTCGTACGAGGGGCCGCGCGGACTGCTGCACCTGCGGGACAGCCATGTGCGCCAGCGCATCTACCTGGCCCGCGCCGACGGGCTCGACTTCGATGTGCTGACGGAACTGGATCTGCGCGGCGCCCATCCCTGACGTGCTGGGGCGAACGACACACCCCGGAGGTGGCACCCCTGGGCCGCCCGACCGCGAGAATCAGTCCCATGAGCTCCACGCCCCTCGCCTCTCCGCCCCACCCCCTCGTCACCCGCGCACAGCGACTCGCGCGCGATCTCCTCCTCCCGCACGCCGAGCGCGTCGACCAGGAGGGGGTGCCGGCGAGCCACATCGAGGCGGTGAGGCGGTCGGGGCTGCCCGGGCTGGGCGCGCCGAAGGAGTACGGCGGGGCGGACGCGCCCGTCGCCGTGGCGCGGGAGATCGCGGAGATCCTGGCCGGGGCGTGCTGCTCCACATGGTTCGTGCAGACACAGCACCACACACCGGTGAAGCTGCTCGCCACATACGACTCTCCGGTCCGGGAGAGGCTGCTGCGCCCGCTGGCGACCGGCGAGTCGCTGGCCGGCATCGCGTTCGCGCACGTCCGTGCCTTCCCCCGCGTGCCCGTGCGGGCGATTCCCGAGCGGGGCGGCTGGCGCTTCGAGGGCACGGTGCCCTGGTACACGGGCTGGGGTCTGAACGACGTGATGCTGCTGGCGGGTGTGACGGACACGGCCGAAGTGGTGTTCGTCGTCGCCGAGGCCCGCGAACAGCCGGGGATGCGTCCGTCGGCGCCGATGCGGCTCGCGGCCCTCACCGCGGCCCGTACGGTCTCCCTGGAGCTGGACGGCCTGTGGGTGCCGGAGGACGCCGTTGTGCTGCGCATCTCACAGGAGCGGTTCGCCCTGGTCGACCTGCCCAGGGCCGCCAACACCAGTCCGGCCGTGTTCGGGTGGCGAGCGCGGCCCTGGACCTGGTGGCGGACGCCCCGGAGGGCCGGGAGCCGGCCCGGGCGCTGCGGGCCCGGCTCGACGAGGTCCGGCAAGAGGCCTATGCACTGGCCGACCACCCCGTCCCGCACGAGTGCGTCCCGGAACGGCTGGCGCTGAAGACACGGGCGTACGACGTGCTGCGGGCGGCCACGACCGCGGCGATCGTGGCCGGGGGCGGCCGGTCCATGACCCTGGACAGCCGGGCTCAGCGGCTGGCACGCGAGGGGATGTTCCTGCTGGTGCAGGCCCAGACGGCCGAGGCACGCCGGACGCACCTCGGCGCACTGGCGTCCGGCTAGCCGAGGCCGGGCAGCGCGGACGGCTTTTCCGTGCGGGACGGGGCCCTGCCGCAGAACTCCGCTTCGATGACGTCGATGTAGAGCGACGGGTCCGGGAGCCAGTCACCGTTGATGTTGAACGTCAGCTGGTGCTTCCCGTCCTGCGTGCCGAACATCGCGGACAGGGAGCCGTTCGTCCGGCCGCTCTTGCCCACGACCTTCACGCCGCAGGACAGCTGCGCGAACTCGACTCCGAGTCCGTACCCGAGCCCGCCCCCCGCCGGCACCTCGTCGAGCATCTTCTCCATCTGCTTCCGGGGCAGCAAATCGCCTCTGATCAGAGCCCGTTGGAAGCGATTGAGGTCGCCGCTGGTGGAGATGACGTCACCGGCCGCGCCCAGCCAGGTCATGTTCTGTTCGGTGGCGTCGTGGACCGGGGCGTCCGGGGCCTCCTGGTGCAGCCGGGAGTAGCCGACGGGGTGGGGCTTCGGCATGTGGGGTGACGTGCCGGGGAACGACGTGCCGCGCAGCTTCAGCGGCCGGATGATGCGGCGGGTGATCTCCTGCGCGTAGGAGCGGCCCGTCACCTTCTCGACGACCATCCCGGCGATGACGAAGTTGGTGTTCGAGTACACCGGCTTCGTCTCCGGGTCGGGCAGCGGCGGGTGCTTCAGTGCGATCGCCACGAGTTCCTCGGGCGTGTACGTGTCGTACCGGTGCTCCGGAAAGCCGGGACCGGCCGCGTCGTGGACGAACGCGGGGTCGTCGGTGTAGTTGGCGATGCCGCTGGTGTGGTCGAGGAGCCGGCGCAGAGTGATCTGGTCGCCGTCGTAGCCGTTGCCCTGCACCAGGCCAGGCAGCCATCGCTCGACGGTGTCGTCGAGGCTCAGTCGGCCTTCCGCCTCCAGCTGGAGCAGGACGGTCGCGACGAAGGTCTTGGTGATGCTGGCCCCGCGGAAGTGGTCGCCGGGGGAACGCTCACGGCCCGTTGCGGTGTCGGCGTGGCCGGCCGCCGCGAACCAACCTCCCTTGCCGTCCTGGACCTTGGCAACCGCTCCGGGCAGGCCGCCCTTCTCCACGAGATCACGCAATGCGGTCCGGGTCGCCTCGTGGTCGCGCGTCGGCTGTGCCGCGTGTGCGGACGGGGCGAGAGCCGCCGTTCCGGCGGATAACGCCACGGCCAGGGCGAATGAGACGGTGCGTGAAGCCCGCTGCTTCATGGTGTGTGCCTCCCGTTCACCGAGGGGCTGGGCTGCCCCTCGGTGCGGATGACGCCCAACGCCGGTCCCAGGGTTGATCGTTGGGGCGGGAGCCGACGGGGCCTAGCTCGCGAAGGGCGCGAGCACAGCCGGCGTGGCGGGTGCGGCGGGCACGGCCTCGTTGTCCGCGGGATGCCGCCACAGCCCTTGCGCGGCGAGCCTCGGCAGCACGCCCTCGCCGAACCAGTACGCCTCCTCCAGGTGCGGATAACCGGAGAGGATGAACTCGTCGATGCCGAGGGCGTGGTACTCCTTGATCCGTTCGGCGACCTCCTCGTGGCTGCCGACCAGGGCGGTGCCCGCGCCGCCGCGCACCAGGCCGATGCCGGCCCACAGGTTGGGGTGGATCTCCAGACGGTCGCGCCGGCCGCCGTGCAGGGCGAGCATCCGCCGCTGCCCCTCGGACTCGCTGCGGGCGAGCCCGGCCTGCACCGACGCCACGGTCTCCGGGTCGAAGCCGTCCAGCAGCCGGTTCGCCTCGGCCCAGGCCTGCTCGGCGGTGTCGCGGGTGATGACGTGCAGCCGGATGCCGAAGCGGAGGGTGCGCCCCTCGGCGGCGGCCAGCGACCGGAGCCGGTCGAGCTTCCCGGCGACCTGGGCGGGCGGTTCGCCCCAGGTGAGATAGACATCGGCGTGCCGGGCGGCGATCTCACCGGCGATGGGCGAGGAGCCGCCGAAGTACACCTGGGGAACGGGGTCGGGCACACGGGCGAGCTTCGCGTCCTGCACGCGGAGGTGCTCACCGTGCAGGTCGACGGTACGGCCCTGCCACAACTCCCTCACGGTGTGCAGGAATTCACCGGTCCGGCGATACCGGCTGTCCTTGTCGAGGAAGTCGCCGAAGGCCCGCTGTTCCCGGTTGTCGCCGCCGGTGACGACGTTGAGCAGCAG
>KE353834.1 GCA_000415505.1 Streptomyces afghaniensis 772
CCCCACGGTGAGATAGACATCGGCGTGCCGGGCGGCGATCTCACCGGCGATGGGCGAGGAGCCGCCGAAGTACACCTGGGGAACGGGGTCGGGCACACGGGCGAGCTTCGCGTCCTGCACGCGGAGGTGCTCACCGTGCAGGTCGACGGTACGGCCCTGCCACAACTCCCTCACGGTGTGCAGGAATTCACCGGTCCGGCGATACCGGCTGTCCTTGTCGAGGAAGTCGCCGAAGGCCCGCTGTTCCCGGTTGTCGCCGCCGGTGACGACGTTGAGCAGCAGCCGTCCTCCGGTCTGCCGCTGGAACGTGGACGCCATCTGCGCGGCGAGGGTGGGCGAGATCAGCCCGGGCCGGAAGGCGACGAGGAACTTCAGGCGTTCGGTGTTCTGGCTGACCATCGCGGTGGTGAGCCACGCGTCCTCGCACCAGGTGCCGGTGGGGGTGAGGGCACCGGCGAAGCCCACCTCCTCGGCGGCGCGGGCGATCTGGCTCAGGTAGGCGACCGTCGGCGGCCGGTCGCGCTCGGACGCCGTGGCGGGAGTGCCTTGGCCGCCCCCGACGACATGGCGGCTGTCGCCGTTGGTGGGCAGGAACCAGTGGAAGGTGAGGGACACGGGAAGTCTCCGATCGAGGTGGAACGTCCGGCGGCGCGGCGGTGAGTGGGTGTCAGCCCGCCACGGCCAGCAACGGGGTGCGGCCGAGCGCCGTGGAGAACTGGTCGACCACCTGGGTGAGCGCCTCGTTGGCGGCCGGTGCGACGGCCAGGGACCCGTCGTCGTGCACGGTGATGTCCTTGTCGAGGGTGAACCAGCCCTGCACGATGTGCGCCGCACCCATGGAGGTCAGCACCGGACGCAGGGCGTAGTCGATGGCCAGGACATGGGCGATGCTGCCGCCGGTGGCGAGCGGCAGCACGGTCTTGCCGGTGAGTGCGTACTGCGGGAGCAGATCCAGCAGCGCCTTGAGGACACCGGAGTAGGACGCCTTGTAGACGGGCGTGCCGACGACGACGCCGTCGGCTCGTGCGAACAGGTCGGTGGCCTCGACGATCGCGGGGTGCCGGAAGTCCGCGCCGAGCAGGGCCTCGGCGGGAATGGTGCGGACGTCGAGCGGGATCACGTCATGGCCCTGTGCGGTCAGCCGCTCGTCCAGGTGGCGCAGCAGTCGGCTGGTGCGGGAGGAGGCGGAGGGGCTGCCGGAGACGGAGAGGACGGTGGCCATGGGGTCTCTTTCCGGGAGAGGGCGCGAACGCGCGTGGCAGGCCGGATTCGGGGACGCCGCGTTCAACGGGCGTGGCTGAGCGCCGAATTCAGGCGTGAGGGGAATGCACCGCGCATGACGTACCGTCGGCGCGAAGATGTTCGGCCGGCGGCGAATACGGCGGTGGGGAGAAGCGGCGAGCCGGGAGACTCAGGCTGCGGCGCGACAGGAAGCGCTGGAGACGCGTGCGAGGTCGACGTGGCGTCGCCGCGTGAGATCCAGTCGCATGGTCATGCCATGGATCGTGGCAGCGGGAGACGACGGCCGTCAAGGAAACCGCGGCTCATCTCGTATCCCGGACCGTGGATTCCGGGACTGTGGATTTCGGACCGCGGGTTCGGGACTGTGGATTTCAGGGATTTCAGGGATTTCGGACTTCGATGCCGTTCAGTCCTCGTCCGACGGAACCACCACGAGGAAGGCGTCCGACTCCAGGTCCATCACGACGGTGGCCGGTTCCCCCTCGGCCCGGCGGCGTGCCGCGTACTCCTCCGCCGGCCATGATCCGCGCGGAGCTCCCGCCGGGAACCGCTCCAACACCTTCGCGCCGATGGCCGCAGACACGTCCGCTGCCCTCCCTGTCCCGCGCCGCCCGCCGGCGACGTCGATCGGTCACTGTCGTACACATCCGCTTGCCCCCGATCCCCCCGGACATGTACCGCCCAGTAGAAGTTCACACCTCCACCAACCTCTACACATAAAGGAAAAATAAGCGCAGAATGTGCTTACGCGGCGCTTACCGCACACCCCACCAGACGCGGTCGCCCTGCAAGACGAAGGAGACGAGTCATGGCCAACGTCTCGCCCGCCAGAGGTGACATAACCAGCCACCCTGATGCATCCGAGATGCGGGATCGGTACGCCCGTGTGCTCGGCGGTCGCGATGTGGCGCTCGTGGACGGACCGGTGTTCCTGCTCGGTCTGTACTGCGCGGCCTCCCCGTGGATAGTCCACTACACGACCAGCCAGCCGCCGCTCGTGACACACAACCTGATCATGGGTATCGCCATCGGTCTGCTGGCGCTCGGGTTCACTCGCGCTCCGGAGCGTATGTACGGCCTGAGCTGGGCCATGTGCGCACTCGGGGTGTGGATGATCATCTCGCCGTGGGTCGTCGGCGACAGCCCGGACGCCGGCGTCGTGTGGAACAACATCATCATCGGCGCCTTGGCCCTGATCCTGGGTCTGGCGTGCGCCGGCACCGCGGCGAAGGCCTCCACGAGGCCCTAGACCCACCGGAAGGGAACCCGAAGGCCGGTCCGCGCCCCGGACCGGCCTCTTCATGTCCGCACCCGGAGTGTCCCGGCCGTCGGGGGGCACAAGCACTTCAGCGGGGGACCGGAAGAAAAGGGGCGGAGATGGAGATCGACGGCATCATCAGTGCCATCGTGATCGGCATCGTCATCGGCGTCCTGGGCCGGCTCGTGGTCCCGGGCCGTCAGCGGATCGGAATCCTGTGGACGATCCTCGTCGGCATCCTCGCCGCGTTGGTCGGCTCCGCGATCGCCGCCGCGTTCGACGTCGCCGACACCAAGGGCGTCGACTGGGTCGAGTGGCTCATCCAGATCGGCCTCGCCGCACTCGGCGTCGCCGCACTGGACCGCTCGAAGGCACGCCGCTGAGAGCGGCACCCCGGCGTGCCGCGGCCCGCGCCCGGCACGCCGGAGCCGTGTGTCGACCGGGATCAGCGGCCCGCCGACCGCATCGCGGCGAGCCCCGCACGGCTGGACGGGTACAGCGGCGCCCAGCCCAGCTCCCGTTCCGCCTTGGCGCAGGACACCACCAGCCGCGACGACATCACCGTGTGCGCGTACGACATGGGTTTCATCAGCCACAGCGGTACGGTCATCGGCTTCGGCAGTCCGAACGTCACGGCCACGGTCTCGGCGTGGGCGCGGAAGCCGAGCGGGGTGCGGTCGGCGATGTTGTACGCCTGCCCGGGCCGGCCGCGTTCCACGGCGGCGACCACCGCGCGGGCCGCGTCGGTGAGCTCCACCCACGGCAGCACCCGGCCGCGGTCGGCGGGCAGGGGCAGTTGCCGCCTGCGCAGCAGGGGGAGCAGCGCGTCGGTGCCGCCGGGGCCGTAGAACAGGCCGAACCGGAGGGCGATGCCCTCCAGCACCTCCGTCTCGAAGGCGAGTCGCTCCTTGGTCCGCATGGCCGCGATGTGCCGCTCCAGTTGCGGTGTCCGGCCGCGTGGGCCGAAGGGGTCGTCCTCGGTGACCGGGCGGTCGCCGTGGTCCCCGTAGCCGTAGCCGAAGACCATCGACTCCACGACGAAGCGGCGGGCCCCGGTGACGCGGGCGGCTTCGACGAGGTGGGCCGTGCCCTCGGTGCGCAGCGCGTCGGTGGCGAACATGTCGCGGTCGCGCATGGGGGGCTTGCGCAGGGCGGTCGCGGCGTGGATCACGGTGTCGAAGTGGTGTCCGTCGACGGCGCGCAGCAGCGCGTCGCGGTCCATGAGGTCGGCGCGGACGCCGTTGTCCGGGCTCCGCCCGAGTCCGGTGACCTTGTGGCCCGCCTCGGTCAGGGCGCGGGTGACGTGCCGGCCGAGGACGCCGCTCGCGCCGGCGAGGAGGATGCTCTGGTTCTTCTGGATCGTCGTCATGACCATGCGACGGATCGGACGGGCACGGATGTGACATCCAGGCGGATGTGACATCGAGAGGGACGGCCGGCTAGGCGGTGTACACGTACGGCGTCGTCGTGGTCAGCGGTGTGAAGCCCAGGCGTTCCAGGATGGGGCGGCTCTGGCTGGAGGCGTCGACCTGGAGGTAGTGGTAGCCGCGTGCCGCGGCATGGTGGGCGCGGTGGGCCACCAGGGCACGGTAGATGCCGCGGCCTCGCCAGGCCGCGACGGTGCCGCCGCCCCACAGGCCGGCGAACCGCGTGCCGGGCACGAGTTCCATGCGGGCCGCGCTCACCGGCTCGTCGCCGGCCATCGCCACGACGGCGACGACGGTGTCCGGGTCGGCCGAGAGCCGGGTGAGGAGCTGGTCGCGCAGCCAGGCGCTGTCCGCGCCGAACGCCTTCTCGTGGACGTCGGCGACGAGATCCACGCCCCGCGGATCGGTGACCGGCACGATGCGGACGCCCTCCGGAGGTTCGGCGTCCAGGGACAGGGTCGCGATTTCGCCGATCATCAGCGTCTCCTCGGGTTCGGGCCTGAACCCGGCCGCACGCAGCCGCTGCCCGAGGTCCGCCGGCCGGTCGTGCCCGTACAGCTTCCACTCGAAGTCGAGGCCGAGCCCGGTGAAGTGGGCGATCTGCCCGGCGATCGCCGCGTCCGCCGCCGCCTCGCCGAGGGCGGCCCACAGGACGCCGTTCCACCCCTGCGGACCGCCGACCTGGCGCACCACGTCGCCGGTCCGTTCGACGCGGACGCCGGGGCCGTCCGGCCGCGCCTCCTCGCGCAGCTCACGGTCGAACAGGGTGAGCAGCGCGCTGTGATCCACATGAGTCATGAGCACACCCCAGCATGGGCCGGGCGGCCGGGCAACGCATTTACGGACGTGGCCGTACGCCCCGGCAGCCGTAGAGTCCTGTTGATCACGTCGTCACCAGGAAGGGGTCCGGCACCATGGTCGTGAAGGACACGGAACTGCCGTACCTGCGCCGCTGCGTGGAACTCGCGGCCGAGGCGCTCGAGGCCGGGGACGAGCCGTTCGGTTCGGTCCTGGTCGGCGGGGACGGCACGGTCCTCGGCGAGGACCACAACCGGGTGGCCTCGGGCGATCGCACGCGGCATCCCGAGTTCGAACTGGCACGCTGGTCGGCGGCCCGGCTCACGCCCGAGGAGCGGGCGGCGGCCACGGTCTACACCTCCGGCGAGCACTGCCCGATGTGTGCGGCCGCGCACGCCTGGGTCGGTCTGGGACGCATCGTCTACGTCGCCTCGTCCGAACAACTCGCATCCTGGCTGAGCGAGTTGGGGGTCGCCGCGCCGCCGGTGCGGACACTCCCCGTCCACGAGGTCGCACCGGGTGTGGTCGTGGACGGTCCGGTGCCCGAGCTGACGGAACGAGTGCGGGAGCTGCACGTGCGGTTCCATCGGGGACGGGGCTGAGACACCCGGGCGGCCCCGGCCCGTCGGGCAAGCCCGTCGGCCGGGGCCTGGCGAGGCGGGCCGCCCGAGATGCAGGGCCACGCTGGCGAACGTACGATCGAATTCAACAGGCCAGGCGTACGCCTCGGTCTCCCCGACGGGGGGAGGCGCATGTCCTTGCTGTCAGCACGTCGGCTGATGGCCGCCCAGATCGCCCTCGTCACGGTTGCCACAATCGTGTACATGACCGTCCCGACGGCGGCTCCCGTCCTGTGGGCCGTCATCGGGCTCGCCGGCGTCGCCGCCGTGGTGATCGGCATTCGTGTCCACCGGCCCGCCCATCAGTGGCCCTGGTGGTTCCTGGCCGGCGGACTGCTCACCTTCATCGCGGGCGACACGTATTACAACGTGATGGAGGAGTACTTCGACGCCTCCAACCCGTTCCCCTCCCCCGCCGACGCCTGCTACCTCGCCACCTACCCGCTCTTCGCGATCGGACTGTCGGGGCTCGTCCGGCACCGGTGGGCCGACCGCGACCTGCCGAGCCTGCTCGACGCGCTGATCATCACCGCGGGCCTCGCGCTGCCCGTGTGGGTGTACCTGGTGCAGCCGCTGACGGTGGTGGAAGGGCTGACCTGGCAGCAGCGCGCCATCAGCATCGCCTATCCCCTCGGCGACGTCCTCGTACTGGCCCTGCTGGCCCGGCTGCTGACCCCGAGTCCGCTCGACGGGCCCAACCGTGCCGTGCAGCTGCTGGTCGTGGGCACCGTGACACTGCTCGGCTTCGACATCGCGTACGGGATCCTGCAGCTGAAAGACCTGTGGCAGACCGGCACCCTGCTGGACCTCGGCTGGATCGCCTTCTACACCGCCTGGGGCCTGGCCGCCCTGCACCCCTCGATGGTCGCGCTGACCGCGTCCGTGCCGCAGCGGGAGTCCCTGCTGCCGCCGCCGCGCCGGCTGGTCTTGCTCGCCGTGGCCACGCTCATCGCGCCGGGGATCCTGCTGTACGAGGGGCTGAGCAATCAGACACGGGACGCCGCCGTGATCGCGGCCTTCTCGGGCGTGCTGTTCCTGCTGGTGATACTTCGGCTGGCGGGGATGGTCGTGGCCCATCGCCATGCGGTGACGCGGGAACTCGCGCTGCGCGGGGCCGCCGCCTCGCTGGTCTCGGCCTTCCGGCAGGAGGAGATCGACCGGTCCTGCTGTACCGCGGTGGACCGGCTGCTGGGTCCGGACGTACCGCACCGGACCCTGCTGCTGCCGACGGAGCGCGCGGGGGACCTCGGCGCGCACGGCACCCACATGGTGGGCCCGGCCGCCCTCGAACCCGGCATCGCCGCCGGACTGGACGGCCTGCCCTGCGTCCTGGTCTGCCCCATGACCCAGCCCGACCGCCCGGCCGGGGCCGTCCCGGGTGTCCTGCTGGTCGCCGCCCCCGAGCGGCAGCTCACCGAGACCTGGGGCTCGCTGGAGATCCTGGCGTCGCACGCGGGCCTGGCCATGGAGCGGGTCGCGTTGCGCAAGGAGGTCGTCCGGCGGGAGAACGAGGCGTACTTCCGCACCCTGGTCCGCAACGCCTCCGACGTCATCCTGATCCTGGAGGACGACGACGCGATCCGGTATGCCAGCCCGTCCGCGCGGTCCGTGTTCGGCACCGACGACCTCCTCGGGGTCCCGCTGCCGGAACTGGTGGATCCCGGGGACCGGGAGCGGGCCGCGCGGGAGCTGGCCGCCGTACGGGAGAGGGGCGCGCGGGCCGGACACGACCACTGGTGGGTGCGGCGCCGGGACGGGCGTGTCGAGGTGGAGGTGCGGTGCAGCGACTTCCGGGACGAGCGGACCGTGTCCGGCCTGGTCGTGACGCTGCGGGACGTGACCGAGCAGCGGCGGCTGGAGCAGGAGCTGACACAGCGGGCCTTCCACGACTCGCTGACCGGTCTGCCCAACCGGACGCTGCTGCTGGAGCGGATCGAACGGGCCTTGCTGCGCGGCCGCCGCGAGTCGTCCCTGACCTGTCTGCTCTACATCGACCTGGACGACTTCAAGCTGGTCAACGACACGATGGGGCACCGGGTCGGCGACCATCTGCTGGTCGCCGTCGGCAACCGGCTGTCCCGGGCGTTGCGGCGGACCGACACCGCGGCCCGGCTGGGCGGGGACGAGTTCGCCGTGCTGATGGAGGACGCCCGGCAGCCGCTCGACGCCGAGCTGCTGGCGGCCCAGGTGATCCAGACGCTGGGGCGGCCGTTCGATCTGGCCGACGAGTCGGTGACGGTGTCCGCCAGCGTGGGCGTGGCCACCGCGCGCGACAGCACGGACGCCGAGGAACTGCTGGGCCACGCCGACCTCGCGCTGTACGCCGCGAAGGCGGCGGGCAAGCGGCAGTGGCGCCGCTTCAGGCCACTGCTGCGCAGCCGCATGGTCGAGCGGCACGACCTCCAGTCCCAGCTGGCCCGGGCGGTCGCCGACAAGGCGTTCGCGCTGCGCTACCAGCCCGTCGTGGACATCACCGGAGGCGAGGTCGTGGGGTTCGAGGCCCTGGTCCGCTGGCCGCACGAGCACCGGCCGCCCGTCGCGCCGGACCAGTTCATCAGCCTGGCCGAGGAGACCGGGCAGATCGCCCCGCTGGGCTCGTGGGTGCTGAAGAACGCGGTCAACGACATCGCGGACCTGCAACGGCAGCCGGGTCCCGCCCGTCCGCCGTACGTCAGCGTGAACGTCTCCGCGCGCCAGTTCCGCGACGCCGGTTTCGTCGAGCAGGTCGGCCAGGCGCTGAGCACGCCCGGGCTGGAGCCCGGGTCCTTGCAGCTGGAGCTGACGGAGACGGTGCTACTGCACCGCGACGACCGCCTCCAGACGGTGCTGCACACGCTGAAGGAACTCGGGGTGCACATCGCGGTCGACGACTTCGGCACCGGCTTCTCCTCACTGCGCTATCTGCGGGACTTCCCCATCGACGTCCTGAAGATCGACAAGTCCTTCATCGACGACATCGCCCGCGACGCCCAGCAGGTCGCCCTCGTCGAGGGCATCGTGCGGATCGCCGACACCCTGGGCCTCCAGGTCATCGCGGAGGGCATCGAGGACACCGCGCAGCGGGACCTGCTGGCCCAGATGGGCTGCCGGTTCGGGCAGGGGTACCTCTTCGCCCGGCCCATGACGGTGGAACAGAGCGCGCACGTGCTGCGGGAGCCGAGCGCCCACCCCTTCGCGCCGCCCCGCGCGCGGCGGCCGCGTCTCGACGCCGCCCCGGGACGCCGGGAGGCACGCTGGGCGGACCTGGAGCATCTGCGGCGCACCAGCCCGATGAGCGATGCGGTCCTCGACGAGGTGCGGGGCCGGCACATCCGCAGCGGCGACCACTGGCTGATCGACTTCGCGTCCTGCAACTACCTGGGTTTCGACTGGGACCCGGAGATCATGGAGGCCATCGATCCGGCAGTGCGCGAGTGGGGTACGCACCCCAGCTGGTCGCGACTGCTGGGCAGTCCGCGGCTGTACCCCGACATCGAGGAGCGGCTCGCCGCGCTGCTGGGCGCGCCGGACACGCTGCTGCTGCCGACGCTGACGCTGGTGCACGCCTCGGTGATCCCGGCGCTGGCCGAGGACGGGCACGTCTTCGTGGAGGCGACCGCGCACCGGACCGTCTACGACGGCTGCGTGGTGGCCCGTGGCCAGGGCGCCACCCTGCACCGCTTCCACGCCGGGCGGCTCGACGAGCTGCGTGCCCTGCTGTCCGGGGTGCCGCCGGGCAGGCCGCGGCTGGTGTGCCTGGACGGCGTCAACAGCATGAGCGGCAACATCCCCGACCTGCCCGCGCTGGCCGCGGTGTGCCGGGCGGAAGGAGCGACGCTGTACGTCGACGACGCGCACGGCTTCGGCGTGATCGGGGAACGCGGGCCGGGCGAGACCTGCCCGTACGGCATGCGCGGCAACTGCCTGGTGCGGCACACCGGGGAGTCGTACGACGGGATCGTGCTCGTGGCCGGTTTCTCGAAGGCGTACTCGTCGCTGCTCGCGTTCCTGGCGCTGCCCTCGGAGCTCAAGAACCGCCTCAAGACCGACGCGGCCCCCTATCTCTACTCGGGGCCGTCCCCGACGGCGTCGCTGGCCACCGCGCTGGCCGGACTGGACGTCAACGAGCGGCGGGGCGATGTCATCCGGGCCGACCTGTACCGCAAGACGGTCCGGGTGCTCGATCACCTGGACAGCCTGGGGGTGAGCACCCTCAACACGGACCGGCTGCCCATCGTGGAGGTCCCGCTGGCGAACCCCGCGGACCTGGACGCGGTCTCCGCGTATCTGTGGGAGGAGGGCATCTACGTGACGCTCGCCGCCTATCCGCTCGTGCCCCGCGACCGGGTCGGCTTCCGCATCCAGCTCACGGCGCTCAACTCGGACGACGACATCGACCGCCTGACGGGGACCCTGACCCGGCTGGCCGGGCGTTTCCCCCTGCGGCTGAAGGGCTAGAGAGCCATGACGACGCACAACGACGACGTGGACTGGGACAGCTGGCCGGTCGCCGACTACCTCCGCGAGAACTACCGCGAGGTGCATCCCTCGGACGCGGCGATC
>KE353835.1 GCA_000415505.1 Streptomyces afghaniensis 772
GTAGACGCGCCGGCGCACGCCGGTGCGGTCGACGGTGACGACGGTGCCGGGCTCGACCTCGCGCATGCCCTCCCACACGGCGTGTCCGGGGGTCTTGACCATGGTGAACAGCTCGCGCAGGCCGTCGAGGCCGACGCGTCGGCGGGCCAGCGGGTTGGCGAGGATCGCCTTGGGCTCGGAGCCGAACAGGACGCCGTCGGGAGTGGGGTGGTAGTAGAGGGGCTTGATGCCCATGCGGTCGCGGATCAGCAGGAGCCGGTCGGTGCGGCCGTCCCAGACGGCGAAGGCGTACATGCCGTTCAGGCGCTCGGCGACGGCGTCGCCCCATTCGAGGTAGCCGCGCAGGACGACCTCGGTGTCGGAGTCGGTGGTGAAACGGTGGCCGCGGGCGGTGAGCTCACCGCGCAGTTCGGTGAAGTTGTAGGCCTCGCCCGAGTAGACGAGGGCGACGGTGCCGTGCGGGGTGGCGGCGGTCATGGGCTGGCGGCCGCCGGGCAGGTCGATGATCGCGAGCCTGCGGTGTCCGAGGCCGACGGGCCCCTCGGTCCAGACGCCGCGGTCGTCCGGGCCGCGGCAGGCCATCGTCTCGGTCATCGCGTCCAGGGTCGCCGCCTCGGCACTCAGGTCGCGGTCGAAGGAGACCCAGCCGGTGATGCCGCACATGCGCATACCTCCCGCAAATCAGTTGTATGAGCCATCTATATTTCGAGCGTGTTACGCCCACGGCCACAGGTCAACTCGCCCGGGCCGCGAGCGACCCCGGCCACCCCTCAAATCCAGCCGCACTTTGCACGCGCAATATCCGCGGATCCGCCGCACCACGGGGGACCCCCCGTCGAAAACCGGCCAGCGGCAAAAACTTCCCCAACTCCCGGACGGCGAAGCCTCGACAGGAGGGTGCAGATTGCCCCGAATGCCCTCATGCTGAATTCGCTCTATCGTTCTGTCATGGAGCACGTTCTGAGTCCCGCGACCCTTGCCGAGCTGCGGCGCCCGCGCCCCTACCCGCGGTCTCCGTGCTGACGCCGACCCACCGGCGCGATCCCTACAACGCCCAGGACCAGGTCCGGCTGCGCAATCTGGTGGCCGAGGCCAAGCGGCAGCTGGAGGCCGATCCGGCGGTCAGCCGCGAACGACGGGCCGAGGTCGCCCACCACCTCGACGAGGCCCTGTCCGAGGTCGATCTGACACACGCCGAGGACGGCCTGGTGATCTTCGCCGCCTCCGGTGAGCACCAGGTGTGGTCGCTCGCCCGGTCCGTGCCCGAACGCGTGGTGCTCTCGGACACCTTCCTCACCCGCAACCTCGTCTCCGCCCAGACGGCGGAGCGGCCGTTCTGGGTGCTGTCGCTCTCCGCCGACCGCGCGACCCTGTGGAACGGAGGCGTCGACCGCGTCGTCGAGCAGCGCGCCGACGGCTTCCCGCTGACCCGCCGTGTGGAGAACTTCGACCCGGAACGACAGGAGCGGATCGGCGACCTGCCGAGCGCCTTCCGGGAGGAGCGCACCCGCCAGTTCCTGCGCGAGACCGACACCGCGATGAGCACCGTCCTGCGTGAGCACCCGCGACCGCTGTACGTCACCGGTCCGCCGGCCGCCCTCGCCCTGCTGGACGAGGTCGGCAGCGCCACCAAGAAAGCGGTGCACGTCCCGCACGGCGGTCTCGCACACGGGACGCCCGAGTCCGTGTGGCAGGCCATCCGGCCGGTGATCGAGACGGAGGCCCGCAAGGACACGGACGCCGTGGCCCGCGCCCTCGAAACGGCCCGCGGACGACGGGAGTTCGCCGCCGGTGTCGACGAGCTCTGGCAGAGCGCCCGGGACGGGCGTGTCCGGCTGCTGGCGGTCGAGGAGAACTACCGCGTGACGGTCAGCGACGCCGGGGACCATCTGATCCTCGCCGAGAGCGCCGGCCTCGAGTCCCGTGAGGACATCGTGGACGAGATCGTCGAGCAGTGCCTGGAGACGGGAGCCGACGTCCGCTTCGTACCGGACGGCACACTCGCCGAGGCGGACGGTATCGCCGGCGTCCTGCGGTACTGAAACCTTCGAACACAGGACCGTCGAACACGCACGGCAATCGCGTGGCGCCCTTCCGACGGATCGTCAAACTCCCTGTGTAATCTACGACTTGACCCTCTGGAGGACCTGCTCCATACCTACCTCGGAGTAACTCCGTGAGACTGTGGCATATGCCAGAAGCACCACCGTATCGTGTGTTGCCGAATCCCTTACAGGGCGTCGCGGGCTGTGCAACAGTCGTAACGGTCCCTCCGTCCGCCTTGGTCGAACCGTCCCCGCATCGGAGTGCGTCATGCCGTCCCACCTCTCCGCGGACCGCCCAGCCGCCCAGCCGCCCGGACGCGGCTCGGTCGACGCGCTGATATCGCAGACGCGGCGGCTCAAGGGCGACGTGGACGCCGTGCGGCGCGACGCCGAGGAGGAAGCGGACCACCCTCGAGGACGCTGGCAGCGCGCCCTGTACGACCTGGCCCTGCACCAGCTCAACGACCTCGACGAACACCTGGCCCAGCTGCGGGACGGACCCCTGCCCACGGCAGCCCCGGAGCTCGCCGTGCCCGCACCCGGCTCACTGCTCAGCCGGGTCGGCAGCGCCGAGTGGAACCTGCTGACGGACGAGGCCAGTTGGTCCGGGGAGCTCTACCGGATCCTGGGCCGCGACCCCGCCGCTCCCCCGCTCACCCTCGACGAGCTGCCGTCCCTGGTGCTCGACGAGGACCGGCCGAAGCTGACGACGATGGTCACGAACTGCCTCGTCGACGCCCGGCCATCGACGGCGACGTTCCGCACTCGCACGCCGAGGGCGGCGACGTACGCACCG
>KE353836.1 GCA_000415505.1 Streptomyces afghaniensis 772
CCCTGTACGACCTGGCCCTGCACCAGCTCAACGACCTCGACGAACACCTGGCCCAGCTGCGGGACGGACCCCTGCCCACGGCAGCCCCGGAGCTCGCCGTGCCCGCACCCGGCTCACTGCTCAGCCGGGTCGGCAGCGCCGAGTGGAACCTGCTGACGGACGAGGCCAGTTGGTCCGGGGAGCTCTACCGGATCCTGGGCCGCGACCCCGCCGCTCCCCCGCTCACCCTCGACGAGCTGCCGTCCCTGGTGCTCGACGAGGACCGGCCGAAGCTGACGACGATGGTCACGAACTGCCTCGTCGACGCCCGGCCCATCGACGGCGAGTTCCGCATCGCACGCCAGGGCGGCGACGTACGCACCGTGCACATGATGGGCGAACCGGTACTCGACACTGACGGCAGCACCGCCTCGATGTGGGCCGTGCTGCGGGACGTCAGCGAACTGCGCCGCAGCCAGCGGGTGGTGAGCGAGACCCGTGACTCGCTCCCCGACCAGCGGCAGGACGCGCGGACCGAGCACCGGCTCGCGGTCGAGTTGCAGGAGGCCGTGCTGCCGCCGTGGCTCGGCTCCCTGCGGCTCCCGCACCGGGGTCCCAGGACCCTCGACCTCGCGGCCCGGCGCCTGTCGGCGTCCACGCACACACTGATCGGCGGCGACTGGTACGACGCGCTCGAACTGACCGACGGCGAGACCCTCCTCAGCGTCGGCGACCTCACCGGACACGGCGTCGGTGTCACGTCGAACATGACGATGCTGCTCGGCGCCGTACGCGGCATGGCGATGGCCGGCGCCCCTCCCGGGCAGCTGATGGCCTGGCTGAACCAGTTACTCGACGCCACGGTGCAACCGGCCCTCGGCAGCGCCGTCTGCTGCCGCTACCGCCCCGGGACCCGCACACTGGTGTGGGCGCAGGCCGGGCACCCCGCCCCGCTGCTGTTCCGCGACGGGACGGGGCGGGTCCTGGGCGCACCGGACGGCGTCCTCCTCGGCGCCACCTCGGGCGCCGTGTACGGGCAGGCCGAAGAGACCCTCGAGGTCGGCGATCTGCTGCTCCTGCACACCGACGGGCTGGTACCCGGGCACACCGGAACGGCCGCCGCGAACCTCCTCCTCGACCTGGCGCCGCGGCTGACCAGGACCGCCACCGCGCAGGACTGCCTGCGGACGGTGGTCCAGGAGTTCGGCGAGTGCGAGCGCGCGGACAACGCCTGCGTGCTGGTCGCCAAGATCACGTCATAGGAAACTCAGGCCTGTGCGTGGTTGCCGCTCCTGCCCTTCGTCTTCGGCAGGGCGAGCTTGATCTCCTCCCGCAGCTCCTGGATCTTCGGGTAGCCGGAATACTGGGCGGTGAGCCGGTACATCTGGCGCAGCCGGTCCCAGGTGCGGTGGGAGGAGTTGGAGCCCATCGACACCAGCGCCAGTCGCGCATACCGGTCGGCCTGTTCGGGGTCGTCCGCGATGAAGCACGCCGAGGCCATCGACAGATAGTCGAAGATCTTCGAGCGCTGCCGGCCGTCGACCCGCAGGGCGAGCGCCTTCTCCGCGTAGTGCTGGGCATGCGCGGCTGCGCCCGGCTCGAACTCGGCGAGCGTGCGGTAGGCCAGGGCCTGCATGCCGTAGAGGTCCTCCTCCTTGAAGGTCTGCATCCAGTCCGGCGGCGGCACGTCGGCCTTGTCGGAGACGAACAGGTCCTCGGCCTGCCCGAGCGTGCGGCGCATGGCCTGGCCCTTGCCCATGGAGGCCTGTGCCCAGGCCTCGATGGTGCAGAGCATCGCCCGGGTGCGGGGCAGCACCTCGTCGCCGGAGCCGGACGTGGCGAGCTTCATCAGGTCCAGGGCCTCGTCCGGCTTGCCCAGGTGCACCATCTGGCGGGCCGCACGGGAGAGCGCCTCGCCCGCGCGGGGCCGGTCCCCGCCCTCTCTGGCCGCGTGCGCGGCGATGACGAAGTACTTCTGGGCCGTGGGCTCCAGGCCGACGTCGTGCGACATCCAGCCCGCGAGGACGGCCAGGTTGGCGGCGACGCCCCACAGGCGCCGCTGGAGATGGGGTGGGTGACGGTAGGCGAGCATCCCGCCCACCTCGTTGAGCTGGCCCACCACGGCCTTGCGCTGGAGCCCGCCGCCGCGGGCCGCGTCCCAGGCGCGGAACACCTCGACCGAGCGCTCCAGTTCCTCGATCTCCTGCGACCCGATGGGGGCGGCCTCGTAGCGGTCGAACCCGGCGGGGTCGGCGTGCAGGGGATGGTCGAGGTCGGGTGCGTCGGCAGCCAGGGCAGGGTCGGTGTGCAGCCAGTCGTACATGGCGCTGCTGAGTGCGGATCCCGCGGCGAGCGCGGCGCCCGCGCCCACCAAGCCGCGTCGGTTGAGCATGAGGTCCATTCCCGTGAATTCGGTGAGGACCGCGGCGGTCCGCTCGGGCGCCCACGGCACTCCGTCGGGAGACTCCGCACTCCCGCCGCCCTGCCGCTTCCCCGCACGCCCGTGCCGGACCAGACCGAGGTCCTCGATGGTCACGACACGGCCGAGACGCTCGGTGAACAGAGCCGCCAGCACCCGCGGCACCGGATCGCGCGGGATCTCTCCCATGTCGATCCACCGCCGCACCCGGGAGGTGTCGGTCGCCAGCTGGGGATGGCCCATGGCCGCCGCCTGCCGGTTGACCAGCCTCGCGAGTTCGCCCTTGGACCAGCCGGCCAGGCCGAACAGGTCCGAGAGCCGGGTGTTGGGTTGTCCGCTCACGTCAAGCCCCCAGGTTCTCGGCTGAGTTGACAGTAGCCCGGGGAGACTTGCCGGGCGACTATTCGCCAGGGTTCGCCAGGGTGCGCCAGATGGTGTGCCACTGGTCATCGGGTGTCAGGTAGGAACGCGCCACCCCGACCCGGTCGCCGCAGGGACATTCCCCAGGGTGCTCCCGGGAGTCCGGGCCGGGTGGTGCGCTGTCGTCGCAGGCACACGAAGGGATCTGTTTCGCCCATGTACGCAGCATCGTCCTCCGTGTCCGCACCGCCCCGGTCGCTGCACCCCCGTCCCACGGACAGCGGCCCCTACCTCGCCCCCGCGCGGCCGGCGGCCCCCGTGCTCGGTGCGGGCAGGGCACGGCGCGGCGCGGTACTCGGCACCCAACCGCTCAGCGGGAGACTCGACTTGTCCGGCCCCCAGGGCGCGCAGCTGCGCACGGCGATCGCGTCGGTGCACCGCATCTGCCCGGAGTTCGCCCCGGTGCAGGTCCTGCGCCGCAACGGGCGGTCCGTGCTCCTGGTCGGCACCACCGGTCGCAGCTCGGCCGTCGCCAAGTGTTTACTGGACCACTCCCCCGCCTGGTCCGAGCGGATCCGCCACGAGATAGCGGCGTACCGCTCGTTCGTCCGGCACCGCCCTCCGGTGCGGGTGCCGAGACTGATCGCGGCGGACCCGGACAACTGCACACTGGTGATCGAGCGGATGCCGGGGCGGGTGGCCGCGCTCCAGCGGCACCCGGCCGAGGCACCGCCGCGGGCGGACATCAGGGCGGCACTCGGCGCGATCTGCCGGCTGAACGCCTGGCGGCCGCCGGCGGGCACGTTCGACGCCCCGCTGGACTACGCGGCCCGGATCTCGCGGTACCACGAGCTGGGCCTGCTCACCGACCGGGACCTGGGTGATCTCCAGAAGCTGCTGCACGGCATCGCGCAGGCGGCCGGGCGGCAGGGCATGGGCCAGTTCTGCCACGGCGACGCACTGTTGTCGAACATCCTCCTGTCACCGGCCGGTCCAGTGCTGGTGGACTGGGAGCACGCGGGCTGGTATCTGCCGGGGTACGACCTGGCGACGCTGTGGTCGGTGCTCGGGGACGCACCGGTCGCTCGTCGCCAGATCAGCCAGATCGCCCAGTCGGCGGGCCCGGCGTCCAGGGACGCCTTCCTGGTGAACCTGATGCTGGTGCTGACCCGGGAGATCCGTAGGTACGAGACGGCCGTGCAGCGTTCGATGCACGACGCGACCCCGGCGGCACCGGGTACGGCCCACCCTGGTGCTGCGCCGTCCGGCGAGGAGCAGCGGCTGCTGCTGCGGCGGCTGCACGACGACTGCCAGATGGCCCGGCGGGCCGTGCGCGCGGCGGTCGGCACTCGCTGACGGGGACGAAGGGGCCGCTGTGTGCCTGGCCAGGCGCACAGCGGCCCTTTTCGTGTCTGCGGCGTACCGCCCGTCGGCTCAGCCCTGCTGGAACAGCTCCGCGGGCAGCGGTTTGAGGAGGGCGTACAGGTCGTCCGTGATGGGGCGGTCCCAGGCGGCGATGGTCACCAGGACGTTGTCGCTGCGGTCGAACTGCACGCAGGAGATGCGGCCCTCGGAGAGCTTGACGCGGCGCACGATCAGGAGGTTGTCGCCCTGCATCACCGGCACGTCCTCGGTGCCGACGACGGTGATCTCCTCGTCGTTCTCCAGTGCCAGCAGCAGCTGTCCCACCTCGAAGGGGACCTGTCCCTCGGGGACCTCGCGGGCCGGGGAGCCCTCCGGCAGGTTACCGATGATCATCGCGGGGCCGCGGCCGCCGAACAGGTCGTAACGCAGGAAGACGCCCTGGCAGGTGCCGTCGGGAGCGGGCAGCAGTCCCGCACCGAGGTTGCCGGGCCAGTCGCCCGGGTCCATGGCCAGTACGTCGAAGTCGGGCCCGGCGGGCGTGGCGCTGCGGCGGCGGAGGAACGACATGCCGCCATGGTACGTGGCCCGGCCTGCGAAGTGCCGCCCGGGCGACGACCCGATCGGGCCCAGCAGTGCCTCAGGCCGTCGTCCGGTGCCGTTGGTGGTGGCGGGCCACCCGGGCGCGGTTGCCGCAGGAGGGTTTGCACCACTCCTGGCGCGGATGGTCCTTGAGGAAGTACCGCACACAGCGGGGCGCGTGGCAGGCCCGCAGCCGGTCGCGGTCGGGGCTCGCGAGGAACGCGATCACAGCCTGGGCGAGGGCGGACGTCAGGTCGTCGCCGCCGCGTACGGGCTGGTGACGGACGTCGGGTCCGGTGCCCTCGGGCCAGTCCAGGACGGGCACGGTGGGGGTGCGGGCGGCAGCCTCGTTGAGGCGCCGTACGGCTTCGGGTACGGGCAGGAGACGGGCCGCGTCGGCGGGGCTCGGCTCGCCGGGGCGCACGGCGCGGGCGAAGAGGGCGCGGACGGCGGCCCGCAGGTCAAGGACGGCGGCGAACTGCGCGGCGTCGGCGGTGAAACGGCCGGCGTCCGGCAGGACCTCGGGGTGTGCCCGGACCCAGGCCGTCAGGCCCGCCGGGTCGGTCAAGTCGTCGGCGACACCGCCGTTGCCGTCGTGCCGGAGGGTGAGGGCCAGGTCCAGGGCGAGCCGGGCGTCCCTGCTGATCGGTTCCCGCATGGGGCTAATGATAGGCCTGCCGGTATCCATTACCGCGGGGTCAGTCCTCCGGCGGTGCCGGCGGGACCACCGCGACGGGGCTCGCGGCGTGCAGCAGGACGGCGTGGGTGACCGAGCCCATCATGCGGGCGGGTGCCAGCAGGTGCCGCCGGTGACGGCCCACGACGACGAGGTCGGCGCCCGGGGAGGCCGCCACGAGGTGTCCGGCGGCGTCGCCCGCCGCCGGAACGGTCTCGGCCGTGACGTCGGGGTGCCGTTCGCGGTAGGGGGCGAGGAATCCCTCGGCGAGGACCCGGGTCTCGTCCTGGATGACGTCCTGGTCGACGATCGGCGGGGGCAGTTCGCCGGGCATCATCCAGGGCTGCGCGGGCCACGGGTAGGCGGCGACCGCCTGGAGCCGGGCGCCGCGCCGCGCTGCCTCGGCGAAGGCGAACTCGAGCGTGGCCTCGTCGGGGCCGTCCACCTTCAGACCGACCACCACGCGCGAGCCGGGACCGGTCCCCGCCTCGCCGTGGACCTCGCGTCCGGGCCGGGGCACCACCACGACGGGGCACTCGGCATCGCGGGCGGCGGCCATGCCGTTGGAGCCGAGCAGCAGACTGGCGAAGCCGCCGCGCCCCCGGGAGCCGAGAACCAGCAGCTGGGCGGAAGAGCCCAGTTCGGGCAGGACGGCGCCGGGGGCGCCCTCCAGAGCGAGGTACTCCGTGTCGGGCCGGGCGGAGAGGCTCTCCACGTGGGCGCGGACCCGGTCGAGCACCGGGTCGTCCTGCGGGTCCGCGGGTTCGGCGGCGAGCACCTCGGGCTGCGCCCAGTGGGCGTACTGGCGTACATGCACCGCACGCAGGGGTGCCGAACGCCGGCGGGCCGCGTCGAGGGCCCACTCCAGGGCGCGCAGGCTGTCGTCCGAGCCGTCGACCGCCGCGATGACCGGCAGGGTGCTCATGGGATCCTCGCCTTCCGGGATACGACCGTCCCTCCGGGGCCAGCCTGGCTCAGGCGCGGGCCCGGGGAGGATGTCTCAGGTCGCGTGTCCGGAAACGCGGGCGGAACACCCCCGGATCGGCCGTGGGGTCACGGCCGGTCCGGGACCGTTTCCGGGGTGCCGCGGCGAGGGCGCGCGGCCTCGCCTCAGGTGAGGTCGAACTCCCCTTCCCGCGCTCCCGACACGAAGGCGCCCCACTCGGCGGGCGTGAAGATCAGGGAGGGGCTCTCCGGGCGGGCACTGTTCCGCATGGCGATGAAGCCCTCGACGAAGGCGATCTGGACATCCCCCCGCCCCGGCTGCTGGACTGCCACTGTGCGTTGGTGAGGTCCAGCTCCGGCTTGTCCCAGCCCGTGAGCGGGCGCTGCTGGGTGGTGGTCTCGGCCACGTCCGTGCTCCTCCCGATTCGTCGTCCGCGGCCAGCCTAGCGATCGTGTCCCATGGCCGACAGGGCACGTGAGGGGGACCTTTCAGGAGTCCGGGGGCTCGGCTCCCACGAGCCACATGGAGAAGAACTGCGAGCCGCCGCCGTAGGCGTGCCCGAGGACCCTGCGGGCGCCGTCCACCTGGTGTTCCCCGGCCTGTCCGCGCACCTGGAGCGCCGCCTCCGCGAAGCGGATCATGCCGGAGGCGCCGATGGGGTTGGTGGACAGCACGCCGCCCGACATGTTGACGGGCAGGTCACCGTCCAGTTCGGTCACGCCCGCCTCGGTGAGCTTCCACCCTTCGCCCTCACCGGCGAAGCCCAGGTTCTCCAGCCACATCGGCTCGTACCAGGAGAACGGGACGTAGATCTCGGCGCCGTCGATCTCGCGGCGGGGGTCGGTGATCCCGGCCTGCCGGTAGACGTCGGCCGCGCAGTCCCGGCCGGCCTGCGGGGAGACGAAGTCCTTGCCGGCGAAGAGCGTCGGCTCGCTACGCATCGCGCCGCCCAGCATCCAGGCGGGCGGTCGCGGTGCCCGGGCGGCTCCGGCGCGGTCGGTGAGGATCATGGCGCAGGCGCCGTCGGAGGAGGGGCAGGTCTCCGAGTAGCGGACCGGGTCCCACAGCATGGGCGAGGCCATGACCTTGTCGAGGGTGATGTCGTGCTCGTGCAGGTGGGCATAGGGGTTCTTCAGGGCGTTGCGGCGGTCCTTGTAGGCGACCAGGGCGCCGATCGTCTCGGGGGCGCCGCTGCGCCGCATGTAGGCGCGGATGTGCGGGGCGAAGAACCCGCCGGCTCCCGCGAGGAGGGGCTGTTGGAAGGGGATGGGCAGGGACAGGCCCCACATGGCGTTCGACTCGGACTGCTTTTCGAAGGCGAGGGTGAGGACGGTGCCGTGGACGCGGGCCGCGACGAGGTTCGCGGCGACGAGCGCGGTGGATCCGCCGACCGAGCCCGCGGTGTGCACCCGGAGCATGGGTTTGCCGACGGCGCCGAGCGCGTCGGCGAGGTACAGCTCCGGCATCATGACGCCCTCGAAGAAGTCGGGCGCCTTGCCGATCACGACCGCGTCGACGTCGGCCCACGTCAGCTCGGCGTCGTCCAGGGCCCGGCGGGCCGCCTCCCGGACGAGTCCCGCGAGGGACACGTCCCGGCGTGCCGCGACGTGCTTGGTCTGGCCGACGCCGACGACGGCCACGGGCTCCTTGCTCATCGGGGCTCCCCTTCGAGTACGGCGACCAGGTTCTGCTGGAGGCAGGGGCCGGAGGTGGCGTGGGCGAGGGCGCGGTCGGACGCGCCGCGGTGGATGCGGGCGGCGGCTTCTCCGATGCGGATGAGACCGGCGGCCATGATCGGGTTGGCGGCGAGGGCGCCGCCGGAGGGGTTGACGACGACGCCGTCGTCGAGGCGGAGGGCCTTGCGCAGGACGATCTCCTGGGCGGTGAAGGGCGCGTGCAGCTCGGCGGTGTCGACGGGCCGTTCGAAGGCGCCGGCCCGTTCGGCGGCCAGGCGGGTGGAGGGCGAGTCGGTCAGGTCGCGCACGCCGAGGCCGTGTGCCTCGATGCGGTGGTCGATGCCGCGGATCCAGGCGGGGCGTGCGCACAGGTCGCGGGCCCGGTCGCCCGCCGCGAGGATCACGGCGGCGGCGCCGTCGCCGATGGGCGGGCAGTCGCCGGTGCGCAGGGGCCGCACGAGGTGGTCGCCCTGCGGCACGCTGTGGCGCAGCTGGGCGTGGGGGTTGGCCGCCGCGTTCTCCCGGTTGCGGGCGGCTACGGCCGCGAGCGCCGGTTCGTCGGTGTCGCCGGCGTCGATGAGGGCCTGTGCCTGGAGGGCGGCGAGCGCCACGGAGTCGGGCCACAGGGGTGCGACGTAGTACGGGTCGAGCTGGCGGGTGAGGACGTCGCGGACCGAGCCGGGCGAGGACTTGCCGTACGCGTAGACCAGGGCGGTGTCGGCGCCACCGGTGAGGAGTTTGGTCCAGGCCTCGTACAGGGCCCAGGCGCCGTCCATCTCGACGTGCGACTCGGAGATGGGCGGCCAGGCGCCGACGCCGTCGAGGGCGAGGGTGAAGGAGAAGGCGCGGCCGGCGAGGTAGTCGCTGGAGCCGGAGCAGGTGAAGTCGATGTCGGCGGTCTTCAGGCCGGTCCGGTCGAGGACCTCGTGCAGCACCGGCATGAGCATCTCCACCTCGGAGAGCTCGTCGCTGGTGCGCCGGTGGACGGTCTGGGCGAAGGCGACGACGGCGATCTCGCGGTCCCCCGGTGCGCTCGTCACAGCAGCTCCTTGTAGGTGTCGTAGTCCGCGTCCGGTTCGCCGGTGGGCCGGTAGTGGTCGGGATAGCGGCCGCCCTCGGTCCACACGGGCTCGACGCGCAGCCCCATGCGGACCTCGTCGTACGGGATGCCGCCGATACGGCCGTGCAGGGCGAGGTCCGCGCCGTCGAGGGCGATGTGGGCGTAGACGTAGGGCACCTCGATGTCGAGATTCGCCGTATGCGCAGCCTTGATGTTGACGATGCAGAACGTGGTCACTGTGCCGCGCGGCCCCACCTCGACCTGTTCGGATGTGGCCACCCCACATGTGGGACACGCACCCCTCGGAGGGACGTACACCTTCCGGCAGGACGGGCAGCGTTCACCGACGGTCCGCCGGCCGCCGAGGGCGTTGATGTAGGCGGTCTGGGCGCGCCCGGGCGAGTAGGTGTAGTCGAGGCGGGCGGCGGCGACGATGCCGGTGACCGGGTCCTCGAACTCGCCCGCGTGGACGGTGAGGGTGGAGACCTCTCCGTCGTACGGCTCGAAGCAGGCGATGTCCGTGATGGCACCGGTGCGTTCCTCGGCCCAGCGGACGCGGACGCGCATGCCGGTGTGGACGACGTCGGGGCCGGGGGCGTCGAGGGCGTGCAGGAGGGCAGTGTCGGCGCCATCGAGTTGCACCAGGACCCAGGCGAAGGGCGTGTCCAGGGGCTGGCCTCGGCGAGGTTCGTGATTCCAGGCCCAGGTGGTGACGGTGCCCGTGGGACCGACGTGGACGAGGTCGCGGATCTCCTCGGCGGTGACGGGGTCGTATTCGACGGGCGGGACCAGGATACGGCCGTCGCGGGTCTTGACCCCGAGGATCACACGTTCCCGCAGACCGGTCAGGAAGGCACCCTGGACGGGCCCGAGGGAGCGGGTGAAGGGAAATTCGACGACAA
>KE353837.1 GCA_000415505.1 Streptomyces afghaniensis 772
CAGGAGTCCTCACCCTCCACTTCCAGGTCCGGGGCCTCGGTGACGAACCGTTCGGCGAAGGCCACCTCGGTCCGCCACGCTTCCCATGCCGCGGTGACGCCCCTGGGGTCGTCCGTGGCGCCGTCGAAGTCCCCGTCGGGGGCGGCAGTCGAGGAGAAGAGGGCCGGGGCGTCCTGCGCGGCCAGGACCCGCCGGAACCAGCGGCGTTCCACATCGGCGAGGTGCCGGACCAGGCCGAGGAGCGAGAGGGTGGACGGTTCCACGGACCGCAGGGACATCTCGGGGCCCAGGCCGGAGCACTTCAACTGCAGCGTGGCGCGCTGGGCGCTCAGGACGTCGATGAGCATCCGTCGTTCGTCGCCGGTCGTCGGGCCGGTGAACCGGCGATCGCTGTCGGCGCCGCCGAACAGTTCGGCCCTTCTTGTGGGATCGCTCATGTCCGCCCTTCTGTTCGCGCTGTACGCGCGGCCGTGACTGCCACGGTCGCGTTCGCCTTGTGAGGCCGCTGCCCCTCGCTCTTGGTCGGCGCCTGGCATCTGCTGTTCGCCGACCGGAAGGCACGCGCCGAGGGTCGCGGGCCTCCACGGGGTCGTCGCCCCACGGTCGTCGCCAGTGTCGTACGAGAGCCATGAACACCGTCAGGGCTTCACGGCGTGGAGGATCCGCATCCCTCTGGAGTCCGCGGCGTCGCGGCGCACGTCCAGTCCCGCGGTCCGGCACTGTTCGACCAGCCAGGAGGACGCGATTCGCAGCTTGGGGTAGCTGCTTGCCCGTTGCTGCCAGGAGCCGTTCGTGCGGGTGTGGAGCAGGTCGTTGACGATCACCGTGTCCTCGTCGCGGTATTCGAGGAAGCAGGTGAGCAGCTGGTCGTCGCTGCTGCGGACCGGGATGAAACGGTCCGTGCCCCGCAGCTCCGCTGTGAGATCGCGGTAGGTGATGACGAGATGGCCGTCCGGGCGGAGGGCACGGCTGATGTGGCCGAGCAGCACGGGGACGTCCGCCTTGGACGGGAGGTGGGGCAGCGTGTCACCCATGCAGACGACCGCCGTGACCGTGCCCGGCTCGGCGGCCTCGGGCAGCACGGTGCGGATGTCGCCGTGCACCGGCCGTACCGCCTCGGCGCCCCGGACGTACGAGACGAGTTCGTCGAGCAGCCGGCGGCTGGTGTCCACGGCGAGCACGGGGGCGAAACCGAGGCGGATCAGCGCCAGCGTCTGTGCACCGGAGCCGCAGCCCAGGTCGATGGCCGTACCGTCGTCTTCGGTCCCCGCCAGGCCCAGTTCCGCGAGCAGCGCGGCCTGCCGGTCGGCAACCTCGTGGACGTCGCCGCCCAGCATCCACGTGTAGTGCTCGGCGAGCAGCCGGTCGTAGTGGTCGACGCTGGTACTCGCGTCGGGGGTCATGGCGTGCTCCTTCGGGTCGTCTGTACGCCTTGCCGTCCGCTGGCCGGCGCGAGCAGCGAGGCGTCGGGCCAGGTGAAGCGGAGCTTGGCGGGGGATCCTGCGAGCCGGGACGCTACCCCGCCGGAGGGGGCGGGACCAGTGCCTTCTCGACGCAGGTGCAGCCCAGGGCCCGGTAGAACTCCTGGGCCGCCGTGTTCTGTTCGAGCACCCACAGATACATGGCGTTGCTCCTCGCACGCTCGGAGACGGCCACTGCGGCGCGGCGCGAGCGAGCATCGCGGTGCCGAGGCCCGTTCGGCGGCGGTGCTGGGTGACGTGCAGATTGTCGACGAGGCTGCCCCAGCGGCCGTCCTCGTCGAAGACGACGTGGACGAACCCCGCGAGCCCGGTGTCGTCCGCGGCGACGACCGTCGCACTGCCGCTCGGGGCGGAGAGGCGCAAGGACCAGACGGACCGCCGGTCGGCCACCACATCGCCGTCCAGGAACGCGTCGGAGACGCGCCACGGTAGTGGCGACGCCAGCTGTCGGCGTGCAGCAGCGCCATGTTCGGCGTCTTCGGGTCCCGCTGCCCGCATCCGCGGCGAGGCCGTGGGTGAGCCGGTGGGCCCGGCGGTGGCGCTCAGGCGGCGCCGGGCCGGCTCGCTCCCCGCCTGCGCCGGGGTCTGGCCGTGGCGCTGCGCGGTGTCCAGCAGGTCGTCGACGGTGTCCTCGATGGCCCGTACTCGTGCGCGGGCCTCGTCGGCACTGACGCGGTGCAGCTCGGTGCTGACGGCGTTGATGACTCCCCCGGCGCCTGCGACGTAGTCCGGCAACCAGATGATGTCGCGCTGGTGCAGCAGGTCTGCGACATCCGG
>KE353838.1 GCA_000415505.1 Streptomyces afghaniensis 772
CGCGGTGTCCAGCAGGTCGTCGACGGTGTCCTCGATGGCCCGTACTCGTGCGCGGGCCTCGTCGGCACTGACGCGGTGCAGCTCGGTGCTGACGGCGTTGATGACTCCCCCGGCGCCTGCGACGTAGTCCGGCAACCAGATGATGTCGCGCTGGTGCAGCAGGTCTGCGACATCCGGCGTGGCGAGCTGGTTGTTCGCCGGTCCGACCACGGCACGGCAGCGGAGATCTTCCGCGGTCCGCCTGGTCGGGAGGGAGCCGAGAGCCGCGGGGACCACGATGTCCACGTCGGCGGCGAGGATCTCGCCGGGCGCCCGCCAGACAGCGCCGAGCTCATCGCCGATCTTCTGTTTGTCCGGGTCGATGTCGGTCACCGTCAGGCCGACTCCCTTCGCGGCGAGCAGGCGGGCGAGGCCGGCCCCGACGCGGCCCAGACCGACCACGGCGATGCTGCGGCCGCCCAGACTTGAGGTTCCGTACAGCCGTCGGAGGTCCTGGAGGGAAACGGCCGAGCCGGTCCAGTGACAGAACGACGAGCGTGTCGCCCTCGCGCAGGAGCCGAGGGCCTTCCACAGTTCACACGCCAAGATTCAGAGCCGGTCTCAGGATGCCGGTGAATCGGCCATCGCGTCGTAGTGCTCTCGTGCCGCGCGGACCTCATCGAAGTGCGTCTCGGCCCACGCTTTCACGGCCGTCAGCAAGCCGGCCAGGCCGACGCCGAGGGGGGTGAGTTCGTAGTCGACGCGGACGGGGACGGACGGGGTGACCGTGCGGGACAGCAGGCCGTCGCGTTCGAGGGCGCGCAGGGTCTGCGTGAGCATCTTGGGGCTGACACCCGCGATCTTGCGGTTCAGCTCCCCATAGCGGCGGGGGCCGTCGGACAGGGCCGCGACGACCAGGCCGACCCACTTGTCGCTGAGCCGGCCGAGCAGTTCGTTGGTCGGGCAGGTGCGGCAGAACGCGTCGTAATCGGCCCGCGCCTGCTCACGCTTCTGAGCTGCCGTCATCGTCGCCATGACTCTCCTCCCGGTGCACTAGGCACTTTCAGGTAACTACTTCCTGCTGGAGAGTAATGCTTCCTAGGGTTGCGCCAGCAAGGCGGAAACGCGCGAACACAAGTCATCTCAGGAGAAGTTCCCATGCGTGCTGCAGTGGTGAGGACATTCGGCGGTCCCGAAGCCGTGGAGATCATGGACGTGGACCTGCCCGAGCCCGGGCCGCACCAGGTGCGGATCAAGGTCGCGGCAGCCGCACTGAACCCGGTCGACACTCTCAAGCGGATGGGCATGTTCGGACCGCCTGGCGGGCTGGGTGGCGATGTCGCCGGGACGATCGACGCGGTCGGCGCGGACACGTCGTGGAGCGTCGGCGACGCGGTGGTGGCGCTGGCCGACGGCACGCATGCCCAGTACGTCGTCGTGGAGGCCGACTGGGTGGCCCCGGCGCCGTCGTCGGCTGATGCCGTGCACGCTTCGACCCTGCCGCTGAACGCCCTGACCGCTGCGGGGGCACTGGACCTGCTGGAACTGCGGAAGGGGCAGTCCCTGCTGGTGACCGGGGCAGCGGGCGCGGTGGGCGGATACGCCGTCCAGCTCGCCTCCCACCAAGGGGTATCGGTGACCGCACTGGCCCGCGAGAAGGACGAGCAGCTCGTACGGTCACTGGGAGCGGCGCACGTCACCGGCATCACCGGCGGGGCGGACTTCGACGCCGTCCTCGACGCGGCCATCCTCGGGGAACCGGCACTCGCCCGGGTGCGCAACGGCGGCGCCTACGTCGGCGTCAACCCCGTCGCGGCCCCGGCCGCCGAACGCGGAGTACGCATCGAGGCGGTCCAGGTACGCCCCGACGGGGCGTACCTGGCGGAACTGGTCCGGCTGGTGGACGAGGGCGTGCTCACCCTCCGGGTCGCCGAGACGTATGCCCTGGAGGAGGCGGCGAAGGCTCACGCCCGGCTCGCCGAGGGCGGACTGCGCGGACGCCTTGTCATCGTTCCGGACCACGGCTGACCGCACCGCACCCGGCCTCCGCGACGCACAGGCCAGCAGCGGTGTCCGCACTGGCCTATGCCACACCTTGGGCTCCTGTGGCTCGCTCGATTCGGTGGAGCCCAGCCGGGCGGCCGGTGCGTAAGGACCTCTCGGACGGGACGTGGTGGACGTCGCGCGACATCGACGGCACTCACATCGTCCCCGGCCGACCACGTCGAAGTTTTGGAAGTTGACGAGGTGTCGCCGTTCAGTCCGTGACGCGGGTCAGCTGTCGGCCGGCGCCGGTTTCCTCGGCCAGCTGGGGGTGGCGCCATTCCGGGCCAGGCGGCGGCCAGTCTCGTGAGGTTGGTGCCGCTAGGCGGAACTGGTGGCGCTGGTCGGCCGGGCCTGCTGATAGAGCGCCACCAACACACCGTGCACGGGCTGGTCCTCTGCATGCTCCTCGGCCTCATCGACCAGTTGGGCGAGGGTCTCGCCGAGTTCTCTTGCCTTCGCGGGGCTGAGACGCAGGTGGCGCAGTGTCAGGTGGGTCTCGGCGGGAGAGCGGTCCAGCTCCTGGGCGACCGCAGCGAACATCGCGGCGGTGCCTGCCGCTTGGGGTTCGGCGACGACCATCTGGCGGGCCGTGCGCTGGTAGTACTGCTCGGTGCCGCCGCGGACCTGGCGGGTCCCGGCGATGTGGACCAGCCCGGCTTCGCGGAGCACTTTGAGGTGGTGGGCCACGTTGCCCTTCTTCCCGTCGAGCTGCGCCGCAAGCTGGCTGGTGGTGGCAGGCCGGTGGCCCAGGGCAAAGAGCAACCGCTGGCGCAATGGGTGAGAGAGCGCCGCGAACTGCTCAGGCGCACCGATCTCCAGGACGTCCTCGGGAGGCGGCGGGTAGGGAGGCTGATCACGCATACCAAAAGTGTCTAAACTCTTTGACGCTTTCGCAAGGGCAGTGCTCTACTCCCTGCCATGACGACTCCGACGAAGCTTGCGCCGGCCCCTGTCATCGACGAGACGGCCCGGCTGCTGACCGATCACTACGTTTTCCCCGAGACAGCTGAGCAGCTGGCCGGCCTGCTGAAACGACGCCTCACCGAGGGCGCCTACGACGTCGACGACGCCGAGGAGCTCGCCCGCCTGGTCACCGCGGACCTGCAGTCCGTCAACGGTGACCGGCACCTGAGACTGAAGCACCACGCCGCCCCGGTCTCCCCGAAGCAGGGGGCGGCCACCCGGGACGCCATGCGCCGGGACTTCGACTCCTCTCTGGGCGGTGCGCCCCGGGTGCAGTTGCTCGACGGAGGGGTCGCCGTGGTGGAGCTGGCACCGATGCTGTTTCCGCTGGAGTGGGCCGCCGAACCGCTGAGCTCCGCGCTCACCCTGGCCTCCCGCGCCCAGGCGCTGATCGTGGACCTGCGCGCCAACCGGGGCGGCGACCCGGACACGGTCGCCTTCGTCTGCAGCTACCTGCTCGACGAGCGCACCCACCTCAACACCATGTACTGGCACGGCGGCGAGCGCAGCGAGCAGTCCTGGAGCCTGCCGCACGTTCCCGGCGCGCGCTTCGGCGGCAGCAAGCCGTTGTATGTGCTGTCCAGCGACAGCACCTTCTCTGCCGCTGAGGAGCTGGCGTACGACCTCCAGCAACTCGGCCGCGCCGTAGTCGTCGGCGAGCCCACCCGCGGCGGCGCGCACCCGTGCCAGGGCTGGACCCTGCACCCACACCTGGAAGCCACCGTCCCCGTCGGCCGCGCCATCAACCCCGTCTCCAGCACGAACTGGGAGGGCACCGGTGTGCAGCCGGACATCCCTTGCGCCGGTGCTGACTCCCTCGACCACGCTCACGCCCTGGCCCTCGCCCGACTGGCAGGCTGACCCAGTCCAGCTCATCGACCGCACTGCACGCAGCCGCCCCCCCCACCACGCCGGCGACTGACTTCGCCGGCAGAGGCCCCCGTCTCCGGCGGCCCCAGCGCGCACACCCCGCACGACTAGGTTCGCTGTCAACCGCCTGGATTGGATGTTGAGGCTCGGCCACCGGAGCCGGACTGGCTGATCGAGCGGGGCCTGTCCGGCAGGGACACGGCCTACGTCCACGTCGGCGGCTGCTGGAACGCCGGGAAGCGCTCGAAGGGCGTCACCCAGGAGCAGGCACTGCACGCCCTCGCTGAGGGGGGCAAACCCTGCCCGCAGTGCGAGCCCGACAACGCACTGGGGTTCCTCGACTAGGCGCTGCGCGGCCGGCGCCCGGACGTCTTCTTTGCGGCGGCCTCTTCGTGGTCTTCTTGGCGGTGGCCTTCTTGGCCGGCTGCATCTTCGCGGCTTTCTTCTTCGGCATCTCGTGCACGTCGGCGTCCTCGCCGCGCGAGGCCCTGGCCTTCTGCACGGACTCGGTCAGGGCGGCCATCAGGTCGACGATCTGTCCCGGCTCCGCTTCCGGCTCCTGCAGCTTCGGCGGCTCGCGGTGCTCCCGCTTCGCTTCGATGATCTGGGCGAGGGCCTCGGTGTAGGTGTCCTGGAACTCCTCACCTTCGAGATCGTCGCGGGTCATGGTGTCCATGAGCGCGAGCGCGCCGTCGATCTCCTCGTCGCTCAGCTCCACCGGCGGGGGCAGCAGTTCCTCCGGCGACCTGATCTCGTCGGGCCAGCGCATCGCGTGCAGCACGATCACGTCGTCCCGAACCCGCAGCAGACCCAATCTCTCCCGGCCGGACCAGGCGTACTTCGCGACGGCCACCTTGCTGCTCCGGTCGAGCGCCATGCGCAGCAGCTTGTACGGCTTAGCGGCGACGTGCCCGCTCGGCGCCAGATAGTCCTTGGTCAGATGGTAGCCCTTGCCGATCTCGCCTTGGTCGACCTCACGGTCCCCGATCTCGCAGTACTTGCGCACCCGCACCTGGCCCATGTCCTCCAGGTGGTACTGGTGAAACCTGATCGAGTGGTCCTCGGTAGCGCTGGCCACGGTGATCGGCACGGTGACCTTCTCTGAACTACCAAATTCTCGCGTTCTGTTGGCTCTGTCGACCGGAGGGGTGGCAGTCAGGCCGGAATATCGAGCTCGGTGAGCAGTCCGCGCACATGCTGCTCGGATCGGCCGTATGGCGTCGACGCCCTGGCACCGTCACCGTGGCTTCGATCCGCCTTTGGCTTCAGCCGTGATCAGCCGCATTACAGGGCATCGGCCCGCCAGTGCCTACGACCTCTGTGGCTTTGTCGGGCAGTAGTGACGTCGCTTGTCGATGGGTTTGGGAGGCACCTCGACGGATGTGTGGTGTCGATGAGTTTGGGAGGCGCTGGGGCTCTTGCCAGGACAGCGTCGGGATGCTCTTGGTGAAACGTACTGGTCATGCGGCAAACGGGCACTGCAGTCATTCGCCGGTCGCACCACTTCGTCGGCCGTCAGACGGAGCCGAGTCGGCCCTCAGAGCGACGCTCGGAGCCTCCGTGGCTGGGATCTTCATTACTGAACGGGCCGAACAGCAGTTCATCCAAGCCGAGGACCGCCCATGCGACAGCTACAGCACACCAAGGAACCCACTACCGTCCACCTCGGACGATTACGCGTCGCATGGCGGGCGGCCCACGAGCCCGTTGCCGGAGTGTCACGACGGATTCGACTCGTGGCTTACGCCGTGCCCTTGGCCGTTCTTCCTTCCAGTATCTGGCGGCTCCCGGCCGCGTTCGGCGACGGTCGCGGACTCGGTGAACGGACGTACGTCGTCTTCCTGTCAGTTCTGTCCGAGGTCTTCGCTTTCGCTGCGATCGGTCTGATCGCCCGCTGGGGTGAGGTGTTCCCGCGCTGGGTCCCGTTCCTTCGCGGCCGCCGGGTCCCGAGAAGGGCGGCCGTCCTCCCGGCCACCATCGGGGCCGCGAGCCTCACCCTCGTGTTCACCCTTTTGTTCATCGCCTCCGAGATCAGGGGTACCACGATCCGAGGTGGCGACCTGCCAGCCGACTACCCTAGCCAAGCCGGCGGCTGGGAAGCTGCCTGGTTCTATCTCTGCTACGCGCCGCTGACCCTGTGGGGGCCGCTGCTGGGCGTGCTGACCGTCGCGTACTGGAAACGCCGTTCCGCGGCCGAGAGGGCACCTGCGACGGCGTGAGATCGCCGTCGGCTTCCGATGCTCACTCCGGAGACCAGGTCCGTGGGCGAGCAGTGCCGAGAACTCGCTTCAGAAAGTCAGAAACGGGCAGATCGAGCAGGATGACCTCACCTCCGCACCAAGGGCGCACCGGATTCACGAGGCGCGGCGGAAGGTGGCGGCCGGGCCGATGACGTCCGTCACCGACGCTTTCACTCGGACACCGGCGTCGTCCTCCCCCCTCCTCTCCACCCGGGAAGACGACAGCGCATTACTCCAGAGGCGCCTCCTTCGCCGTCGCCTCACCCGCGGCGGGCAATTCGGTCACCCCTTATCAGGAGGGCTGGCCGAACCTGCTCAGTGGATCGCCGAACGTGATCCCTCTCCGCAGAACCCCCTGGCCCAGTGCCTGGACGACCGATCTCCGGGTGGGCCGCCGACCTCACGGTCGACGGCTCGACCGAGATCGCGTCAATCAACCGTCGCCAGGCTCAAGCTCCCAGCTGCAACGCCTTCCTGAGCGTGCCGGCCCGGGCAAGTCGCACGCCTCGTGGCGCTTCACGCAGTGCAGGGTCCGGCATGCGAAACCCGTCGTCCTCGAACCGGGGGACGACATGAACGTGCACGTGATGAAGCACTTGACCTGGGATGTGGTTGTTCTGTGTCACCGTGCTTCCGACAGCCCCATAGGCATCCTTCACTGCAGACGTCACTCGTGCTGTGACCTCGAAGAGCTCATGCAGGAGATCAGCTGGTACGTCATGCAGGTCGGTCACATGTGACAGCGGCAGGACTAGAGCATGACCAGGGTTGTTCCGCCGTTGCTTGAGCGCAGGGACGACGAAGACGTTGTCCGAGCGGTAGGCGACCAAGTCCTCGTCGATCTCGCCTTGTCCGATCCTGCAGAAGGCGCACTCACTCACTCTGAGACCTCCGAAGTCGCCTCTCGCCCGGCCTAGCTGGATCGACGAGTCTGGCAGGCCGTCGCCCAGACGGGCATCTCCGTTTCCCGGAACAAGAAAGAGTAGGTCTGGCTCGCAGGTCACCCGCTGTCGGTTGGCCGGCGCCTGGCATGTCTTCGACCCCGCAGTGCCTCAGTACGCCGGCGGGTCAGCCGAGGCCGTCGGCTCCCACGGTCACTGCGGACTCGTCGAGCAGGGCATCGGTGACGGGCAGTGGGCTCCCGTCGAGATCGAGGACCGAGGTGGCCTCCTTGTACCAAGACCAGATCACGGCGTTGCCCCAGAAGCGGGGTCCACGCGGCATGCTCGAGGACCAGCGTGCAGTCGGAGGCCAGGGCCGGGCCAGCTTCCAACTCTCCAGCATGAAGGGGGTGTTCCACGGCCTGGACGCTGGACAGGACCCATGAGCGGCTACGGCACGTACAGGGTGCGCCCACGACGAGGAGGCCCTGGCGGTCCTGCGAGCGGCACCTGGCGTGGTGGCGGGCGTGGCCAGACTGCAAGGTCGTCACTGCAGGAATGGACCACCGTTATGGCTGCTCTTCCGTCTTGACGGTGAACGGTCCGGTGGCGAGGGCTACACACGGGGTGACGTCCGTTGTCTCGCCCGCCGCCAGACCCGCCTCGCACAGCCGGCCGCCATTCTCGCGCAGGTCGAGGTAGAAGCGCGTGGTCTTGCCGTCCTGCTTGAGGCCGTGAATGCGTTCGTCGATGTAGCCGAGGCTGTTCAGGGTCTTCCGGACCTTGACGGGGGTGGGATCCACGACCTTTTGCAGCGCCTCGATGATGCGCTGTTCGTGGTGGACGCTCGTGCACCCGTCGTGCCGGTCCAACTCTGCAGCAGGCCCTGTGGGAGGGCCGGGCTCGATCGGGTCGGTCGGGGGCGTTTCCCCAGGGGCGAGACTCCGCACCGGCTCCGGACCGGTCGACTTTCCGGGCGGTGTCGGCGGGACCCCGTCGGACGGGGGACACGCCTGCGCGTACATGCCCAGCATCGCCGCGAACGCTTCCTGCTCGGGGGATGGCTGTGTGGGTCTGGCCTTGGAGGCGACGCTGCTGGCCGGCTCACCCTGTGGGCCACTGCCCTTCAGCTCACCTCCGCAGCCGGTGAGTGCCAGAGAGGCGAGAGCGGCAGCCGCGAGGCCGCGTCGGTGATGGGCGAATGCGCTGATGGAGGCACGGAGGTGTGTCATATGCAGAGTCTCCGGTCACCACCGCTCACCCGCTTGAGTACGCGTACTTACCCACATGGGTACTCGGCTTCAGCGGCCGACAGGTGTTCCGTGCTGCCAGGAAGTAGCGCCCCCGTGCACGAGGCCGGATTCGCTCAAGGCTCGTCGCTCGCGGTGTGTCAGGCAGGTCCGAGGGCAGCTCCGCTCACCAGCGGGACAGGGCGGGTGCGGCCCGCCCCCGTGTCCAGGGGGTGTCCCCGTCTACTTGTCGCCACGACTCACCCCTACGCAGCCCCACGTGCCTGTCACGACGGTCAGCGCTGCCAGGCCGCCGATGATCCCTTTGTACGCGCCGGGGTCCAGGTCCACTTCCGTGTCCTCGTCCTCCAACGGACCAGCTGCGCCCTTGGGGTCGTACAGCACGCGCAGTTTGTCGCCCGGCCCCACCCTGTCCGGGTCGCAGCCGTCCGTCATCCGAGGTGAGATCTCCCGGCCGTCGCGGGTGCGGAGCGTGCACTCGTCGGTCGTGCCGTTGTCGACGTCGGCTACGACGGCCTCGGTCCAACGGCCCCGCTTCTCCAGCCCCCGCTCGTCGCCGGCCTCTCGGGTGATGATCGCCAACACGATCGCAGCAGGGAGGGCAACGACGAGCGCCCCGATGGCCAGTTTCGGCGTCTTCTTGTGAGTGACGTGGCGGAGCAGGACGCCGGGCACCAGGACGAGTGCCAGGGGTATCACCAGCGCGGAGGTGACGAAGACCGGGCCGCGCAGGAAGGCCGGCAGAGGCGCCACCGGCGCGAACCACATCAGGGCCACCGAGGCCGCTACGCACGCGCTGTTGAACAGAAACCAGTGCATCGGGCCCGTACGGCGTCCAGGAGGAGCGGTCTCGGTCGGCCGGGCCACTCGGCCGGCTCCTGCCGCGAGCCCTCGTACGTCCCTGTCACCCGCCATGCGCTCCCTCTCGTCCACGTCGGCCTCTTGACGGACGAGCGTACGGGCCGCGGAAGCCGGACTGATCGGTAGGTCTCGTCGGGTGGCCGCCTCCTGCGGCATCGGCGTGCCGGCACCACCTGGGCCAAAGCGCGCCATCACCAGCCACAGGTACGCCCACCTGCAACACGCCTCCCCCGCCCTGCTGACACCCGTCAGGCACTCGAGCGGGTGACCAGGCGCGTGGGCAGGATCAACGGGGTGGGGTCGTGTCCGTTGATGACCGTGACGAGCATGCGCGCCATCTCCCGCCCGAGAGCCGTTATGGGCTGATGGACGGTGGTGAGGGGCGGGTCGGCGACCTGGGCGACGGTCAGGTCGTCAAAGCCGACCACAGCGATGTCGGCGGGGACCGCCCGGCCGGCCGCACGCAACGTGCGCAGCGCCCCCGCCGCCATGTTGTCGTTGGCGGCGAACACCCCGTCCACGTCGGGGTGGTGCGCCAGCAGGGCAGCCATGGCGGCGGCTCCGCTGGGCTCGGTGAAGTCCCCTTCATGCGGCGGCAACGGATCGAGGCCGGCCGCCAGCAAGGCGTCCCGGTAGCCGCGGTACCGGGCACGCCCGGCCTCGGTGTCCAGACGCCCGCAGATGGCAGCCACGCGAGTCCGGCCGCACGAAACCAGGTACTCGGTCGCCTCGCGCGCCCCCCCGACGTTGTCGACGTCCACATACCAGCGGGGCGCCGAACCGACGGGGCGCCCTCCGAACACGACAGGCATCTCCGCCTCCTCGGCCATACCGGCCAGCGGATCGTCCTCGCGCAGCGCCATCAGCATGACCCCGTCGGCCCCCTTGGACCGGAAGAGCTCCTCCACCCGCTTGCGGCCCCGGTCGGAAGCGGCCAGACACAGCATCAGATGCAGATCGGCCTCCTCCAAAGCGGTCGACGCCCCCACGATCACCTGGGCGTAGAACGGATCCGCGAAGATCGACGGATCCTCTCCCGAGACGACCAGGGCGGCCGCTCCCGTCTGACGGGTGGCCAGAGCACGGGCGGTCGGATTGGGCACATAACCGAGTTGCC
>KE353839.1 GCA_000415505.1 Streptomyces afghaniensis 772
GCTGTAGTGCTGTCCACCCTGTGGCACGCCATCGACCTGGACTTCGGCCTCACCGTCCTGGCGGATGCCTGCCTCGACACCGACCCCGAGGTGCACACGATGCTTACCGAGAAGCTGTTCCCGCAGTGGGCAGACGTCCTCGCCGTCGAGGACTGGCTCAAAGCCATCGCACCGCAATAGCGGAAGGCCGTCCTGGCGTGCGGGGCAAGCCGGCATCGCCTCCCGTCGGCCGGGAAGAGGTCAGTCGACGGAGTTGCCCGGGCCTGGGTGAGGGTGCCAAGCGGCTCAGGCCAGCGTAAAAGCGGTCCACATGCCACAGTGTGAGCTGCCACGCGGTCAGCGTTGAGCACCCCTTGCCCCCCCACGCCCCTTTTGGGGCTCGCCTCGGCGGTACGCCATACAAGTTCGTCGACACTTGGGACCGCTACCGGTGGCCTCCTCATGCCGCTGGGAACCTTGGATATGTCAGCTCAGAGCAGCCGGGGCGAGGCGGATGGTGTTCGACTGCTTCCGCAGGCGTATGGGCTTGGGCTTGCCGACCGCCTCCACCGGTTCGACGGCGTGTGGTGACGTACGCGGTGGGCGGGGAGGGCGGGTGAGGCGGCGGACCATGAGGGTGATGAAGGTCCAGTGATGTGGGCCTCGCTGTGGGAGATAAGGCGCTCGTAGTCGCGGACGTTTCTCCTGGCTCTCATGATCCACGAGATGGCCCGCTCGACTCGCCACCGCTTCGCCAGGACGGCGAATCCGTCCTGCACGATCACCGGTTCTGACCAGCTTCTTACGCCGCGCCGGACAACCCGGTGGACATGAGCTGGGTGATGCCCTACGCCGTCTCAGACGTCGCCCGCGTCCACCTGACGAGCCTCTGGGAGCCGGCCACGACGGCCCTGCTCGGTCGGGTCAACGCCGAGGGGTTCCTCGGTTTCTGGCCCACCGTCATCGGCATGGAGGGCGCCGACCCGCGCGAAGAGAGTTTCGCGAAGTGGCTCGTCGACACCGACAAGGTGGTTCTCTCCTCGACCCTGGACAAGGCGACGTGGGAGCGGACGACGATCGTCGACAAGTCCGCCGCCGAGGTGGTCGGGGACCTGAAAGCAACCGAAGGCGGCGACATTCTCGTGCTCTCCAGCGCGAGCGTCATCAAGGCGCTACTGGCGGCCGACAAGGTCGACCGGCTGGCGCTCACGATCTTTCCCGGTCTTCCTCGGCGGCGGGCCCCGCCTCTTCGACGACGGTCTGCCCGCGGGGCAGTGGACGCTCGTCAGCCAGGCCGCGGGCGAGCACGGACCGCTGGCCGTCGTCTACGACCGGGTCCGCTGAAGCCGGCCGGTCAGCACAGCTGACGATGATGCGGCGGGCTCGGGAGCCGGCGCCCGTCACGTGGCGGGCTCCGGGCATCTCCGCTCGGTCGTCCACCGGCCGCCGTCGGACCGGCCGGGCACGGCAGCAGGACACTTTCGGGGAGGCTTCGTGCATGTCGTCCCTGCTGCCGGCTGCCTGCTGTCGGCAGCCCCTGAACAGGGCCTGGACACCGGTCCGGGAACCTACACTCGCGCCATGATCCTTCCCTCTCTCGCCGCCGACCTCGCGCCCACCGGTGTCCTGCGAGCCTCCATCAACCTCGGCAATCCCGTCCTCGCCCAAGGCACGCCGCAAGCGCCCAGTGGCATCACCGTCGACCTCGCCCGGGAGATCGCGGACCGGCTCGGTGTGCCCGTGGAATTCCTCTGCTTCGACGCCGCGCGCGCCTCGTTCGAGGCGATGGCCGGCGGGCGGGCCGATGTCTGCTTCCTCGCGATCGAGCCCGCCCGTGAGAAGCAAGTCGCCTTCACCGCCCCGTACGTGCTCATCGAGGGCGTGTACGCCGTGCCGCGGGACTCCGACCTGAACACGCCCGAGGACGTCGACGCGCCGGGCATCCGCATCGGCGTGAAAGCCGGATCCGCCTACGACCTCTACCTCACCCGAACCCTGCGCCACGCCACCCTGGTTCGCGGTCACGAGGGTATCGACACCTTCGCCGCGCACCAGCTGGAGGTGGGCGCGGGCATCCGGCAGCCGATGACCGCCTACGCCGAAGCACACCCCGAAGTGCGGCTGATCGAGAAGGAGTTCATGGAGATCCGCCAAGCCGTCGGCACAACCACCACCCGGCGGCCCGAGACCATACGATTCCTGCGCGAGCTGGTCGAGGAGCTCAAGACCGACGGCTTCGTCGCCGCGTCACTGCGCCGCGCGGGCCAGCCCGAAACCCTCGCGGCACCGGCCCTGCCGGAGCACCGTCCAGCCGGGTGAGCACGCCCGGTCGGGCGGGCGCCAGGACTTCAGCCTGGCGCCCGCGCTGGTCCGCGGAGAACTCAGTGTGAGTTCGAGTGCGGCCGACCGTCTCGGACCCACGTCACCACAATCAGAGCCGCGGTGACATACATCAGGACACTGAACGTGGCCACGGACTCCACATACTGCCCGTGACCGTCCGCGCGCAACTGCAACGCGAAGAAACCAAGCACCGTCCCCAGCGCCGCAGTTGCAGCGGCCATCGCAACAAACGGGCCCTTCGTCATCAAAGCTCCCTCCACACCGCGAAAACCGATCAAGACCGACCCTACAAGCACCGTGATCCCACCACCGGAAGCAGTTCGCGAGACCCAACCGCGCAGCAAGTCCCCGTGGGAGTCGGCCCCTTCGGAGGGGTGTAGCCGAACTCAGCGGTCAGCGGTCGATAGTGGCCATGCACACCCGCCTTCGTCCTCAGCGGGCGCGGGGACATCCTGGCCGACAACCACCTCGGGCGCGCCCTCTTCTCCCCCGTCTACGCCGACCCGGCGCGGCCGCCCAACAACGCCCGGTTCGTCTTCCTCGACCCGCAGGCCACCGAGTTCTTCCGGGAGTGGGACAAGGTCGCCGGCGACACGGTCGCCATGCTGCGCGCCGAGGCCGGCCGCGATCTCCACGACCGTCGGCTGATGGACCTGATCGGTGAACTGTCCACCCGTAGCGAGGACTTCCGGCAACTCTGGGCCGCCCACAACGTCCGCATCCACACCACCGGCGTGAAACTTCTCCACCATCCGGTCGTCGGCGACCTCGACCTGCCCTTCGAGACCTTCCCGCTCGGGGACGGCCCAGCCAGTTCCTCCTCACCTACACCGCCGAGCCCGACTCGCCCTCGCAGGACGCCCTGAACCTCCTGTCCAGCTGGGGCGCGGCCAACGACGACATCGAGCGGTCCGCGCCGACCGGCGACTGCGAGCCGGCCGACTCAGCGGAATCGGCCGACTCAGCCGACTCACCCGACTGATCGACGAGCCGGCGGCTGCCGTGTCAGTCCACGATCACCTCGGCAGGCGCCCCCGGGGCCCGCCCGGCGAGCACACCGGCGAAGTTCCCCTCGACCTCCGTCTTCTCCGCCGCGTTCGGATACGGGTTCTTGCACGCGGTGCCCGCGCTGGAACCGGACATCAGGCTCGAGCAGGGTCCGGGCTTGCGGTCAGGCAGGCCCAGGATGTGCCCGAGTTCGTGGGCGGAGATACGGATCGTGTCGTAGCCCTGGTCGACGGCCTGGCGTCCGATGTAGACGGTTCCGTTGCCCAGGGTGGTGGGCAGGGCGCGCGGCCAGCCGTTGTCCGCGAGGACCCGTATGTTCGCGCGTTGCCCCGCGGCGGCCGGCCGGAGCTCGACGGCGTCGACACTCTCGTTCCAGATCGCCGCGCCCCGGTCGACCGCGCTCCTGAACTCCGCGGAGCCGCCGGCGTCGTAGAGGAGGACACGGGCGGCCAGTGGGGCATCCTCCGCGTCGGGGGGAGCGGCCACAGCCTGACCACCCGTCAGGGACAAGGACAGCACCAAGGCAGCGGCCAGGCCGCCGGTCAGCGTGCGGACGTACATGATCGACCTCCTTGTGGGGGAAGGCAGTCGTGCTCATGACATTCTCTGGGGTCACTGCCCGGTGGGGGTTGAGGTGAATCCGTCAATCCCAGTGGCCTCCGGCCGGACTGGCCGGAGGCCGGAGCGCGCTCAGGTTCAGCTACGGGTGAAGAGCTTGTCCTGGGTGGAGCCGGTGGAGCACAGCTTCTTTTCCTCGGGGGTCATCTTGCGGGACTTGACCACGACCGCGCTGTGCTTGCCGTCCGTGCCGTTCGGGGCCGGGCCGGTTACCACGTCGGGGACGAACCAGTAGTAGTGGCCCCACTTGGGGTCGTCGTAGTGGGTCTGCCACGTGCCGGTGATCTGCTGCATCACCTGGGCGCGGGAGATCCAGCCGACTTCTCCGGGCCGCACGTTCACGGTGAAGGAACTCGTCTCGGTGTGCGAGCTCTGCCATGTGTAGTTGTACGTCGCGGTCACGCTGGCCGTGATGATGCCCTCGATGCCTCCGCCCGCCGTGACCGAGCCGCCCACCGAGTGGGAGGAGCCCACCGTGTCGGCCCAGGACATCGACTGGGAGGCGGGCGAGTCGGTGCAGTTGTAGAGGAGTTCGGAGACCTGGCGTGGCTCACCGAGGTACGCCCGGCCGATCTGCGGGGAGTTGAAGGTGCACTTGCCCTCCCCGGACGCGCAGTCAGCCATGATCTGCTCAGCGGTGGGCTGCTCCTCGGCTGCTGCGGGGACGGCCGTCGCGATCACTCCGAGCGCGGTCGCCGTCAACGCCAGCGTGCGGCTGCCGTAGCGCAGTGTGCGGTTCTTCGTCATGGTTGGTGCCTCTCACCCTTGCATGGGGGGACGGTGACCACACCCTCCCTGTTACAGGAGGGTGTTCGGTCACCGCCTGGTGCCCATGAGGCTCACGTAAACCGCAGTCCATCTACACCAAGGAAAAGCAAAGTTGTAATTGATTTCCAGAAATGATGAAGAGTCAACAGAGCGGTCCGAGCCTGGAGTTGGGGAGCGGGACGCGGGTCAGTTGAGGGGGTCGAGGGTGAGGTAGGCCTGGCGCGGGTTCCCGTCGTGGACGAGGGACTCGTGGTGGCCCACGTCGTCGAAGGCGAAGGCATACGCCTTGCCGTCGGCCATCTGGGCGTGGATCTTG
>KE353840.1 GCA_000415505.1 Streptomyces afghaniensis 772
CTGGTGCCCATGAGGCTCACGTAAACCGCAGTCCATCTACACCAAGGAAAAGCAAAGTTGTAATTGATTTCCAGAAATGATGAAGAGTCAACAGAGCGGTCCGAGCCTGGAGTTGGGGAGCGGGACGCGGGTCAGTTGAGGGGGTCGAGGGTGAGGTAGGCCTGGCGCGGGTTCCCGTCGTGGACGAGGGACTCGTGGTGGCCCACGTCGTCGAAGGCGAAGGCATACGCCTTGCCGTCGGCCATCTGGGCGTGGATCTTGCGGGCGTAGTGATTGGTGACGCCGTCCTTGTAGAAGGCATCGGCACTGGAGTCGGGCTGCTGGGAGTTGACCAGCAGGGTGGAGCGGTTGAAGGCGGCGCACAGGGTGCGTGAGATCGGGCCGCGGACCTGGTCGTTCGGCGCGTCGAGCATTCTGTGACAGCCGAAGACGGAGGAGGCGTCCGGCTTCTGGAAGCTGGTGACGGTGGCGCCGGCGCTGTTGGTGAAGTTCATGACGCCCCCGGAGACCCGGCCGTAGTACTTGGTGCCCGGCTGGTCGGCGAACGGTGTGACCGTCAGGGTCGAGGTGGAGTACTTCTGCCAGACGCGGTTGATGTAGTCGTCCATGACGGTGGCCGGCAGTGCGCCGGTCTCCAGGCCGTACAGCGGGGACAGGGCGCGCAGTACGGTGCCGTCGGGACGGGTCTGGATCAGGTTGGCCCAGCCTCCGGGCTGTCCCCTGAGGGCGTTGAAGAAGCCGTTGTAGCCACCGGGCTTCAGGCGGCCGGTGTTCGCGGTGGTTCCGTCGGCTCGCTGCACTCCTACCGCGTACGGTGCCGAGAACATGTCGACCTGTGTGCTGTTGATCCACAGGCCCGCGTCGTTGAGTGTGTACTCCGACCAGTTGAACAGGATGTTCCGGTTGGGGTCGGAGGGGTTCTGTACCGCGGGCTGGACCAGGCCGCCGGTCGTGAGCTTGAACACCAGTTTCTGGCCGTAGGAGAAGTACACGCGGCCGGAGAACTTCGGCATGCGGATCGTGGTCGACTGGCCCGCTGCCGGGCCCGGGATCGATGCGTCGGGGGCGGGAGTCGGTGGATTGCCACCCGCCGGCCAGGGGTGGAACGTGCCGTTGGCGTCGGCCCAGCCCTGCCGTCCGGTCGACAGGTCGGTACCGAGGTTGTAGATGTACACCTGCTCGCCGCGGGCCGAGTTGTTGGTGATCTTCAGGGGGATCGTCGCCGGGACGGCGGCCTGGGCCGGTGTTCCCGCTCCGGTGGCGAGGAAGGAACCGGTCAGGGCTGCGGCGAGGGACAGCCCGACAGCCCTGATACTGCGTCCGAGGGTCCGTAACATGCTCTGTCTCCGTTCGACGAGGGGCCGATCCGGGAAGGGGTGAGAGCGCTCTCAGAGCGTGCCGCGTTGGTCCGGACCTGTCAATGTGCCGGTACGGATGACGAGTTGTGCGTCCCGCGGTCGGCTTCCCCGTCCGTGACGCCGACCGCTCCGGGCGGCGTCACGGACAGGAGCCTCAGTGCCCGGTTGCCCGGCCGGTCTCCTCGCGCAGGAGCTCGACGTAGTCGCGGGCCCAGGCCTCGATCGTGGTGCGGTCCCACAGGTCGGCCGAGTACTCGACGAAGCCCTTCAGTTCGTCGCCGGCCGGGACGAGGCCGAAGGTGAGCGACGTGCGGGACGCGGCGGGGGCCATGTCCTCCACGGCCGTGGTCAGGCCGGGCAGTTCCACCTCGGCGTCCAGGGAGCTCTGGTACGCGAAGCCGACGTCCAGGCGGTCCGGCACCTCGACGCCCGTGCGCTCCTGCAACGCGGGGGCGATCCGGCGCACCGGCACGGCCCGGTGCATGCACTCCACCGCCGTACGGGCGATGCGGTCCGTCAGGGCGGCGAAGGAACCGGCCGCGCCGCCCCGCACCGGTAGCGCGAAACCGGAGATCGTACAGGCCAGCAGGGATTCGAACGCGCGGCGCTCACGGTTGGCGTAGGAGATGTTGAACACCACGTCGGCCTGCCCGGACTTCCTGGCGAGCAGTCGGCCCAAGGCGGCAGCGGTGACCACGAACGGCGTCGTGCCCCGCTGCCGCGCCAGGCGCTCGACGGCGGAGCGCACCCCCGCGGGCACGGTGAACATCACGGCGCCGCCCCGTCCGCTCGGCTGCTCGGGCCGGGGGCGGTCCACGGGCAGGCCGACGGTGAACGGCACCCCGTCGAGGGCACGCAGCCAGAAGTCCAGCGTGCCTTCGTCGGTGGCCTCGTCGGCCTGTTCCCGCTGCCAGTCGGCGTACTGCGCGGGCTGGCACTGCACCGGCGGCAGAGTGTGGGGTTCGTCCCGCAGAGCGGAGCCGTAGAGCGCGGCCAGTTCCTTCAGCAGCAGGCTGACGGACCATCCGTCGCAGGCGGAGTGGTGCAGGACGAGGAGCAGCACCCAGGTGCGCTCGCCGGTGCGCAGCAGGCGCAGGGACATCGGTGTGTCGTGTGTGGGGTCGATCGGTGTTTCGGCGGCCTGGGTGCTCGCCCGGTCCAGGGCTGCTTGCCGCTCGTGCGCGGGGCGTGCGGTGAGGTCCTCCAGCGGCATCTGAACCGGGCCGGGCCGCAGCACCTGCTGCTCCCAGCCGTTGCCGCTGCGGGCCAGGCGGGTCCGCAGTCCCTCGTGTCGTTCGACGAGTCGGGTCAGGGCGGTGCGCAGGGCCGCGATGTCCAGGCTTCCGGAGAGGGTGATCCGCAGGGCGACGTTGAAGACCTGTGGGAGGGGGTGTTCGGCGTGCACCGTGGCGAAGCGGGACTGCTGGGTGGTGGCGGGTGCCCTGTGCTCCACCGTGCCGGGGCCGTCGCCTCCCTCGGCCGCCGGGCTCGGCGTTGCTTGCGCGAGCGTTCCGGCCAGGTGGGTCGTCATGGCCCGCAGCGTCGGCTCCTGGTAGAAGCCCAGCATCGGGTACTCGGTGCCGAACTCCTCCCGGACCCGGTTGACCAGCCGCATCGCGGTGATCGAGTGGCCGCCCAGGTCGAAGAACGAGGTGTCGGCCGTGACGGCGCCGGTGTCGATGCCGAACTCGGAGGCCCACAGGCGTCGCAGCCGTTGTTCGATGTCCGTGCGGTGGCCGGACGCCGGCTCCTCCCCGCCGGTGCCGCCGGGCCTGCGGCCCGGTGCCGTGGTGACGAGGTCGGGCGCCGGCAGCGCGGTGCGGTCCAGCTTGCCGTTGGCCGTCGATGGCAGGGCGGTCGGGATCCGCCAGGCACGCGGCACCAGGTACTCCGGGAGCCGGGCGGCCAGTTCCTCGGCCAGGAGGTCGGCGAGCGCCTGCCGGTCGTCGGCCGCGGCGCCGATCGGGTCGGCGGGGACGGCATAGGCCGCCAGATACGCCTCTCCCCGGTCGTTGCGGCGGGCCAGCACGGCCGCCTCGCGTACGCCGTCCAGGGCGTTGAGCACGCGGGAGACCTCCTCCGGCTCGACGCGGAAGCCACGGATCTTGACCTGGTCGTCGGCCCGGCCGCAGAACTCCAGTCTCCCGTCGCCGTTCCAGCGGACCAGGTCGCCGGTCCGGTACCTGCGGGCGTCCGGGCCGCCGTCGGGGTCCGGCAGGAAACGTTCCTCGGTGAGTTCGGGGCGGTGCAGATAGCCGAGTGCGACGCCGGGGCCGCTGACGTACAACTCCCCCACCGCGCCCACGGGCACCGGGCTGCCGGCGGCGTCGAGCACGCTCAGCGTCACGTTGTCGACCGGGCGCCCCAGCGCGATGGGACGGGCGGGGTCCTGCCTGGCTGCGGTGTCCTGCGGGGACACGGTCTCCGTGGTGCACAGGACGGTGACCTCGGTGGGCCCGTACACGTTCACCGTCTCGTACGGCGCCTCGGGCCGCGGGCGGGTGCGCAGGACGTCGCCGCCGAGCAGCAGGTGACGCAGGGGCGGCTGGTCCGTCGGGGGGAGGCGGAGTACCTGTTCGCCGAGAGCGGTGGGGAGGATGGAGAAGGTGACGCCCTGCTCGGTGTACCAGCGGGCCAGGGCGAGCGGGTCCCTGCGCAGGTCCTCGCCGGCGATCGTGACCGACGCTCCCGCGGTCAGCGCCGGCCAGATCTCCAGGATCGAGGCGTCGAAGCTCTGGCTGCACACGACGGCACTGCGGTCGGCCGGGGTGAAGGCGAAACGCCGGTGCTGCCACTCGCACAGGTCGACCACGCCGCGGTGCGTCAGCTCCACGCCCTTCGGGATGCCGGTGCTGCCCGAGGTGTACAGGACGCAGCAGGCGGACCGGGAATCGGGGGCGGACAGGGTGGCAGGCGGATGGGTGGTGCGGCCGGTCGCGTCGGGCCGGACGACCGTCACGTGCGCGGGCAGGTTCAGCGCCACGGCCTCTTCCTGCGTCGACACCACCGTCCGGGCCCCGGACTCGGCGATGACCTGCCCGGCGCGTGCCCGGCCCAGCACGGGGTCGAGAGGCACATAGGCGCAGCCTGCCTTGAGTGCTGCGAGCATCGCGACGACCAGGTCCGTGGAGCGCGGAAGCCACAGGGCCACCGCGTCGCCGACACCGTCGGCCGTGGGGTGCTGCTCGCGCAGGACCGCGGCCAACTGCCCGGATCGTTCGTCCAGTTCGCGGTAGGTGAGGCGACCGGTGCCGCTGATCACCGCCGTGCTGTCCGGCCGGGTGGCTGCCTGTCGGGCGAACAGAGCGTGGACGGTGGTGTCGGCAGGCGGGCGGGTCGGGCCCTGCTGCCAGGACCGCGGTACTGGCTCCCCTTCGGCGGCGGTCTCGACGGCGGCGGGGGCGAGCCGTGACAGGGGCGCCTCGGGCGTGTCGACCGCGGCGGTGAGCAGGTCCCGGAAGGTGCCGAAGAACCCCTCGACGGTGTCCTGGTCGAACAGGTCGGTGTTGTACTCCAGATGGCAGCGGATGCCCTGCGGCTGGTCGGTGAAGTACACGGTGAGGTCCGTCAGCGACTTGTCGGGACCCGCGTCCAGCGGTGTGGCCTCGACGCCCGGCAGGTCGAAACGGAAGGGTTCGGCACGCTGGAACTCGGCGAACGTCTGGAACACCGGCGTCCGGTCGACCGCCCTGGCCGGGGCGAGCTCCCGCACGACCTTCTCGAACGGCACGCGGGCGTGGTCGTAGGCGTCGAGGGCCACCGAGCGCACCCGGTCCAGCAGCGCGGTGAACGCCGGGTCGCCGGACACGTCGAAGCGCAGCGCAAGCGTGTTCACGAAGAAGCCGAGCACGTGCTCGGCCCGCTCGGGCCGGTCCGAGAACGGGGTGCCGACGATGATGTCCGTCTGCCCGGCGATTCTGTGCAGCGTCGCCGCGTACCCGGCGAGCAGCGTCATGAACAGGGTGCTGCGGCGGGTTCGGCTCAACTCACGAAGCCTGCGGGAGAGTTCCGGGTCGAGGGTGCGGAAGACCGCCCGGCCGCTGGAGGTCATCGGAGATGGGCGGGGCCGGTCGGCGGGCAGGGCGAGGACGGGCAGGTCGCCGCCGAGGGCGCGGCGCCAGTACGCCAGGTCCTCATCGGTCTCTGGGCCGGGCACGGACGCCGCCTGTTCCCGCGCGTGCTCGGCGCAGCTCCAGGTGAGGGCAGGGAGGTCGGGGGTGGTGCCGTCGCGCTCGGCCCGGTAGAGAACGGACAGGTCGCGGGCGAGGACGGTCGCGGAGGCCGCGTCGACCACGATGTGGTGCAGGGACAGGACGAGCACGTGCTCCGCCTCCCCGAGCCTGACCAGCCGGGTGACGAACAGCGGGCCTTCCGCCAGGTCGAAGCGGCGTGCGCTCTCGGCCGACAGGACGTCCTGGAGCGTGGTTTTGTGGCTGCCGGAGGCGTCCACGAGCTCGAAGTCGGGGTCGGCGGATGCCCGCACCAGCTGACGCGGCTCACCGCCGGTCTCCCGGAAAACGGTGCGCAGGCCCTCGTGCCGGGCGACGAGGCCGCGTAGTGCCGCGCGCAGGGCCGGTATGTCGAGGGGGCCCTCGAGACGGACGGCCTTGACTTCGTTGTAGGCGGTCCGCCCCGGCAGCAGACGTTCCAGGAACCAGATCCGCTCCTGCCCCGGCAACAGGGGCGCGTCGGTGGAGGTGGGTTCGGTGGTCGCCGGTCGGCGGAAGTGGCGGCGCAGGGCGTCCAGGCGGGGAAGGCCCGCGCGCAGCTCGTCCGGGGCGACACCGAAGTCGACGAGCGCCACGATCTCGTCGGCACCGGCCGCGGTCACCGCGTCCACGACCGGGCGGACGGTGTCCACCGTGCCGATCAGGGCGCGCTGGTCGCAGTAACGGCCGTAGGCACGGCGGAACACCGTCTCCAGGTCGTCCTCGCTGAGTGCGGCCAGATCGACGCTGTGCCCGAGGCTGTTGGTCACGCCGCTGAAGAGGGACAGGGACGCGCGCATGTAGCGGGCCAGTGGTTCGTACGCCTGAGTCCTCGCGGTGTCGTGGTCCTCCGCGAGGTAGGTGTGCAGCAGGACGGCCACCCGGCCGGCATCCGGATCCAGGCCGTGCCGGGCCCGTGCACTCCGGTAGCGGGCGATGTTCTCCCGGAGCTGTTCGACGGTCTGGGTCATCAGGTTGGTGACGATGCCCAGGTCGTGGCGGGCGGCCAGTTCGTACGAGGCGGGGTTGCCGACCACCGCCGTATACATGGGTGGAGCGTCCTGTACCGGCCGCGGGAAGAGTCTCAGGTCGGCCTCGCCGTCGCCGGTGGTGCGGCGCACGGGGTCTCCGCGCCAGAACCTCCGCACCTCCTCCAGCTGTTCGAACATCAGCTCCTTGTGCCGGCCGAAACGGTCGGGGAAGAAGGCGAAGTCCTTGGAGCTCCAGCCACTGGCGACGCCGATGCCGACGCGCCCGCCGGAGAGGTTGTCGACCATCGACCACTCCTCGGCGACCCGGATCGGGTCGTGGAGGGGCAGGACCACCGAGCCGGCGTTCAGGCGGATGCGTTCGGTCTCGCGGGACAGCGCGGCAGCGAGCACCGCCGGGTTGGGGAACAGGCCGCCGAAGGAGTGGAAGTGGCGTTCCGGCATCCACAGTGCGTGAAAACCTTGCCGGTCGGCGAACCGGGCGATCTCCATGAGGAGTTCGTACCGGCTGGGGCCGGATGCCGAGGTGTCCTGCGGGTAGTCGCCGAAGAAGTAGACGCTGAAGTCGGTGGTGGGGTGGACGACTTCCCTGGCGGCGGGTGTCGTGCGGGGCGCGGTGACCGCCGCGGCGTTCCAGGCCATGGAGGCCACGGGTGCGGGCGTCGGTATCGGCGTGGATTCCGACGGCGCCGGTTGCGGTGGCGCGGAGGCGGGCGACGCCGTCGGTGGTGACGTGGCGGCTGCCGGTCGCGGTGGCACGAGCGCGGGCGCGGCGGCGGCCGGTCTTGGCGGCACGGCCTTCGGCAGCACCGGCCGCGCGCCCGGGAAGAACCCCGCCGACCGCAGCTCGCGCAGCGAGGCCCGTACGGCGTCCGCCACGAAGTCGATGTCCCCGTCCGAGTGGGCCGTCGACAGGAAGAAGTTGCGCCACTCCCAGACGTGCACGCCGCGCAGCATCAGGTGGTGGTAGAGGAGCTCCATGTCGGCACGGTGCTCGAAGCGGAACTGGGAGCCGAAGTGGGTCATCCGCAGCGGGAACTCCTCGGCCTCGAAGAAGCCGTTGAGCGTCGCGGCCAGTTCCGCGGTGCGCGCGTTGAGGCGCTCCTGGAGGTGTGGGCTGTGCTCCTTGAGGTGGGTGAGTACGGCGCGGGCGGCGACCATGGACACCGGGTGCTGGATGTACGTACCGCCGAAGAACGTCGTGTCGGCGGGCGGGTAACTGTCGTCGCCGTAGGACCAGTAGCCGCCGTCGACGCCGTCCATGATGTCGGCGCGGCCCGCGATGGCGCCGACGGGGAAGCCGCCGCCGAGGAGCTTGCCGTACGTGGCGAGGTCCGGGGTCACGCCGTACAGGTCCTGCGCACCTCGCAGGGCGGGGCGGAATCCGGTCAGCATCTCGTCGAAGAGCAGCACGATGCCGTGGCGGCGGGTCAGCTCCCGCAACCTGCGGACGAACTGGACCGGTTGCAGCGAGGGGTGTCTGCTCTGCACGGGCTCGACGACGACCGCGGCGATGTCGTCGGCGTGCCGGGCGATCGTCTCAAGGGCGGTGTCGCTGCCGTAGTCGAGGACCAGCAGATCCGCGACGGCGGCCTGCGGGATGCCCCGGGAGACGGGCACGGTGATCTGGTCGGCACCGCTGCCCGAGGCACGGCCCAGGACGTTGTCGGCGTGGCCGTGGTACGCGCCCAGGAACGTGACGATCTTGTCGCGGCCGGTGGCGGCACGGGCCAGGCGGATGGCCGCCGCGTTCGCCTCGGTGCCGGAGTTGGCGAAGGCCACCCGTTCCAGCCCGGTGAGTTCGGCGAGGAGTTCCGCCGCCTCGCCGGTCTCGGCGGTGCGGGGACCGAGCTGGATGCCGCGGGACAGGTGCTCGCGCACGGCCTCGGTGACGAAGTCCGGCTCGTGGCCGAAGAGGAGGACTCCGAAGCCCATGGTGATGTCGACGTACTCGTTGCCGTCGACGTCCTCCAGCCGCGCCCCGCTCGCCCGGCGGCCAGCGATCGGGTACAGCATCTCCTTCGTGCCGCTGCGGAAGCCCACCACGGCACGGCTGTCGGCCAGGACGCGGCGGTAGCGCCGGGCGAGCCGCTTGGAGGTGGGGGTCCTGGCGGTGTAGCGCCGGACGAGGTCGTCCAGGTGCGTCTGCTGGGTGGGCGGGGAGGCCTCCCGCACCATGCCGGAGTTCCTCGCGACCGACACCCGGGGGCCGTGGACGCGGGCCGGTTCCGGGGGCCGCCGCTCCGGGTCGGGGGCGCCGGCGCCGATCTGCTCCGCGATCCGCTGGGAGAGTTCCTCCATCGCCGCCAGGTCACGGTCCAGTGCGGCGGATATGCCGTTCAGGCCGCTCACTTGGCCACCTTGCCGTTGAGCCGATCCGTCACCGAGGCGGTCTGGAGCGCGAGCAGCTGGGAGAGCTGGGACATCATCTGGAGCTGTATCCGGGACATCTGCTGGATCTTGTCGGCCAGGTCTTCCAGCTCCTCTCGGGTCGCGTACTCGGGAGCCGGGGCTCCGGCGGCCGGGGCGACCATGGGGCCGGGCTCGGTGGCGGTGGGTGGTTGCGGTGCGGCAGGCTCCGGCTCCGGCGCCCCGGGCCGCTCCCCGCCCCTTCCGCCGCGCCCGTCCCGGCCTCCGGCATGCGGGCCACGATGAACTCCGCGAGCCGCCGCGGTGTGCCCGTCTCCTCCAGCAGCTGCCGCATCGTCACCTTGACCTGGTGCTCCTGTTCCAGCTCCCGCAGCACGCTGATCATTTGCAGCGAGTCGGCGCCGAGGTCGAAGAAGTTCGCGTCGCCGGCGATCACCGACGGATCCTCGCCGAGATGCCGGGCGGTCGCCTCGACGATGCTGCGCAGTACCCGTGCGACCGCTGCTTCTTGCTGAACCACTTCGGCTCCCTTGCTCGCTGGTGTTCCCGTGCTGAGGGCCGTCGGCTCCGGCCCCGTCCAGTGGTCCTGGTGCTGGAATCGGTAGCCGGGCAGCGGGATGCGTCTGCCGCCGCTGCCGGCCAGGAGCGTCTCCCAGACGACGTCCGCTCCCGCGCAGTGCAGTCCCGCGACCGCGCCCCAGAGTGCGCCCAGCCCGGTGCCGCGTCGCAGGGACGGCAGCGCTCGTACACCGCGCAGCGCACGGCGCGCCAGGCCGCTGAGGGTGGTGTGCGGCCCGATCTCCAGCAGTACGTCGGGCTGCTCGGCGCCGATGCCGCGCAACGCCTCGTCGAAACGGACGGGTTCGCGGGTGTGCCGGAGGAA
>KE353841.1 GCA_000415505.1 Streptomyces afghaniensis 772
AAAACCGGGAGGGAAGGCGGGGGGAGGCACCGGTGAACTCCTCTTCGATGATTCCCACCGCGGCCATGTCGGCCAGCGAGGGGGTCAGGAGGTCGACCAGCTCCTGGCAGGTGGTTTCGATGTCGAGGGTGGTGCCGACGCGCGTGGCCGCGGCATCCAGCAGGGCAAGCCGCTGATGCGCGGTCTCCAGGTCGTCCAGGTAGCGGCGCAGGTTACTGATCTCCACGCCGATGCCGCACAGACACGCATCCCCGTCCGGCAGATCCACCCGGTGATAGACCGCGCGCCAGAGCCTTCGCCCTAGCGGCGAGGAGACCCCTGTCGTGCCTGAGACGGTTGCCTCCCGAGGCTGCCCGTCCGCGAGTACCTCGAACAGGACGTCGTCCGGT
>KE353842.1 GCA_000415505.1 Streptomyces afghaniensis 772
GCGTACGTGCCCGGCGCGGCATCACCACCCAGGCGGGGCTGGCCGCGGCCATGGAGAAGGTGAGGGCGGCGGCGGGAGGGCCCAGCCTGCGCCGGCTGGCCGACTCGCCCGAGGCCGCGGGCCGCCTCTCGCGCAGCGCCCTGCACAATGCCCTCACCGACCGGCGGCTGCCCAGCGAGGAGCTGCTGACCGGCTTCGCCGCGGCGTGCGGCGCCGGCGAGGAGACCGCTCGCGCGCTGCTCGCCGCCCGTGCACGGGTCCTGGCCGGACCCCAGCCCCGGCCCTCGCTGATGTACCCGTGTGGCGTCGTCGAGGAGGCCGAGGCGCGGCGCGAGCAGGATGCGGTGGTGCGCCACTGGATCCGGGATGATGATGAACTTGACTGGTACGAGCGGCAGTTGCGTGATGAGGAAGAGGCCGAGCAGCGGCGGGCGGAGGCCTGGGTCGACGACCTCACCGACGACGAGCTGGAGGAGCTGCAGCGGGACGCGACCGGCGCAGGGCGGAGCAGCCTTCGCGCCGAACTCGCTGCCGCCGCCCGGTCGGCGGGCGAGGCCGACGGCTGACGTTCTGCGACGGGCAGTCGCCGGCCAGCCCCGCGAAGGCTGGACAACTGGCCCATCTCTTCCGCGCGCCCACTGTCCAGGAGCAGTTCGACCAGGCCGGGCTGCAGCTCTTGCTCACTCTCGGCATGCATCTGGTCCACCGCCGCACACGCGTGGGCAGAGCCTTACGCAGGCGTGGTTCTGGTCAGCGTCCGGGGAGTGCCGGCAATCGCAGCAGACGCCGCCGCTGGACCATCAAGCGCACCATGTCCTGGCTCGTCTGCTGATGTGGGTCTGCAG
>KE353843.1 GCA_000415505.1 Streptomyces afghaniensis 772
GGACAACTGGCCCATCTCCTCCGCGCGCCCACTGTCCAGGAGCAGTTCGACCAGGCCGGGCTGCAGCTCTTGCTCACTCTCGGCATGCATCTGGTCCACCGCCGCACACGCGTGGGCAGAGCCTTACGCAGGCGTGGTTCTGGTCAGCGTCCGGGGAGGTGCCGGCAATCGCAGCAGACGCCGCCGCTGGACCATCAAGCGCACCATGTCCTGGCTCGTCTGCTGATGTGGGTCTGCAGCAGTTTCATCGCCAGGTCGTGGCCGTAGTGGTCGGCCATGTTCATGGGCGTGCGGCCGTCAGGGTCTGCGAGCTCCGGATCTGCCCCGAAGGCGAGCAATACGGCCGTGGTGTGCACAGTCAGCGGCTGCCCGCTCTGCAGGGACCCGTCGCCCTCAGCGTCGATCGCGTGCGTCAGCAGCGTCATGTTGCTGAAGACCTCATCGGGATCGGCTCCGGCGGCCAGCAACCGGGCCAGAGCTTCAGCGTCTTCCTGCTCGACCGCTTGATGCGCGGGTGTCCAGTAGTCGCTCACCACGACATTCAACCGGCTCCGCAGCACGTCTGCCACGCCATCTCGGTGCCCGTTCACCGGATCGTCGCGCTCAGCGGTGACCGGCAGCGGCGCAGTGACGGGCAGGTGCCCGCCCACGCGCCCTACGGCGAGTAGAGGGCCGTCCGCCTCGCCCTGACGTTCATGCCTGTCGGCTGTCGCTGCCGACTGGCCGACTCCACGAGGTGTGACGCGGATCACAAAAGGATTCGGGGTGTGCGTTGTCGGATCGGGTCCGTGCCGGGACCGAGAGGAGAAGGATTTTCCACGACAAGGAGGCACCCATGGCCACCGAGGACCCGACGCCCAGTTACACCATGGTCGAGGATGACTGCTCCGTCCAGACCGAACTAGCGGAGCGGATCAGCCAGTTCAACTACGAGTCCCATAACGGCTCGGCGGTCATGGCCTTGTTCCCGGCCCAATGGAGCGGGAGCGCCGGCGATACCGTGACTCTCCGGGAGGACGGGAGCATCGCCCTCGACATGGACGGCACGTTCGACCTTCCGGAGCCGTTCGACCGTGTCGCCCCTCCCACGCTGATCACCACAACGACCGGCATGGCGGTCCTCAAGGCCGACCACCCGGCCAACCAGACCATCGAGTCCGGGTTCCGGGCTCTGAACATCCCGGTCCCCGAGGTGATCCAGGCGCTGAGCGCCCGCGAGGCCGCGCTCGCCGGCGACGGACCCACGATTCACTCCTTCACATCGAAGGTGCTGAAGAGGTGGAGCGGATGGAACGAGCCGGTCTCCACCGCCCTGCTCGGCAACTGGGCGGACTCTCTCTACGACCAAGGTCACCTGACCCCTGAGGCCTTGGACAAGCTGAAGTCAGAGGCCAGCGTCATCCACCGGCAACTCACCCCGGTCTGGCGCCGCAAGGTCAACCAGTCGCGGCTGCTGCTGCTCGACACCCCGCTCGGCGACGGGCTGACCCTGTACGACCTGGTCTGCGGACAAGCCGCCGTCGACCCCGGCTTCGAGACCGGCTTCGAGGACTCGCGCCTGATCGAGATTCTGAAGCTCCTCTCCCCGGCCGAGCGAGCGGTGACTCTCGCTCTCGGCGCCCGTGGGGTCACTACCTGGGCCGAAGCGGCCATGGCCGCTGGTGCTGCGGAGCCGGAGAGGCAGGGCGCGAAGGTCCGCCGGAAGGTGAAGCAGCTTGCTGGGCGCATCACCGGCAGCTCGACCGCGGCCGAGGCGGCCACGGTGAGCGGCCGATGAGCGCCCCCGACCCTGTCGCAGCCCGCCCGGCCCGGCGCCGGGAGGTGGTGTTGCGGATCGCCCTGCCGGGCATTCCGGCCTGCACCGCGGTGCTCAGCACCGGCAGCGTCGGCGCGGCCTTGGTCCACGGCGCCATCCCGGCAGCGTCCCCGCTCGTGTGGCCGCTCGTGGTCCTCGCCCTGGGCTCGATGGCGTACGACGTCGGGCTCCGTGCCCTGCCCTCCGCACCGGCCGACCTCGCTGCCGGACGCCAGCGAGGTCCTTCTCGGCCTGGGTGAGTGCGGCCCGCGCCGCGCCTACCACGCCCGGGCCCGGCGCTCGCGACGCATTCCTGCCCGCGGAGAACATCGCGCTCAGCATCGAGCTGGCGCGGTCGTCAGCCGCCGTCGCGAGCAATCCGCCGGCCGATTCCGGTCCAGACCGGCTCGGCCGCTTCCTCGGGCACGGCGCCGGTGAGACCGTCGAGGTGCTGGACGGCCTCACGGGTGATGTAGCGGTCAGGGTCGGGGGATTGCAGGTAACGCCGCAGCAGGTCGGCGTCGAGGTCCTGGCGCTGGAGGTAGGCGGCGAGGGTGCCGACCAGGAGGTGGTTGTGGGCGAGGGCGTCAGTCAGGGCGTACAGGACCAAGCGCTGCCATTGCCTCATGCTGTCGCCGTGCAGGGTCTTCAGGTGCTGGGCGCGGGCGAGGTAGGCGTTGATGTGACGGCAGTGGTGGGTGACCAGCGCCAGCAACTCGGGCGGTACGCCCTCGTCGGCCGGGAGCGGAGCGGGCGCCACGGCGCAGACCCCGGGCGCGGGCGGCAGGGCGTCGCGGACTTCCTGCAGGCCGGCGGTTTGCTGCGGGCCACGGGCGATCTCGCTGCGCCGCTGGGGGCGCCTTCGCGGGTGGGGTGAGGTCATGGCGGTGCCGTCTTCCCGGCCGACCCCACGATCCGGCGCCTGTCGGGCGGCCGGGGCCGCACGGCGGGGCGCTGTGAGTGACGCGGCGCGTCTGGGACCTACCAGTCCGGGTCAGTCGTGGGCTGACGCGGCACTCGGCCGGGCACCGTCACAGCGCGGCAGGAAAGGGGCGGCACCACCCGGACAACGACGAACGTCCTCCCCGCGTCACGGTTGATTTCCCGGGACCTGAGCCCTTACAGGGCGGTGGGAGGGACCTTGGAGTCGAAGACGCTCTGCGGCGCGCTCGGCTGGGAGGTGGACGTCTGGCGCAGTACCTGGGCCAGGTCGCGGTGTATCCGGTCGGCTTCCCCGCGTACCTGGACGGGGACGTCGCCGCGTTCGGCGACGAGGCGGTCGTAGACGGGGGTCTGCTGGAACACGGTGAGGCGGTTTCCCTTTCAGCGGGCGGTACGCCGGACTGGCGCAGCATACGGGCCCGGGTAACGCCTTGCTGGCGGCGGGCGTTCAGCTTGGGGCGGCGGGAAGGAGGACCTCTGCTGTCCAGTCGCCGTCGAAGAGCGCGGCAAGCAGGCGGGCATGGGCCGCCGGGGCGCCGCTCTGCGCGCGGTTGTCGCCCGTTCAGGGAACATCCCGGCGCTCAGCGGCATGCCGTGCCCGCGCTGCGGACAGAGAAGTATCCGGGCCGCGGTCCCAGCCGTGCGCGGTGCGAGTGCTTCGTCGCCTCCGAGCCGATCTGGAAAGGAGCAGCCGGTGGCACCTCCCGTTCCCGGATCCCTCTCCCCGCTGCGGTGGCGCTGGATCCTGCTGACGACCCGGCACCGGGACGTGCGGTTCTTGTACTGGCCGCCGCAGCATCCGACCGCACACCGCAACCTGCGGATGTTCGACCGGGGCGGGTACAACATCGGCCGTCTGGTGTGGAGGGTGTGTGACACCTGCCGCGTCGGCAGCATCAACAAAATCTCCATCGATCCCGACCGTCACCGTCAGGGCCTCGGGCGTCGCCTGATACGCCGGGCCTTGGCCGACGGCCCCGGCTACGCCTGGCAGACGACCCACCAGTCACCCCAGGCCAGGAAGTTCTTCCCCGTCCTGGAGGAGGAGTTTCGGGTTGCGCTGCCCGAGTTCGGCGGGGTGTGCGAGCATCTCGCCTCGCCGACCAGATTCCGGACTCCTTCGACGGGTCGCCGTCCGCGGCCCATGCTGGAGCGCAGCGTGTGAAGGAGGCCCCCGAGATCTTGCAGTTGCGTACCTACACCGTCCGTGACGGGCTGCTCGACGAGTGGGTTGAGCGGTGGCGCAGTGACGTCGTGCCGTTGCGGCGGAAGTGGGGCTTCGAGATCGGCGGGGCCTGGGTGGACCGGGAACGCAACCAGTTCGTGTGGCTGATCTCCTACAAGGGGCCCGGGACCTTTGAGGAGCGCAACGCTCAGTACTGGGCATCGCCCGAGCGCAAGGCGGCGGGCCTAGACCCGGACGACTACCTCCTGCACACCGAGGACCGTACGGTCGAGCAGCACTATTGACCGCGCGCCGGCCCCGGCGCCAAGCGAAGGGCGCTGTCGCTGTCGCCCGGCGGGGACGTCGCCGCGCTCGGCGACGAGGCGGTCGTAAGCGGGCGTCTGTGGGAACTCTGCCACGTCGGCCCACGCCGGGTGCTGCTCGTACGGCGGACGACAGGCTTGTTGCGGACCGCTGCGGTCGATAACCGCCCGGCGCACCAGGTACCGCGGCCGTCCGCCAGGCACGAGACGCCGTCGGTCCAACCGGTCCTGACCGGCCGTCTCTTGGCTTGACTGCTCTTTCCGCAGTCGAGCCGTGAAGCCCTCCTACACCAGGACGGCCGGGATGGCGTCCTCGGTTGTCCAGTCCCCGTCGAAGAGGGCGGCGACCAGGCGGACATGGGTCTCAGGGAGCTGGCCGGTGCGGTGCTTGGTGCGGGCTTTGGCGAGCCAGGCGCCGAGGTTGACGGTGTCGCCGTCGACGCGGATGGTCTCGCGGGCGGTGGGGGCGCGGCCTTCGCGGTGGAGGAAGAGTTCCAGGAGCTGGACGGTCTCTTCGAAGGTGCGGCGGGTGCGGCGGGCCGGGGCGAGGGGGTTGGTGTCGGGGGTGAGGCCGAGAGCGGTCATGAGGTGCTGCTGGCCGGGGTGGAGGGCGGGCCAGGTGGTCAGTTGGCGGTGGAGCCAGGAGCCGATTTTCACCCCTGCCAGGAGGGTGTTGCGGGTGAGGGCGGCCGGGTCGGCGCCGGTGGCGAGGTGGGTGCGCAGCAGGTGGTATTTGCGGTGCCAGTCCGCGCCGTGCGGGAGGCGCCAGTCGGGGGCGAGGGCGGTGAGGGCGTCGGCGCGTGCGGCATCGAGGGTGTTCTTGGTGGCGAGGTGGCGTTGTTCGGCGAGCCAGGCGCCGACGGGGGTGGTGGCGGGTGCGGCGAGGTGGCCGTGGGTGCGCAGGTAGTCGGCTGCGGCAGCGAGGCGGGCGCGCCAGGCGGCGTCGTGCTTGTCCCAGATCATGCCGAGGGCGTCGAGTTCCGCAATCCAGTTGGCTTCGAGGCGGCCGGCGGTCCGGGCGTCGCGCATGGTGGTGATGAAGGTGCCGAGCCGGTAGCCGGTGGGGTCGGTGTAGTCGGTAGGCACGTCGAGGTGGCCGTACTGGGCGCGGTAGGACTGGGCGGCGGCGAGCCCCAGGCGGCGGGAGCGGGAGACAGCCGGGTCGCGGGGGTCGAAGGACGCCAGGTCCATCGCTTGGGCGATGCGTTCGGGGTGGACAGTGAAGTCGAAGTGCCAGCGGCGCTGGATGACGTCGCTGGTCTCCTTCGGCAGGCGGTTGGCCTTGTCCGGGAGGCGCTCGAGGATGCGGTGGTCGTGGCTGGCCAGTGCGCAGGCGATCGCCCACACCGGCTCGTAGGCGGTGCCGAGGATGTTCTCGCCGTCGGCGCCGGGCGGGACGTAGACGGGGACGATCAGTGAGGCGGTCTTGCCGCTCACGTCGAGGCGCAGGGCGCGGCCGAGGGCTTGGACGCAGCGGATGACGCTGCGGGTGGGGTCGGCGAAGACGATGGCGTCGACGCTGGGGATGTCGACGCCTTCAGCGATCAGGCGGGAGTTGGCGAGGATCGCGCAGCCGGCGGCGGCGAACGCGGTGAAGGTGTCGGCGCGCTGGGCGGGGGTGTGCTCGCCGTGGGCGAAGAACAGCTGCGGGGTGATGTCCGGGACGAGGTCGGGGTCGGTGCGGGCCAGCAGGCGCAGCGTGTGCGGGAGTTCGCGGGCGAAGCGGCGGGCGTCGGAGACGAGGTTGAAGTAGACCAGCACCTTCTTCAGGCCGTGCTCGGTCATGGCGCGCAGGACGGACAGGTGCAGGGCGGTGGTGCGCAGCGCACTGTCCCCTTCGCTGTCGTCGCCGGCCCGGGCGGCGGCGGGGGCGCTGCTCGGGGAGGGCAGGTTGAGACGGCGGCGCAGGTCGGCATCGGTGAGGGTGGGCACCACGATGCGGTAGTCCGCTGCGCGGCCGTCGGCCACTGCCTGCGCGAGGGGGTACTCGAAGATCTTCTTGCCGTAGACGGCCTCGTTGTCCATGGAGTTGGCGAACGCGTCCACGTCCGTGTCCCGGTTCGGCCCGGTGGCACGGCGGCGTGGGCGGGTGGTGTCGGCGGACTCCGCCAGCTCCGGCGCGGCGAAGATGCGGGGGGTGGCGGTCATGTAGAGGCGGCGGTCCGCGCGGATCCGCTGGGCGTCGTTGACGATGGCCCACTTCTTGTCGGCGCGGCCGGCGATCCGGTGTGCTTCGTCCATGACCGCGAGGTCGAACGGCGGCACCGCGTATCCCGTGCGCTGGGTCTGCTCGATCTTGTCCAGGGAGTCGTAGGTGCAGATCACCGTCAGCGCACGGATCTGGTCCTCCCCCTCCCCCACCACCGACATCAGCCCGCCCAGCGCGTGCGGGTTCGTGGTCGACATGACCCGGGCCGCGACCAGGTCGTCGCGGCCGCTGGTGTCCAGGGAGGAGACGATCACCATGTGCTCCAGGTGACCGTCGCGGCGCCAGGCCAGGGCCGTCTGCGCGGCCAGGTCCAGGGTGGGGACCACGAACAGCGCCAGCCGCGCGCCGAGTTCGTCCGCTGTGCGGATCGACACCAGCGTCTTGCCGGTGCCCGTCGCCGACACGAACAATCCTCGCGTTCCCGCGCGCCGCAGGTGCCCGGCCAGCCGCTTGACCGCCTCGGCTTGGTCGGGAAAGAGCCGCGCGGGCTCGGGGCGGCTGGGGCGCGGCAGTTCCACCACAGTCATGTCAGCTCTTCTTTCGAGTCAGTGGCTCCAGTAGTCGCGGCGGGGCAGTTCGACCCACACATCGGGCGGTCCAGTCACGGCGCGCCTGCCGGTCGGACGCAGTCCTGCGAAGGCGCAGGCGTAGGCGACGGCGTCGTGCTGGTAGAGGTAGGCGGCCAGCACCTGCTCGGAGGTGTCGTTCTCGTCCGGTCCTCCGCCGGGGTGCAGGTCTGAGCCCTCGATCGTTCCATGACGGGCGATGCTGCCCTGGTTGCCGCTCTTGGGATTGGCGTAGAGGCCGTAGCAGAGGGTGCCGGCGGACAGCCGGGCCAGCACGCCCGGCATCTGCGGCGCGTATCCCCAGGGCTGGGTGACGACGCAGCCGCCCGGCACGGACGTCACGCCGACGATCTGCAGGCTCTCGTCCATGTCGTAGGCGTAGGGGTCCTCCAGCAGCTCATTCAGCACTTCGAGGAGTTCGCCGTCCACCACCGGCGTCGCCTCAAGGCGGCGCACCACCTCGGGCGCGTCGATACCGGCCACGCAGGCCAGGCCCGTGCCGTCGTAGTAGAACTCGCCCAGTGCCGTGGTGAGGCGATGGGCCTCCTGCGCTGCCGCCCGCTCGGTGTCGCTCAGGGACACCCCTTCCGGTACCGGGAACAGCTCGGGCGTCGGTCCGGCCAGGCTCAGCCGCCCCGGCGACCAGCCACCGAGCGACAGCCTCCAGGGATCGGCCCCAGCGGCGGCGAGCGCCCGTGCGTTGTCCGGCTTGCGGGACAGGACGGCTTCCCACAGTGCCGTCACCCCGTTCTCCAGGGCGTCCACATCCGCAACCCGGCGGGCCAGTTCCGTCACAGCCTCCGGGGAGCCGAACACCGCTGCCCGGTGCAGGGGCCTGCTCCCGTTCCAGCTCTCCGGATCGGCTCCTTGGTCCAGGCGTCGGCGGATGTCGTCGGCATCCGTCCAGTCCCAGCTCATGCCCGCCCAGCCGTCACTCGTTGCCGCCACCGCTCCCCCTCGAACACGTCGCATGCGCTCGCGCCACTTCGACCCGCCCCCGAGCACACGTGCGCTACAGGCCGCTGGCTCCATCCAGGTCCGTTGACCGGACGTTATCACCCCGAACACCGTTCGTACGCTCAATGTACGTAATCTATACGCTGCTAGTACGCGATAGGTGCGTTTCAGGGTAGGGTCAGGGACGGAGGTGTCCCATGTCCGAGTTGTTCGACGCGGTCGACGCGCTGGTCGCGTCCCGCTCCCCGCTGCCGCCGCCGGCTGAGCGCAGGCGGCTGCGCCAGGCTCACGCGCTCACCCTGGACGAGGTGGCCTCCGCCCTGGGTGTGCGGCGGGCGACCGTGGGCGGCTGGGAGTCGGGCAAGGCCGAGCCCCGGCCGCCGGAGCGGGAGGCGTACGCGCGCCTGCTGAAGCAGCTCGCCACGCTCTACCCCGCCCCCCAGAGCACCGGCGCCCAGCAGGAAGACACGGGCACCGCGGCGCCGCAGACATTCACCACCGCAGCGCCCGCAGCGCAGGCTGGGCCCACGGGCGGGGCAGCGGAAGCTACTGCCACGGCGGAGGCCGAGGAGCCCCCGGCTGCTCCCCCAGCGCCCGTTCGGCACGCGGCAGCGACACAGCGGCCGGTGCCGCGTGCCGGGCGGGCGCCGCAGAGCTCGCGGCGCCCCGCTGCGAGGAAGGCCGCCCCGGCGAACACCCCCGCGCCCGGCGGTGCCTACGCGCACGGTCCGCTGCTCGTCCTCGACGCCGACACCGAGCGGCAGGTGACCGGCTACGGCGTCGGCGGTCTGATCCTGGACGTGCCCGCCAAGTCGCTGCCTGCGCTGGTGGAGTGGACGCTCACCGAGGCACAGCTCGGGTCGGAGAAGCTGCACGGCTCGGGGAAGGACGGCGACCCGCTGCTGGTGCTCACCGAGGCGGCGTGCGAGCGCTACGGCCTGCCCGCTGCCTTGTCTGAGGCCGAGCGGCTTGCCGGGCGGCTGCCGGAAGGGCACAAGGTCATCAAGCAGCTTGAGCGCGTCGACTGGCAGCTCACCAAGCGGGGGCTGGGGCCGTGGGCGCGGATCTACCGCCCCGCCCAGGGCAGCCGCCGCCAGTGCGTACAGCTGTGCATCCCCTCCTGGCGCGCCCTGGACGACCGCTCCTGGGGGCATGCCGCCCAGTTGCCGCCGCCTGAGCTCGCCCGGGTGCTGGGCGTGTATGCGGCCCGGGTGATGACGCCGGTCGGCTCAACGGCCGTGACGGGGCTGCAGCTGATGACCGCGCTCAACCCGCCGACCCGCGCGAGCGAGCCGGACGAGAACGGAAAGCGGCACCGCGAGCACCGGCCCGGCTCACTGGGAACGCAGCCGGTAGACCCCGCGCCGTGCGAGGCGATCGACGGCCACCCCGTCCTGGCCCATCTGCCCCGCTTCCACGTGCGCGGCCCCGGCGAGCGGCTGTTCGAGGAGGCCTACGACTGGGCGCGGGACCTCACCGACGCCGAGTGCATGCAGGGGCACCTGGTCGGCCTGGATGTGAACCTGGCCTTCGGTGCGGCCGCCAACGGTGCGGTCGTCGGGCTGTCATCGCCGCCCGTGCACGTCACTGATCCGGTCTTCGACCCAGCGGTGCCCGGTTCCTGGCTGGTCGACCTCTCCCACGTCGATTTGTCCCGGGTGAAGGTCGGCAAGCAGTGGCGCGACCTCGACGGTGGCCTGCTGCCCAGCCCGTTCACGCCGAGCGGCCAGCGCCCGACCGGACCGGCCTGGTATGCCACGCCCACCGTGGCCTACGCCGTCGAGCTCGGCTACGACGTCACCCCCGTCGAGGCCTGGCTGCGCCGGGAGAGCGGCCGGTTCCTGGACGGCGTGGTACGAAGCGGCTGCGCGACGCCTACGTCGCCACCATGGCGGACCTCGGCGTCGCGGA
>KE353844.1 GCA_000415505.1 Streptomyces afghaniensis 772
GCGCCGAAGCCGCTGACCTCCTCAAAGACCTCACCGAACGCATCAAAGCGACCTTCGTCTACACCGGCATCGACGTCGCCGCCACCCCCCTGTTCAGCGGCATACGAGGCGCCCAACTCGCCGGCCGCGCCAGCCTCATCTCCTGCGGCCCCCTCCCCGCCCGCCACGGCACCCGCCGACCCTTCACTGACCTGGTCACCGACATGGAAGCCGCCCTCGACCTGACCCAGCACACACCCGGCACACTCCCCCGCCACGCCTCCTACCTCCACCAGCGCACCGCCGGCCGCATCGGAAGCCTCGCCCGCCTCATCCGTCAAGCAGCCATCACCGCAATCTGCGACGGCACCGAACGCATCACCAAGAAGGCCCTGGAAGCCATCCAGCTCGACCACCTCGCCGAAGAGCACAGCCGCCCCCGCACCCGTCAAACTGCCAGAACGGCATGATGCGGACAATGCGGGCATGAAGACAACCACCGAGACGCCGGACGGCGACGAGTTCGCTGCCCTCTGCCGGCAGGCATGGGACACCCTGATCCCCGCCCGCGCCGGTTACCTCGCCGACGTCTCACCCCACTACGACGAGGTCTTCCACGACGTCGCACAGCGAACGGAGCGCGCCGGAAGCCTCGGCAAGACGGACATCGCAGCCCTCGTCGTCTGGAAACGGCTCTCCGCACAAACCCGCTGGGTGACAGACCTCATGTCGCTGCCCGACACCCACATACGAGCCGTCACCGAGCGAGCCGCCACCGCCGCCCGCGACACCACCCTCACCCGCAGCGAAGCCGCCCGCACCGGACGCGGCATCATCGCCGAACTGCCCGGCTTCCGCACCGGCGACGCCCTCGCCTCAGCCGTCCTGACCGCAGCAGCACCCCAGCGGATGGCCGTCTACGACCGCCGCGTCCAACACGCCCTCGACACCCTCAGCCTCCCCCTCACCCCCACACCGGGACGCTACGGCCGCTACCTCCAGCTCCTCGACGACCTCCTCCACCACGGCGAAGCACGCGCCGACGGCTGGACCGCACGCGACATCGACACCGCCCTGTACTGGACCGGCGCCCACCCCCACCCGCCGGCACCATCCGACCCCGACCACACAGCAAGCTGCTGACCAGCGCAAACGCGCACCGGTCCCTTAGATACCGGAAACCATCAGCAACACCACACCGCCGTTATCAACGAACCTCCAACAACCGCAGATCAAAAGCCTCGTCACCACCGCCGAAGCACCCCTGGAAGCGCCCGCTCCCTTCTCAGCAAACCGTCAACACCACAGCTCACACCCCACCCACCACACCAAATACATAGCTCTCAATCACAGCGGATGAGCCGCGATGCGCTTCACCAGCTGGCTGGCTACCTTCTGCTGGACTACAGCGACAGCTACTCCATCGAGTCCGTGGCACTGTATCTGTCTCGCCAGGGCGCCCTCATCGACTGGAGCGTCGCGGACTTCCTTGGCTTCATGGGCGCACGGCTCGAGCTGCCGGACCTGCGGGCCGCCTGCCGGTACGCGCTGAGCGATGGCGCGGCCGGCACGCCCCCGCCGCCGGAGGACCAACGCCGCCCGCTCCCCCGCCCGCGCAGCGCACCCCCGGTCCAGGACACGCTCTTTGGCGACCTGCTCTGACCGCTGCGCGACAGGATCTGCTGGGTGCCCTGGTCCGGAACCAGGAACTGAGCAAGAACTGAATGCCTTGGTGGGCATGTACGACCGAAGTGCCGTGGGAACTTCCTCACGAGCGGTGCTGCGCAGTGCTCGACAGATCGGCACAGGCGACAGAACTCACCCCCGCCTGCCCCTGACACCGACCCCGCGTCCGCGGCAGGTGTGTGGTGCTGCGAGTGGAAGGGCCGCCGAGCTCGACTTGCAGACACCAGGTGGGCTTAATGCCGCATTCCGGGCGAATGCACTGCTTCCTCTTTGCGGACACAGCGGTGACCTGTGCTGGAGCCGTGTTATTTGCTCTTCTCATAGCGGCGCGTGCCTTCTTGGCCTGAGCGCGGCGTACTGGCCACGGCTCGCCGTCGTGGGCCGGACCGGTTGCTCCACGGCGCCTGTCTAGGCATCTGTCGTGGCTGGCAAGCGGTGTCTTCCTGACTTTTCCCTGCATACGTGAGAGTTGTTCATGACCCCTTTGTCTTCCGCAAAACAGCAGCAGGCTGCCCCCACGCCGCCGCTGAGCATCGGCCGTCGCTTCGCTGATCCGGCGCACATGACGGCTCGGTTTGTTGATCCTCTCGGAGTCGAGCGTGAAATACCGTGGCTGGAGGCTGCCGGCGAGCGTGTACTGGAGGAGTGTCTGCCGGTTCAGCGGTTCCCGATACTCAAGGGCCGCCGTGTGGTGCCGGGTTGGTGGTGGTCTTCGACTGACCGACGTCTGGTCCACTATGGGTTCAAGGCCATGCGCACGCAGGTCATGATGCTGGACCACGACCCGACGGTGACGGCCCTGGCCTGTCGGCCGGTGGAGCTGTTGTGGCGTGGGCGGGGCGGAAAGACCGTCTCTCACGCACCGCACCTGATGGCGCGTCTGGCAGACGGCAGTGGGCTTCTGGTCGATTGTGCGGGCCCGTCGGGGGCGGGGCGGCGGTTGGTCCGGCGGGCTGTGCACGTCGAGGCCGCGGCCGCGGCAGCAGGCTGGCACTACCGGTTGGCCGGGCCACCGCCGTCCGCGGTGGAGACCAATGTGCGCTGGCTGGCCGGCTACCGACATCCGCGCTGTGCACAGGGCCGGTTGCCGCAAGTGACCGCATGTTTTCGTCAGCCGCTGCCGCTGGTGGAGGGGGTACAGCTGCTGGGTGATCCGATCGCGGTATGGCCGGCGGTGTTTCACGCCCTGTGGTGCGGGGTGCTGCGGGTTCCGCTGGAGCGGGTGCTGCACGAGCGGGTCGTCGCGGTGGCCTCGCGGACGGCGGCGCAGCGGTGAGCCGGCCGGTACTCGATGTTGGTGCCGCCGTACAGCATGGCGGGCGGAAGTGGACCGTGGCCGGGATCGAGGGAGCCCTGGCGGACTGGGCGCGGATCTGGCTGGCCGACACAGACGGAGACGGTTCGTTGGCGGTATTCGCCCTGGCCGCATTGCTGAGAGATCCCGGCCTTGGTCCGGTGGACGGGCCACGTCTGCGAGTGCCGCAGGTCGGCCTGCTGTCGACGGTGCCCGAGGAACAGCAACTGCGGGCGCTGGACCTGGAGCGGCATGTGCGGGAGGTGGAGACCGGCTGCCCGGTGCCGGGCAGCAAGGCGGTGATCAAGCCGCAGTACGATCCCGCCTCCACGACGCTGGCCGCGCGTGAGCAGGCGAAGGCCGATGAGCTGGCCGCGCAGGGCTGGTCGGGAGTGAGCCGGGCGACAGTGCGCCGGTGGCGGGCGCGGTACCACGCTGGCGGAGTGTGGGGGCTGGTCGCCAAGCGGCGCGGTTCGACGCGGCTGGATCGCGCCGCCCCGGAGGTGGTGGAGGCGCTGCGGGTCCTATTGCCGCAGGAGGCGTTGCGTTCCCGCTCGCGCGGGTGGAAGAAACGGATGCGGCGCGAGACGCAGTGGTGGCTGGATGCGCGGCACGGCGTCGGGGTGGTGGAGGCACCCGCCGAGTCCACGTTCAACAAGCTCATCGACGCAGTGGAGGAGTCTCTTGGGCTGCAGGGGATGGTGGCGCAGCGGCGTGCCCGCGCCGCGCGTCCCACGCCGCCGTTCAAGCCGACGCTGGCGCTGCGGCCCGGCGAGCTGGTGATGATGGACAGCTCGCCGCTGGATGTACTGGTGGTCCTGG
>KE353845.1 GCA_000415505.1 Streptomyces afghaniensis 772
CGCAGAAGGCGTTGCGTTCCCGCTCGCGCGGGTGGAAGAAACGGATGCGGCGCGAGACGCAGTGGTGGCTGGATGCGCGGCACGGCGTCGGGGTGGTGGAGGCACCCGCCGAGTCCACGTTCAACAAGCTCATCGACGCAGTGGAGGAGTCTCTTGGGCTGCAGGGGATGGTGGCGCAGCGGCGTGCCCGCGCCGCGCGTCCCACGCCGCCGTTCAAGCCGACGCTGGCGCTGCGGCCCGGCGAGCTGGTGATGATGGACAGCTCGCCGCTGGATGTACTGGTGGTCCTGGACGACGGGGTGGTGGGGCGGCTGGAGCTGACCACCGCGGTGGATGTGGCCATGGGCGGTCTGTGGGGAGTCATGCGGCCGGCGGGCAGCAAGCTGACGGATGTGGCGGTGCTGCTGGCGCAGATGATGACGCCGGTGGTGATGCGTCCCGGCTGGGATGCGGCCCTGTCGATGGCCGCCTCGGTAGTGCCGCATGAGCGGCTGACCGCGGTGGACGAACGGCTCAAAGATGCGGCGGCGCGGCCGGTGATCGTCCCCGAGATGGTCGTGGTCGACCAGGGCAAAGTGTTCGTCTCCCCCGCCACCCGGGCAGCGTGCGAGAGCCTGGGGATCTCGCTGCAGCCGGTGCCTCCGGCCAACGGGCCGGCCAAGGGGCATGTGGAGCGGTGCTTCGGCTCGATCAACACAGAGTTTGTCCAGTGGCTGCCCGGTTTCACCGGCTCGCACGTGGGTGAGCGCGGTTCACGGGTCGAGCAGGAACAGCTGTGGACCGTCTCCGAACTCCAGGCGCTGTGGGAGGAGTTCCTCGTGCACTGGCACCACCGCCCGCACGAGGGCCTGCGGCATCCGCTGATGCCGAAGAAGGCCCTCACACCCAACCAGATGTGGGCGGCGCTGCTACCGGTGGCAGGCTACGCCCGGTGCCGCTGTCGACGGACGACTTCGTGGAACTGCTGCCGGTGCGCTGGCAACCGATCACAGATGCCGGCATCCGGTTCGACTACCGCACCTACGACGATCCCTGCCTCAACGGACACCGCGGACAACACTCCGGGGTGGCCTCGCAAAAGGGCTTGTGGGAGGTGCACCACAACCCCTACGCCCCCACCCGGATCTGGGTCCGGCTGCCCAAGGGGTTCGTCGAGGTGACGTGGACCCACGCCACCTCGGTCAGCCTGCCGTTCACCCACCACGTGTGGGAGCACATCTGCAAGGTAGTCAAACGCACCGGCTCACGGGAGGAACACGAGGCCGAACTGGCCCTGGCCCTGGACGCTTTCCTCAAACGGGCCGCCCGTAAGGAGAAACTGTCGGCCACGGAGCGCCGCGTGGTGGCGAAGTCCCGTGCCGCAGGCGCGGTGCCGGTACCTCAGGGCGAACTCAACGTGCTGGACGTGCCCGCGCCGTCGTTCGGCCTGGCCGGCGTCTACACCGAACCCGACCTCGACGACGACACCGCCCCCGACGAGGACGACGACTTCGCCGACGTGCTCAACGACGGGACAGTGCCCGGCCCGGCCGCCACGGGCTGCGGGCTGTTGGCCGGCGCCGACGGGGAGGACCAGTGGCTGCCGTGATCACTGCCGCGGACGACGGCTTCTTCGACGACGACGTTACCCCCGGCGTCGTCACCGACTGGCTCCTGTGGCAGGCGGACCTTGCCCGCTCCCGCACCAGCGCACCCCCGGCGGATGATCCGTACTGGACCCGCAAAGCCCAACTGGACTACCACTCCGAATTTGCCACACTCACCACCCCGTTCATGGAACGAGCCGCGACGGAGTTGAGAATGACGTTGCTGGTCAACAACCGGCAGCGCAGCACGGCTCGGCGCGGACTCATCGTGTCCGGGCCGCCGGGGGCGGGGAAGTCGACCACGCTGGCGGAACTGGGCAGGTCCTTCGAGCTGAGCGAACGGCGCCGTCTCGCGGGCTACCAGGGCGCCTTCATGCCCGTGGCGTTCGCCGCCATCCCGCCCACGTATACCCCCAAGAGCCTGGCCCAGGTACTCGCCCGGTTCGCCGGCATCCCCGTGCACGACCGGATGACCGAAGCCACCATCACCAACGCCGTGTGCCATGTTCTGTGCGAGCGGCGGACCCGGCTGGTGTTCATGGACGACGTCCACCTGCTCAACACCCGTACTCAGCCCGGCGCCGACACCTCCGACCAACTCAAGACCCTGGCGGAGCGGATCCCCGCGACGTTCGTGCTGGCCGGTGTCGATGTGGAGAACTCTCCCCTGCTGACCGGGCCCCGCGGTGCCCAACTCGCCGCTCGGTGCAAGCTGTTGCGTACTCCCCCACTGCTGAACGGCACTGCGCAGCAGAAGGAGGTCTGGCGCAAGCTGCTAGGCGACATGGAGCTGGCGCTACGGCTGCCCCGTCACCGGCCCGGGACGCTTCTCCGCCTCGCCGACTACATCCATCTGCGCACCGGCGGCGTCCTGGCCAGCCTCTCTCTCCTGATCCGGGAGGCCGCGATCCGTTCCATTCTGGATGGGAGCTTCGCGATCACCAAGCGGCTGCTGTCCCAGGTGGTGCTCGACATCCAGGCCACCAACCAGGCTCGCGGGAGCCGCAGACGCGGCCCGGGCAGCCAACCGTAACGGGCGGGGCACCCGCCCAATGAGGTGCGCGGCCGCCGCCCTGGCCGCGCACCGCCGCCTCCCCACGCCGAGCACGCAGTGCGTTGAAGCCCTTCGCGCAGGAGTGCGCGGGCCATAGCCATACATCCCCTACCCCTTCCTGTGCCCCCCTGAAGGACATGTCTGTGCAAGCCCTCATCCCCGCACCCGCCCGCGTGCCTCCCTACGCGCAGGAGCTGACCGGCTCCTGGATCAGGAGAATGACCGTCCACTACGGTCTGCCCGCCCAGGACCTGCTGCGCGGCATCCTGAACGGTTCCCGCCGTGTGCGGGTGACCGGCACCCCCAGCAGCGGGCTCGAACTGTTCCTCAACGCACCGGCCCGCGCGGAGCTGACCCGGTTTACGGGTCTGCCGCTCGCCCGCCTCACTGGCCTGCTTCCCAGCCTTGCCACACACGAACTGCGCGGGGAGGAGGAGGTCGCGGGAGCAGCCTGGCGCGTGCCGCGCCAGGCCTGGGTGAGCGCCTGCCCGGCCTGCACCAGCCGGGCCTGCTCGCCCGGCCTGCCCGTGCTGGTGTATCCGGAGGCGGCCGGACATGTCTGCCGACGCCACCAGCGCTGGCTTCTCGCACATGCCACCAAGCCGGTGAGTATCCCGCTGCAGACCCGTGCCGTCCGGGTTCTCCTGCAAGCCGGGGCCCGAGTTGAAGCGCTGTGTGGGCCCGCGCTTGCTCAGCTGGACTCTGTCGAGCGCGGCGGGCCGGTCCGGGTGCCCGATGACGGCCTGCTCGCAGGTGTCCGCGAGGTCCTGGTTGCAGCTGTTCACTCGGCTGAGCCTGACCTCTTCCGCGGATGTGCCGTGCCCGGGGACGAGCACGAGCTGAGCCGTGGGGCTGACCGGGAACCTGATCTCGTGAGCACCCTCCAGGCCGAACCCTCGGTAGGCGTCCTCCGGAGTTTCCGGGCGCCAGAGCACCAGGGGCGCGTCGGAGGTGAGGAAGATCGGCTTGCGGCAGGTCTCGAGCCGCCAGTGCCGGGCACGGTACTGCGGGATGCGCACCCGGACCGAGCTGAGCGTCACGGCGACCGCTTCGTCGTGGGTGGGGTCGTTGCCCCCGTTCATCGCCCGCATGCCGTGGTAGTAGTCCCAGGCACCCTGGGCTTCGGCTTCCCGTGGCGGGTGACCGAGATGCTTGCGCGTGAGGTACTCGGTCATCAGCGCCAGGTCGACCTCCCGGCCGTTCGCGTATGCGGTGACGTTCCGCTCGAAGAGCGGACCCGTGCGCTTGCGCGGTGTCCTGGCCATCTGCACGGCCAGGTAGAGGCACGGCAGCTCGCGGTCGTCGGTACCGACGTCCGGAGGCATTCCCGTCTCGTCTATTCGGCGCAGGGCGGCAAGACCTCTCCCTTCCAGGCCGCTGAGCTCGTGCTCGATGGCCGTGGAGGGCATGCCGTTGTCGTCCGTGATCGTGTAGAAGCCGGTCTCGGCAGCGACGTTCTTGACGTTGGCGAGGTGCGTCTTCGGCGGGCACCGGCGCCTCACCCTGACCATGTCGCTCGCCCGAATCGTGCCAGGTGGCTCTGAGGCACGTAGTGGTGATGTTTCGGTGCGGACACGTCGCCCAGCGTAAGCGGCCCGGCGGTCAGCAACGACGGAGTTTCTCCGGGCTGCGTGGAAGGCATAGCCGCATGACCTGGTCCTTGCCCGAGCCGATGCTCACCGTGGCCGTGGAAAGCCCTGACTTGCCCGCTGGGTGGGCCGCGGAGCCGAAGTTATGGACAGGGTTTGCCATTGTGCGTTGTCCATGGCCAAGTGAGGACCATGAAGGGCGGCTGGCCACTCGCACAGATCGCCGCACCCGTCGGTGTCGGTGGACTGATCGCCTCCGTCGTTGCCCTGTCCGTCGGTTCATCCCTCTTCAGACGTCTACTAGTCACCGACACCCCCGCCGCACTCGAGCAGCGGGGGTGTCGCATGTTGGACTGGCCTGGCCGTCACCCGTACTTGTCACACGGCGCCGGGGTCCGCGCTGCGGCCGAAGACCCGTGCTTCACAGGTCTTGGAGCCTGTCGACGCGGACGGGACCGCCGGTGGTGACGGACTGGACGGCGGCGAGGGCGATGGCCAGGGCAGCGCGTGCGTCCTCGCCGGTGGCGGAGGGGGTGCGCTCGGTGCGGACGCTGTCGGTGAAGTCGGCGAGTTCGGCCACATAGGCGTCGTGGAAGAGGTGCTGGTCGTAGGTGACGCACTCGGCGGCGACGCCGTCCGGGCCGTATGCGGTCAGGTGGGTGCGGCGGACGTCGCCCATGGTGAGCATCCCGGTCGAGCCGAGGACCTCGGCGCGTACGTCGTAGCCGTAGACGGCCTGGAAGCTGGCCTCGGCGGTGGCGAGGGCGCCGTTGTCGAAGCGGACGGTGACGACGGCGGTGTCGAGCAGGCCGCGGTCCTTGAAGTCGGGGCGGATCAGGGCGTCCGCCATGGCGAAGACCTCGACGGGTTCGGCACCGGGATTGAGGTGGCGCAGGACGTCGAAGTCATGGATGAGGGTCTCCAGGAAGATCGTCCACGGCGGTATGCGGGCCGGGTCGGCCAGAGCGGGGTCGCGGGTGAGCGAGCGCAACAGTTGCGGTGTGCCGATGGCGCCGGCGGCGATCTTCTCGTGGGCGGCCCTGAAGCCCGCGTCGTAGCGGCGGTTGAAGCCCACCTGGAGGGGCACGCCCGCATCCGCGGCGGCCGCGATGGCGCGGTCGGCCTCGGCGAGGGTGATCGCCATCGGCTTCTCGCAGTAGACCGCCTTGCCCGCCTTGGCGGCCGCCTCGACCAGGTCGGCGTGGGTACGGGCCGGGGTGGCGATCACCACCGCGTCGATGTGCGGGTCGGCGAGCAGTTCACCGATGTCCGTGTAGGCGGTGGCGCAGCCGAGCCGGTCGCCCAGGCTCCGCGCGGCGCCCGGGGTGGGGTCGGCGATGGCGACGAGCCGGACGCCCGGGAGGCGGTGGGCGAGGGTCTCGGCGTGGAACGAACCCATCCGTCCGGCGCCGAGGAGGCCGACGGCGAGAGGCTGCTGGGTGGTCATGCGGGTGCTCCGTACGTCGTCGTCAGGGTAGGTACAGGCAGTGGAGACAGTCAGACGGTGAAGGCGGAGCGGAAGCGCTCCAGAGCGAGCTCGCTGTCGCCGGAGGCCCACGCCTCCATCGCCACCGTGCCCTCGTAGCCGAGGCCCACCAGGGCGCGGGCGACGGCGGGGTAGTTGATCTCCCCGGTTCCGGGTTCGCGGCGGCCGGGGACGTCGGCCACCTGGATCTCGCCGATCAGGCCCAGGGCATGGGCCCTGCGGACCAGCTCGATCAGATTCCCCTCGCCGATCTGGGCGTGGTAGAGGTCCAGATTCATCCGCAGCCCGGGCCGGTCCACGGCCGCGACCAGGGCCAGGGTGTCGGCGGCCGTCGCGAACGGCACCCCGGGGTGGTCGACGGCGGTGTTGAGGTTCTCCAGGGTGAAGACGACCCCGGCGCTCTCGCCCAGCTCGGCGAGGCGGGTGAGCGTGCGGTGGGCGGCGATCCACATCTCACCGGTGACCTCACCGGTCACCGGCACCACCGGCAGGCCCTGGCCGTCCAGTCCGGTGCCGTGCAGGTTCAGGCGAGGGCAGCCCAGTTGCTCGGCCGCCTTGAGTGACTCCTCGGCGGTGCTCAGGAGTTCGGCCGCGCCCTCCTCGTCGGTCAGACTGCCGCGGATGTAGCCGGTCATGGAGGAGAAGTCGGCCGGGGTCCGGGCCAGAGCGGCAAGGTCGTGCCGGGTCCAGTCCCAGATCTCGACCTGGAAACCGGCGTCGTGGATGCGCCGTGCCCGCTCGTCGATCGGCAGTTCCAGGAAGACCATCTCGGCGCAGGCCGCCAGTGTGTACATCGCCACGTACCTCTCTCCGCGACTTCGGGCTAGAACGTTCAAGGAACTAGAACGTTCTAGAACTCCGTGGAGCAGCAGTACGACAGCTGTCGCCCTCCCCTGTCAAGGCTCCGGTGGCGTGTGAAAGCTAGAACGTTCTATAGTCGACTCTGCAGGAGACGACCCCGACCAGGGAGGACGGGTTGCCGGCGACCCCAGCGGTCCCCAACGGAAAGCGACCGACGCTCGCCGACGTGGCGTCGCGGGCAGGGGTGTCCACAGCGCTGGTCTCCATCGTGATGCGTGGAGCGAAAGGGGCCGGCCAGGCCACCCGCGAGCGCGTCCTTCAGGCCGCGCGGGAGATCGGTTACCGACCCGACGCCCGGGCCCGGCTGCTCCGCAGCCACCGCTCCCATCTGCTCGGGGTGCAGTTCGGCCTCCAGCATCCGTTCCACTCCGACCTGGTGGAGGGCATCTACGCGGCGGCCGAACCGGCCGGGTACCAGATCGCGCTGAGTGCCGTGGCCGCCGGGCGCGGCGAGCAGCGCGCCGTCGAGACGCTGCTCGACGACCGCTGCGAGGCGCTGATCCTGCTCGGCCCGCAGGCCCCCGCCGCGCGGCTGGCGGAACTCGCCGGGCAACTGCCGGTCGTCTCCGTGGCCCGCCGGCTGCGGCCGTCCGTCCCGGGCCTGGAGGTCGTACGGACCGCCGACGACGAGGGAGCCGGCCAGGCGGTGGACCACCTCGTCGCTCTGGGCCACCGCGACATCGCCCACATCGACGGCGGCCGGGCACCGGGCGCAGCCGACCGGCGCCGCGGCTACCGCACCGCCATGAACCGCCACGGCCTGGGCGAACTCATCCGCATTCTCCCCGGCGGTCTCACTGAGGAGGAAGGCGCCGAGGCCGCCCGAACCCTGTCGGCCACCCGCCCGCGCCCCACCGCCGTACTGGCCTTCAACGACCGCTGCGCGACCGGCGTACTCGACCTCTTCCTCCGCTCCGGCGTCGCGGTCCCCGGCGGCATCTCCGTCGTCGGGTTCGACGACAGCCATCTGGCCCGCCTGGCCCACATCGACCTCACCACCGTCGGACAGGACGTCGCACGCCTCGCCGGGCTCGCCGTCGGCCGGGCCGTCGCACGCCTGGAGGGTGCGGAGATCCCCGCCGGGGAACAAGTCATCACCCCCCGTCTCGTCGTCCGGGGAACGTCCGCCCCGCCCCCCTGAAGGCAGATCCCGGGCGTGCCCGGCCTGTGTGTTCCACGGCGACGACGCCGACCACACCGAGAAAGTACCGGTTCGACTCGACGTCGTACATGCCGACCGGCCTGATCAGGAACGGCTGCCCCTCGGGCACACGCCACTCGTCCGGTTGCTCATCGAGGCCGCAAACAGCTCGCTGAACTCCCGCCGCTGTCTTCCGGCAGGTCCCGTCGTACGCTCCTGAGCCGATTGCGCGCTGAGGGGGCGGCGCAGGCTGATGTGGCTGGGCCGAGGACGGGAGACAACGAGTGCGGCTGATCTTCATCGATGACAGCGGGCAGCGGCGCCCTCGCCGGGAGCACCTCGGCGAGCTCGTCTCGGTGGGCGCTAGTCATGTTCCCGGAGGACCAGGTGGCGCAGTACAGCCGCGCGAATCGACCAGCTCCGGACCGAGGTCGGAATGCCAGGCGGCGAGGAGTTTAAGTGGAAGCCGTCCAAGGGGAGCTGGCTGGACAACGCCGGCGGCGAAGTGGTGAAGGGCGCGCGCCGCCGGATGCTGGAGATCGCCGGGCAGTGCGGCGTCCGTACGGCCGTGGTGATCTGGGACCGTGGCTGTGCGGACTGGGACAAGGAGTACGCGGCCAACGCGATCCTGGGCTACCTGTACGAGCGCATCGAGAGGGAGCTGCAGACCACGAACGAGCGTGGGGTCGTCATCGCCGACGAACCTGGCGGTGGCAGGAAAGACCAGACGAAGTGGCTGACGGAGGCGCTGGACCTCACCACGGTCGGTACCACCTACGTGAAGCCGGACCGTGTGGTGATGCCCATCGTGACCGCCCCGTCCGATCACGTCCCGCACCTGCAGCTCGCCGACCTCGTGACTGCCGCGACCACCGCCGCCGTCGCCGGTCTGCGCAACGGCCTGGAGCTCATCGAGCTGCTCAAGCCGCTTGCCCGGCGCAACGCCTGCGGACGCATTGGAGGATCTGGTCTCGCGCTGGTCCCGCGAGATCCTCTCATCGGCCTCAATGCACCGACGAAAGTCGCTGACCTGGTCCTACGCAGGTGCTGATGGAGATCGTCTCCCACACTCTGCGGCTGCCTTTCCCACGGTCGAGGACGAAGGCTGGAGGGCGGTCGGCAGCGCAGCAGCCCCCGCAGAAGCTGGCTGGCTGCGAGTGTGCGCGGCCGATCATCAGGCGGGTACGGCACCGACCAGGCCGCCGTCGATGACGAGATCCTGGCCGTTGATGTAGGACGCGTCGGACGAGGCGAGGAACGCGACAGCCGCAGCGACCTCTTCCGGGCGTCCGAAGCGGCCGGCGACAATCTGGCCGGTGACCGCCGCTGCCTCCGCTTCGCTCAGTGCGTCGGCGGGATACATCGGGGTGTCGATATAGCCGGGGCTGACGGAGTTGACGCGGATGCCGCGCGGGGCGAGTGAGGCAGCCAGGGTTCGGGCCAGGTTATGCACGGCGGCCTTGGCCGCCGAGTAGAGGGTCAGGACGCTGTTGCCCCGGTGGAGGGTCCAGGAGGCGTTGATGACGATCGAGCCTCCGTCCGCCAGTAGCGGCAGTGCCTTTTGGACGGTGAAGAACACGCCCTTGAAGTTGACGTCGATACCGTGGTCGAAGTCCGGCTCGGTGATGTTCTCGAACGGCAGGAATGTGCCGGTGCCCGCGTTCGCGAAGAGGCCGTCCAACTGGCCGTGACGGTCCCGGACGGTCTCCATCAGCGCTTCCACCGCGCCGAGGTCGGCGGCGTCGGCCACGATCCCCGAGGCGTTGGAGCCGAGCTCCTTGACTGCGGAGTCCACCCGTGCGCGGGTGCGGCCGGTGACGATGACGTGGGCGCCTTCGGCGACAAGGCGGTGTGCGGTCGCCAGACCCATGCCGCTGGTGCCGCCGGTGATGAGGATGGTCTTGCCGAAGAAGCGGTTCATGCTGATGTTCCCGTCAGGGTGTGCGTGAGGTGGTCGCTGAGGTGGGGCAGCCAGTCGGGCCGCGCGTTACCAAGGAGGTGGTCGCCGTGCGGGACGGACAGGCAGGTGCCGTGCGGCGCCAGACGGGCCAGGGGCTCGCCGTTCGTCACGCCGGGGATGACGTCCTGGTCGCCGTCCACGACCAGCAGCGGAGCC
>KE353846.1 GCA_000415505.1 Streptomyces afghaniensis 772
GGCCGGGCGTTTCCCCCTGCGGCTGAAGGGCTAGAGAGCCATGACGACGCACAACGACGACGTGGACTGGGACAGCTGGCCGGTCGCCGACTACCTCCGCGAGAACTACCGCGAGGTGCATCCCTCGGACGCGGCGATCATCGCGCACCACAGCGCCTTCTACCGTCGCTTCCGTCCCGGCGCCATCGCCCGCTCCGTGGAGTTCGGGGCGGGCCCAACCTCTACCCGCTGATCCTCGCGTCCGCCGTGAGCCGCAGGATCGACGCCGTGGAGGCGGGCGCGAGCAACG
>KE353847.1 GCA_000415505.1 Streptomyces afghaniensis 772
CTTCCACCACGTGCCCGTCACCCGGGAGACGAAGCCGGAGGCGGAGGCGCGGCTGCTGGAGCTCGTCGACGAGCTGGACATCGATCTGGTGGTCCTCGCCCGCTACATGCAGATCCTGTCGAACGACCTGTGCAAGCAGCTCGAGGGCCGGGCGATCAACATCCACCACTCGTTCCTGCCGAGCTTCAAGGGCGCGCGTCCCTATGTCCAGGCGTACGAGCGCGGCGTCA
>KE353848.1 GCA_000415505.1 Streptomyces afghaniensis 772
ACCTGCGGTCCGCGTCCGCCCGCTATCCGACGGACCTGGTCCTGTGCCGCCTCGTCACCGACCTGCGCAGCACGAGCCCGCGCTTCGCCGCCCTGTGGGAGGCCCACGAGGTGAGTGGTCACATGCTGCACACCAAGACCGTCCACCATCCCGAGGTCGGGCCACTTCACCTCGACTGCGACATCCTCACCGAATCCGCCGGCGACCTGCGCATCGTCATCCTCAC
>KE353849.1 GCA_000415505.1 Streptomyces afghaniensis 772
GTACAGGCCCGTCCGCTCGTACGTGTCGAGGAAGAGGGCGATCCAGGGAGCCGACGGCGGCGGCCTCCGAGAGTTCGCGCAGGAGCACCGGTGTGAGGACCTGCTCCGGGGCGAGGACCAGCCGCACGTCCTCGTGGTCGCGGAAGCGGGCCAGCACCCTTTCCCGGAACCGGTCCACTCCGCCCGCGAGTTCCTCGGAGTCGAGCATGCCCG
>KE353850.1 GCA_000415505.1 Streptomyces afghaniensis 772
CAAGGGATTTTCGCTGGCGCGACTGAGACTGGCGGAGGGCGCCTTCGTCGACCTGTACAACGTCCACACCAACGCCGACTCGACCGACGACGCGCTGGCCGCACGCCGGGCCAACGTCGAGCAGCTCTCGGACTTCATCCAGGCGAACTCGGCGGGCAACGCGGTGATCGTCATGGGCGACACGAACACCCGGTACACCCGCACCGGCGACAACATCCGCACCCTGCTGTCCGAGAACGGCCTGACG
>KE353851.1 GCA_000415505.1 Streptomyces afghaniensis 772
ACGGTGAGCTTCTGGCCCACCTCGACGTGCTCGCCCTCGCTGACCAGGAGTCGGGCGCGCTTCGAGATCGGGTACGCCGTCTCGTCGCTGCCGTCGTCCGGCGTGATGACGATCTTCTTGGTCTTCTCGGTCTCCTCGATCCGCACGCGGCCGGAGGCCTCGGAGATCGGGGCGACACCCGTTCGGGGTACGGGCCTCGAAGAGCTCGACGACACGCGGCAGACCCTGGGTGATGTCGTCACCGGCCACACCACCGGTGTGG
>KE353852.1 GCA_000415505.1 Streptomyces afghaniensis 772
GATCTCAGGTGTGCCATGGCGGCACCGGACTGCCAGCCGTTGCCGTGCACGAGGTCGTACGCGCGAGCGCCGAGTTCGACCCACCGGGCCACGCACCAGCCGAAGAACGCCGCCCGGTGCGCGGCGTCGGCGAACTCCACGTAGTCGGCGTCACGGTAGATGCCGGCCGACTGAACCAGGCGTCGGCCCGTACCAGATAAACGTCGTTGGCGCCTCCGTGATCGAGCAGCCGTTCCACCGACGGACGCACCGTC
>KE353853.1 GCA_000415505.1 Streptomyces afghaniensis 772
AGTTGAAGAATGTCGTCTTGCCGGCGCCGTTGGGGCCGATCAGTCCGACGATCTCGCCGGCGTTGACCGTGAAGTCGACGGAGCGGACGGCGGTGAGGCCGCCGAAGCGCATGGTGACGCCGCGGGCTTCGAGTACAGGTGTGGGCTGTGTAGTCATGATGGTTACGCCCCCGCTTGGTGACCGGCCGGTTCGTCGGTCAGCGTGGT
>KE353854.1 GCA_000415505.1 Streptomyces afghaniensis 772
GACGGACTCGACGTTCTCGAAGCCTCCGTACCGGGCCTCACCGGACGCCTCGACCGCGACCGCGTCGCCGTGGCCGGCCACTCCTGGGGAGCCCAGACGTCGAGCATGCTCCTCGGCGCGCGCGTCCTCGACTCCGACGGTGTTCCCGGCGAGGACATGTCCGACCCTCGTGTGAAGGCCGGTGTGCTGCTCGCCATGGCCGGCCTGGGCGACGACCTGACCCCGTTCGCCGTCGAGCACCTGCCCTTCATGA
>KE353855.1 GCA_000415505.1 Streptomyces afghaniensis 772
CCGGCGTGATGGTGGCGCCGATCCGCCAGGCGGCGAACAACAGCAGCACGAACTCGATGCGGTTCGTCAGCTTGAGGGCCACGACATCGCCGGGACCGATGCCGAGGTCCTGGAGCTGACGCGCTGCCGCACGGACCCGGTCCAGCAACTGAGCGTTGGTGAGTTACTGGCGCCCGTCCGAGACCGCTGCCCCATCGGGGTCGAGAGCGGCGCGACGGTCGGGCAGTGAAGCGAAGTTCATGGCGGGCGTACCTGTCTCGGTGTTGTGCGATCCGGTCAAGGAGTCGATGCCG
>KE353856.1 GCA_000415505.1 Streptomyces afghaniensis 772
CAGCCGGCCTTGCGGGCCACGTGGTAGCCGCGCATGGTGCGGAAGCGGGGGAAGACGTCCTTGAAGACGCGGGCCTCGATGTGGTGGGCACCGGGCATGCCGTTGGCGGTGGGCGGGCCCTCGTAGAACACCCACTCGGGGCGGCCCTCGGACTGCTCCAGGCTCTTGCGAAGATCTTCTGCTCACGCCAGAAGTCGAGCACGGCGTGCTCGAGGGCGGCAG
>KE353857.1 GCA_000415505.1 Streptomyces afghaniensis 772
CGCATGGTGCGGAAGCGGGGGAAGACGTCCTTGAAGACGCGGGCCTCGATGTGGTGGGCACCGGGCATGCCGTTGGCGGTGGGCGGGCCCTCGTAGAACACCCACTCGGGGCGGCCCTCGGACTGCTCCAGGCTCTTGGCGAAGATCTTCTGCTCACGCCAGAAGTCGAGCACGGCGTGCTCGAGGGCGGGCAGGTCGACCTGGGC
>KE353858.1 GCA_000415505.1 Streptomyces afghaniensis 772
CTGCCCTGGTACCGGGCCATGCCCCCGGAGAACCGTTCCTGGATCGGTCTGGTCGCGCAGGCGGGTATCGCCGCCTTCACCGAGTGGTTCCGGCATCCGGAGGCTCCGCAGGCCATCTCCACCGACGTGTTCGGAACCGCGCCGCGCGAACTGACCCGGGCGATCACGCTGCGCCAGACCGTGGAGATGGTGCGCACCACCATCGAGGTCATGGAGTCCGCGATCGACGA
>KE353859.1 GCA_000415505.1 Streptomyces afghaniensis 772
CATTCGAGGAGGCCGTTCTCGCGGGCAACACCCCTCGTTCGAGTGACCACCCTCAGGGATTGATCGCCTCGACCGAGGGGAGATCTTCAGCGGGAGGCGGACCGCTCGGGGAAACCGGTCCGAGGGGAATGACCCTGAGAGCTCGGGGCTCCGGGTCAGCACAGGGGAGGACAGGCCCCGGCGCCACACGGCGCCGGGGCCCTCCACTTCTCCACGGCACATCCTTGCCGCCCCCTCCCGGCCGGGCGACATCGCTGTCGAGCCGCGGCCAAG
>KE353860.1 GCA_000415505.1 Streptomyces afghaniensis 772
CTCGCGTACGACCCACTGGAGCGCCTCGGCGGCCCGCTTGGGGTTGGTGATGATCGGGGTGATCAGGTGCGGGATGCCCTCGTAGGCGGTCAGCTCGACACGCTTGGGGTCGACGAGGATCATCCGGACGTCCTCGGGGGTCGCCCGCATCATGATCGAGGTGATCAGGCAGTTGATGCAGGACGACTTGCCGGAGCCGGTGGCGCCGGCGACCAGCATGTGCGGCA
>KE353861.1 GCA_000415505.1 Streptomyces afghaniensis 772
GAATTCCATGGGGAAGCCCGTGGGGTGTCCACGGGCAGCCCACAGTGAATGGGGTGCCTGGATGGTGAAGCTGTTACTGACTCTCCGTCAAGAGGCGTATCCGGCCAGGGCGTTGTGATGAGCCGGACCGGCCCGGGAAGGTCACTGCACGCAGAACTCGTTCCCTTCCGGGTCCGCCATCACGACCCACTCGCCGCCCTGCTCCGCCACCCGCCGCAGCACACGCGCACCGAGCCCCTCAGCCGTGCGACCTCCTCCTCGCGCCGCCCCTCGCCGGGTGCAGATC
>KE353862.1 GCA_000415505.1 Streptomyces afghaniensis 772
CCTGCCATTGGCGGGCCGGGCGCGGGCGGGCACGCTGGATGACCATGAGCACACAGAACACGATGCGAGCCATCAGCCAGGACGTCCTCGGCGGTCCCGAGGTCCTCAAGGAAGTGGAAGTCGAGCGCCCGGCGCCCCGGCCGAACGAGGTGCTGGTCCGGGTGCGGGCCGCCGGGGTCAACCCGACCGACTGGAAGCACCGCGCCACGGGCGGCTTCCTGGGCGAGCCGCCCTTCGTCCTCGGCTGGGACGTCTCCGGGGTGGTGGAGGCGGTCGGCATCGGCGTC
>KE353863.1 GCA_000415505.1 Streptomyces afghaniensis 772
TGCCGAGCCGAGGACCGAGGCTGGATCCGACTCGGGCTGCCGGTCCAGAAGCAGAGTTCCGAGCGCCGCGTGCGAACAACCCGGGTCGGTGAACACATCCCTCGCCTTGCCGGCCGCCGGGTCGGGCAGGGCCCCCGCTGCCGCCCTCATGAGAGGGCACCGGCGTACACGGAGCTCATCAGCGCCTCCAGATCCTTCTGGCCGTGTGCCAGGGCACCGAACGAGGCCGCGATGACGATGCCGGTGGCCGGATCCCCACCGCCGCAGACGTGCCCGACCAGGCCGACCATGCCGAACGAACTCGCCGACCAGCCCGAACCGAAGCCCCAGTGCTTGCTGACGTCACGGGA
>KE353864.1 GCA_000415505.1 Streptomyces afghaniensis 772
CCAGGTGGTGACGGTGCCCGTGGGACCGACGTGGACGAGGTCGCGGATCTCCTCGGCGGTGACGGGGTCGTATTCGACGGGCGGGACCAGGATACGGCCGTCGCGGGTCTTGACCCCGAGGATCACACGTTCCCGCAGACCGGTCAGGAAGGCACCCTGGACGGGCCCGAGGGAGCGGGTGAAGGGAAATTCGACGACAAGCGGCGCCTTGAGAACTGCGGACATTGAGGGCCTGCCTCCTTCGAATCGGCGTGCACGGGGCGCGCCCCTCAGGGGCGCGGGGAACTGCGCG
>KE353865.1 GCA_000415505.1 Streptomyces afghaniensis 772
CCCCGGTCGGAAGCGGCCAGACACAGCATCAGATGCAGATCGGCCTCCTCCAAAGCGGTCGACGCCCCCACGATCACCTGGGCGTAGAACGGATCCGCGAAGATCGACGGATCCTCTCCCGAGACGACCAGGGCGGCCGCTCCCGTCTGACGGGTGGCCAGAGCACGGGCGGTCGGATTGGGCACATAACCGAGTTGCCGGACAGCCCG
>KE353866.1 GCA_000415505.1 Streptomyces afghaniensis 772
CTACGACGTCACCCCCGTCGAGGCCTGGCTGCGCCGGGAGAGCGGCCGGTTCCTGGACGGCTGGTACAAGCGGCTGCGCGACGCCTACGTCGCCACCATGGCGGACCTCGGCGTCGCGGAGAAGCTGTCCCCGCACCAGTTCCTTCAGGCGATGGACGGCTACAAGAGCCGTGATCCGGAGCTGGGGATCGTGGTGGACGCGGTCAAGATGACCGTCAAGGGCGGCATCGGCAAGCTGCAGGAGAAGGCACGGCGGGGGCGGC
>KE353867.1 GCA_000415505.1 Streptomyces afghaniensis 772
CAGGTAGTGGTCGATGCGGAAGACCTGGTCCGGGGCGAAGACCTCGTGGACGACCTTGTTGAGCTCCTCGGCCGACTTCAGGTCGTGCCCGAAGGGCTTCTCGATGACCGCGCGCCGCCAGGAGCCGCCCTTCTGGTCGGCCAGCCCGTGCTTCTTCAGCTGCTGGATGACCACCGGGAAGGACTTCGGCGGCACGGACAGGTAGAA
>KE353868.1 GCA_000415505.1 Streptomyces afghaniensis 772
CCCCGCCGGAGAAGTCGATCACCGTCGTCGGCTCCGTGCCGCAGTCACCGGAGTCGACCACCCCGTCCAGCACGTGGTCGAGCAGGTCCTTGATCTCCCAGCCCTGCGTCATCGGCTCCTCCTCGCCGGGCAGCAGCAGGGTGCTGGACAGCAGCGGCTCACCGAGCTCGGCGAGCAGGGGCCTGGGTGACGACAGTGGTCCCGGGATCCGCACGCCGACCGTCTTCTT
>KE353869.1 GCA_000415505.1 Streptomyces afghaniensis 772
TGAGCAGCCGCCGCGCCGTGGCGAGCTTGTGCTCGACGGTCTTCTTGTGGGCGGCGACGGCCTTGCGGCTCTTCTCCAGATCGCGGAGCTTGCCGGCGGTCTCCGCGCGGTCCTGGGCGAGTTCGCGCATGGCCTGCTGGAGCTCCTTCAGCTCACCGGCCTGGTGGGCCGTGATGCGGTCCAGCCGGGAGGCCTTGTCGAGGTAGTCGTCCGGGTCGTCGGAGAACAGCAGGGCGAGGGAGGGTCGATGCCGCCCGACCGGTACTGGGCACCGGCGAGCGAACCGAGCGACTCCCGCATGGAGTTGATGCGCTGCTGCTGCCGGGCG
>KE353870.1 GCA_000415505.1 Streptomyces afghaniensis 772
CAGCGGCGACGGTGTTGACGACGGCGGCCAGCACGTCTTGACGGCGTTGAGCCGCTCGGAGCGTGTCGTCGAGCAGCATGCCCATCAGGGAGACGTAGATGATGCCCTGCGCGGCGGAGAAGTAGCCGCCGTAGACGCTGGCGAGCGTCAGGCCGGTGAACAGCAGCGGGCCGCCGTCCCGACGGACGGGACCGCCTGCCGGGCGACGGCGGCGCACCCACTTGGAGATCAGCGGCTGGCAGGCGACCAGGACGAGGGCGAGGCTCACGAGGACCGGCACGATCCGCTCGAAGGCGGATGCGGGCAGGGT
>KE353871.1 GCA_000415505.1 Streptomyces afghaniensis 772
CGGTCGTAGCCGTAGGCCTTGGTGCCCAACTCCGCGCCCGCGAAGGCGAAATAACACAGATCGCCCGGAATGGGAGTGACGGTCGGGTTTTCCAGGGGTGGTTCGGTTTCGGCGAAGGGCGGGAAAAGGGCGTAGATCTCGTCGCGTGCGTACTTCGCGTGGTAGACGTCGCCGGCCAGCGGAAGGGCGTCCCAGACGGCCGCGCAGGTGATCGGCGCGCGGTCGTCCAGGAGCCTGGCCCGGCAGGTCACGTCGCGCTTGACCAGCGAGACTTCGATATAGCGATCAGCCATGCCTCCATGGATGCCCCGCCGCCCCCGCGGTCAAGGGCGCACCGGGAGACGTGGCGGGGCTTGGAAAAG
>KE353872.1 GCA_000415505.1 Streptomyces afghaniensis 772
GAAGAGGAACACGAACAGGAAGAACACGACCGTCAGCGGGGCGGCGATCGGCGACCTCACCAGCCCGGCCATGAGCAGTCCGACGAGCCCGGACAGCAATACGATCAGCGGCCCCACGAGCAGTTCGGCCACCGAACCGTGCCCGATCGCCCCGGGCCTGAGCGCCTCCCGGCCGAACTCCGCGGCCACGCACACGGCGGTGAGCAGGGCCGCGGCCACGGCCGACAGCGCATGGGCACCGTACGTCGCCACGGCAGGAGGACCAGCACCGAGAAG
>KE353873.1 GCA_000415505.1 Streptomyces afghaniensis 772
CCGCACACCCCCGCCACCGCCCATGCCATGTCAGCGGACGACACCTGGGGAGCAGCAGCATGTGCGAGGACAATCACGGTGGGCTCGGCCGGCGCGCGCTGTTCGTGACGGGAGCGGCCGCCGCGCTTACCTTGGGAAGCGTGAGCTTCGCCGCAGCGGCCGACGGGGAGCAGGAGAGCAGAACGGTGCGCGGCACCCTGCCGCCCGGTTCCCCGGACTTCGTGTACGTGCCCGTCGAGGTCCCGGCCGGTGTCCGG
>KE353874.1 GCA_000415505.1 Streptomyces afghaniensis 772
CCAGGAATCCGTGTACCGCCGGGCCGAACGTCCGCAGCCGGAAGGCGGACAGGCTCACGATGTTGATGCCCACCTTGAGGCTGATCAGGTCGGCGGGCGCATCGCGGATCGTCCGGGCGACATAGGGATCCAGCAGCGCGTTGCCCGCCTGACTGAGGTTGATCACCTCCACCCCTCCGAGCGCAGCTGCCACCACCGGCCAGGTCCCGGTCGGGCCGTCGGCCTCGATGCAGTGACTGATGGAACTGCCGTGGTGCACCCAGCGGCGCCGTCCGTCCGGCAGCGGTGCCAGGACGTCGCCGTCAGCGCGCAGTGCCACCAGTTCCGTCGGGGTC
>KE353875.1 GCA_000415505.1 Streptomyces afghaniensis 772
GTTGTCGCCGAAGTAGTAGTTGGTGGGCGAGCTAATGGTGAGACGCTCGACCGTCACATGGAACTCGGTGTCAGGGTTCTCCAGCGCGCCGGCGACGTAGCCCCCGAGCTGGTCCAGGTGCTGCGGGTTCCGGCTGGTCACCATCGCGGTGGAGGGGCCGGCCGTCTCGATGGCGAGGACGTAGTGCGACTGGGCGGTGAC
>KE353876.1 GCA_000415505.1 Streptomyces afghaniensis 772
GTTGTCGCCGAAGTAGTAGTTGGTGGGCGAGCTGATGGTGAGACGCTCGACCGTCACATGGAACTCGGTGTCAGGGTTCTCCAGCGCGCCGGCGACGTAGCCCACGAGCTGGTCCAGGTGCTGCGGGTTCCGGCTGGTCACCATCGCGGTGGAGGGGCCGGCCGTCTCGATGGCGAGGACGTAGTGCGACTGGGCGGTGAC
>KE353877.1 GCA_000415505.1 Streptomyces afghaniensis 772
ACCGGTGACGGGCTGATCAAGGCCGTCGACGGCATCAGCCTGGACATCCCGGCCGGACACAGCGTCGCCCCTCGTCGGCGCCTCCGGCTCCGGCAAATCAACACTGCTGCACCTCATCGGGGCCATCGAACGGGCCGATGCGGGCCGGGTGGTGGTGGACGGCCAGGACGTCACCGCGCTGGGGCGGCGGGCCGCCGCTTCGTACCGGCGCACGGTGGGGTTCGTGTTCCAGCGGTTCCATCTGCTGCCGGGCCTGAGCGCGCTGGACAACGTGCTGGCTCCGTGCTGCCCGTAAGGCCGCTTCGACCGGGACGCA
>KE353878.1 GCA_000415505.1 Streptomyces afghaniensis 772
GCACGGACGGGATCTTCATCGTCTTGATGTAGTCCGGGTAGTCCGGGCCGAGCCAGAAGGCGAGGAACTGCCGGGCCGCGTTCTGCCGCTTCTCGTCACCGGTCTTGAAGGCGACGACACCGTTGGTCTGTCGGGGGAGTACAGGCCGGTGGCCGAGGAGTTGGCGACCGGGAACCAGCCGATCTTCTTGTCGAGCTCGGCGGTGGAGTACTTGGCCTGCAACTGGCTCTGGAAGG
>KE353879.1 GCA_000415505.1 Streptomyces afghaniensis 772
GCGAGTTCCTCACCTCGCGGCGAGCCAAGATCACCCCAGCGCAGGCGGGGCTCCCGGCAGGCACCCGGCGCCGCGTCCCCGGGCTGCGCCGCAGCGAGGTCGCGGCCCTGGCCGGCGTCAGCGTCGAGTACTACGCCAAGCTCGAACGCGGAAACCTCGCCGGCGTCTCACCCGCCGTGCTCGAAGCCGTCGCCCGCGCCCTCCAGCTCGACGACGCGGAGCGCGCCCACCTGCTCCATCTGGCCCAGGCCGCCGAGGGCTCCGACGCCCTCGCCCCGTCCCCGGCTCCGCTCCGGCCGGCAGCGCGCCCTGCACACGAGCCTGCAATG
>KE353880.1 GCA_000415505.1 Streptomyces afghaniensis 772
AGCGGAGGACAGGGGTGAGTTCCATGGTCATGCCTCCTGCGGCTGCTGTGCGGTGAACTCGGTCTCGGCCGACGTGAGGTCGAAGTACGCCTGCTCCAAGGTGCCCTCCTCCGCGGCGAGTTCGAGCACCGGCACACCCGCGGCCGAGGTGATGCGGCCGATGTCGTCCACGCGTGCGTGATGCACGGTCCAGTGACCGTCCACGTGCTCGCACGGCCTCG
>KE353881.1 GCA_000415505.1 Streptomyces afghaniensis 772
CCGTTGAGGTACGTGCCGTTGTGGCTGCCGAGGTCGGTGATCTCGTACGTCCCGTCGGGCAGGGCGCGCAGTTCGGCGTGCCGGCGGGAGACACCAGGTCGTCGATGACCAGGTCGTTGTCGGCGGCGCGGCCGATGCGGACGGTGCGGGAAGGCAGCGGCCGTACGGTCGTGGGCCGCCGGTAGGTGCCCGTCATGGCGGGCATCGAGACGGCGGAGGGGCGTTCCGGGGCCGGAGGGGGGCGGCCCGTCAGGACCACGCGCGGTCCGTCGGCCGGATCGCCG
>KE353882.1 GCA_000415505.1 Streptomyces afghaniensis 772
TTCGGCGTGCCGGCGGGAGACCACCAGGTCGTCGATGACCAGGTCGTTGTCGGCGGCGCGGCCGATGCGGACGGTGCGGGAAGGCAGCGGCCGTACGGTCGTGGGCCGCCGGTAGGTGCCCGTCATGGCGGGCATCGAGACGGCGGAGGGGCGTTCCGGGGCCGGAGGGGGGCGGCCCGTCAGGACCACGCGCGGTCCGTCGGCCGGATCGCCGAGGCGGATGACGCTGCCGGGTCCGACGTCCCAGTCG
>KE353883.1 GCA_000415505.1 Streptomyces afghaniensis 772
CGAAGCGGAGGGTGCGCCCCTCGGCGGCGGCCAGCGACCGGAGCCGGTCGAGCTTCCCGGCGACCTGGGCGGGCGGTTCGCCCCAGGTGAGATAGACATCGGCGTGCCGGGCGGCGATCCCACCGGCGATGGGCGAGGAGCCGCCGAAGTACACCTGGGAACGGGGTCGGGCACACGGGCGAGCTTCGCGTCCTGCACGCGGAGGTGCTCACCGTGCAGGTCGACGGTACGGCCCTGCCACAACTCCCTCAC
>KE353884.1 GCA_000415505.1 Streptomyces afghaniensis 772
AGGAGGAAGCGGACCACCCTCGAGGACGCTGGCAGCGCGCCCTGTACGACCTGGCCCTGCACCAGCTCAACGACCTCGACGAACACCTGGCCCAGCTGCGGGACGGACCCCTGCCCACGGCAGCCCCGGAGCTCGCCGTGCCCGCACCCGGCTCACTGCTCAGCCGGGTCGGCAGCGCCGAGTGGAACCTGCTGACGGACGAGGCCAGTTGGTCCGGGGAGCTCTACCGGATCCTGGGCCGCGAC
>KE353885.1 GCA_000415505.1 Streptomyces afghaniensis 772
GTACTGCAATCCGCTGGTGCGGCGGCTGAAGTCGCTGGTCGACGACGGCGCGATCGGCGAAGTGCGCACGGTCCAGGCCGATTTCGGGCTGGCCGGGCCGTTCCCGCCCTCGCACCGGCTGCGCAACCCGGAGCTGGGCGGGGGCGCGCTGCTCGATCTGGGCGTGTATCCGGTGTCGTTCGCGCAGCTGCTGCTCGGGGAGCCGTCGGACATCGCGGCGAGAGCGGTGCTCTCCGAGGAGGGCGTCGATCTCCAGACGGGAGCACTGCTCTCCTGGGAGAGCGGCGCTCGTCGGCTCGGTGCACTGCTCATCGGTGGGCGCACGGCCGACCTCCGCCTCGGTC
>KE353886.1 GCA_000415505.1 Streptomyces afghaniensis 772
CCTTGCATGGGGGGACGGTGACCACACCCTCCCTGTTACAGGAGGGTGTTCGGTCACCGCCTGGTGCCCATGAGGCTCACGTAAACCGCAGTCCATCTACACCAAGGAAAAGCAAAGTTGTAATTGATTTCCAGAAATGATGAAGAGTCAACAGAGCGGTCCGAGCCTGGAGTTGGGGAGCGGGACGCGGGTCAGTTGAGGG
>KE353887.1 GCA_000415505.1 Streptomyces afghaniensis 772
GCGTCCGCGAGCGAGAGGTGGATGTGGCAGGAGTTGCCCTCGCGCTCGTTGTACTTGGCCATGAAGGTGATCGACATGCCCTCCTGGGCGGCGATCTCCTTGGCGCCGGTCTTGTAGACGGCGTGCTGGTCGCAGGTGACCAGGGCCTCGTCGTAGCGGAAGGCGATCTCGTGCTGGCCCGGGTTGCACTCGCCCTTGGCGGACTCCACGGTGAGGCCGGCGGCCGCCATCTCGTTGCGGATGCGGCGCAGCAGGGCCTC
>KE353888.1 GCA_000415505.1 Streptomyces afghaniensis 772
CCGGGGCTCTGACAGCCCCTTCCTCAAGTGGCGCCGGCAGCTGCTCGCGGCAGGCGCCGTGGTGGCGCTGGTGCTGGCGTACCTGTCGCACACGTACGTGTGGGCGGCCGAGTTCCCCGGCGACGGCGGCATCGGCAGCAGCATCGCCAAGACGACGGCCGACGTGACCACCTGGGCACAGGACAACCTGTCGGGCCTGACCAACGCCTTCCGCGACACCCTCACCAACGGCCTGCTCAACCCGTTCCAGACCGTGCTGACCGACTCCCCGTGGTGGCTCGTCGGCGCCGCCCTCGTCGCCATCGGCACGGTGCTGGGCGGGTGGCGCGCCGGGGTCACCACGGCCGTGTGCGTGGGCCTGCTGGTCGGTACCGGTGTCTGGTCGGACGGCATGACGACGCTGGCGTCCACGCGGTGGCGACGGTGCTCGTGATGCTGCTCGGCGTCGTCCTCG
>KE353889.1 GCA_000415505.1 Streptomyces afghaniensis 772
CGGAGGCCAGGTACTGGCGGCGGACCACGTCGGCCGGGGCCGTGGAGGTCGCGAAGTCGGTGTGCTCGTGGTCCATGACTCTCAGCCCCACTTCATCTCGCCCTTGGCGACCTTCGCCCCGATCTGGGCGGCGATCAGCATGCCGTTGCCGGGGTAGCGGGCCACGAGCGCCTCGGTCAGCGCGGCGCCGTCGGCCGCCTTGCCGAGCTCCTCCTCGAAGGCGACGAGATAGTCGCGGGTGGCGGTGATGGCGGAGGCGTCGGCCGCCGTGCCGGGCAGGCGGTGGCCCGGGACGACCAGCGCCGGCTGCAGGGCGGCCATCTCGTCGAGCAACTCGATCCAGACGGAGCGAGTCGGG
>KE353890.1 GCA_000415505.1 Streptomyces afghaniensis 772
TCCCTGACGATCTGGCCGTGGCGGTGGACGCCGATGACCGACGTCGGCTGTGCGGCGGACCGGGTGGTAGAGGCCGACGCGGAAAGCCCGCGCGCCCCTCACCTCGCCGGTGCGGCGGACATCGCGGCACATGAGCCGCGCGAGGGTGACAAGCCGCCGGCAGCGCACCGTCAGCAGCTCCACCGTCACACATCATCGTGCCCGGAAAGCCACACGCCCCGACGCCGTAAGTGCTCGGCAGAGCACCAGCCGCACGGCGGCAACGCCCCCAGAAACATGGGAATCAGCGATCGCCGTTCCGAGCCGCTCCC
>KE353891.1 GCA_000415505.1 Streptomyces afghaniensis 772
CCGAGCTCCGGCCTGCGCAGCCCGAAGACCTCGATGGCACAGCTCATCTCGAAGGGGTTCGAGTTCTCGTCCACCATCAGGACGACCCGGTGCGAGGATCCTTGCGGCATGTGCGATTTCTAGCACTCGTGCGAGACCCACGGCACCCCGGAAGATCACCCCATGACCCAGGAACCCGTCTCCCTCGCCCACGCGCTGGCCTCCTTCTCCGAGCAGTGGAGCCCGCGCATCGTCACCGCCGTCAACGACTACGACGTCCGCGTCGCGAAGGTCGAGGGCGAGCACGTCTGGCACGTCCACGACCACACCGACGAGTTCTTCCTCGTCCTCGACGGCGAGCTGCACATCGGCCTGCGCGAGCCGGCCGGGGAGCGCACGGTCGTGCTCCCCAGGGGCAGCGTCTTCACCGTCCGCGCGCACCGAGCACAAGCCGTACGCCCCCGTGCCGACCGCGA
>KE353892.1 GCA_000415505.1 Streptomyces afghaniensis 772
GCGCAAGCTCGAGATCGCGCGCGCCATGGCCTCCGAGCCCGGCCTGCTGCTCCTCGACGAGCCCACCGCCGGCATGAACCCCCAGGAGACGCGGGCCACCGAGGAACTCGTCTTCGCCATCCGCGACAAGGGCATCGCCGTCCTCCTCATCGAGCACGACATGCGCTTCGTCTTCAACCTCTCCGACCGCGTCGCCGTCCTCGTCCAGGGCGAGAAACTCGTCGAAGGCACCTCCGACGTCGTCCAGGCCGACGAGCGCGTCATCGCCGCCTACCTCGGCGAACCCTTCGAAGGCGACCCCGGAGAGGCCGAAGCCGCGGAGGTCGAAGCAGCCGAAGCCGCAGCCGGAGCCGCCGACGCGCCCAGCACCACCAGCAGCACCAAGGGAGAAGCCAAGTGACCGCACTCCTCGAGGTCGAGGACCTCCGGGTCTCCTACGGCAAGATCGAAGCCGTCAAAGGCATCTCCTTCAGCGTCGACGCAGGCCAGGTCGTC
>KE353893.1 GCA_000415505.1 Streptomyces afghaniensis 772
TGGGAGCGCGGCACCGCCCAGGTCGTGCGCTCGGCGGACGAAGGGGGTCGCCGCCGCCGTACTCCTGCTCCTGCACCAGCGCGGGCAGCTGGACCTGGACGCGCCGGTGGGCCACTACTGGCCGGAGTTCAAGGCGCGGGGCAAGGAGCGGGTGCTGGTCCGGCACGTCCTGAACCACCGGGCCGGCCTGCCCGTACTCGACCGCCCCCTCACCCCCGAGCAGGCCCTCGACCCGCTGCGGGGCCCGGAGGCGGTCGCCGCCCAGGCCCCCGCCTGGGAGCCCGGCACCGACCACGGCTACCACGCGCTCACCTACGGCTGGCGCCTCGACGAACTGGTGCGACGCGTGACCGGGCAGGGCACCGGCGCATGGCTCGCCTCACAGATCACCGGCCCGTGGGCCTGGACCTCTGGCCTGGGCCTGCCGGACGCGGAGGCCCGGCCGGGCCGGACGCGTCGGGCCGCGTCGACGGGACCCGAACCGGCCGACGGCCTGCCGCGCCCGCCCGAAG
>KE353894.1 GCA_000415505.1 Streptomyces afghaniensis 772
ATGCCGTGCCGCACTCCCTGCCGGTCGACCGACAGGATCTCGGGGAAGTCCGTGGCGAGCCACGGCGGCGGTGCGGCGTTCGGGGTCGCGAGGTTGACGTGGATGCCGTTCGCCCACAGCAGGTCCATGATCTCGTCGAGCCACGAGAAGTCGAACCGGCCGTCGGCCGGCTCCAGCACGGACCAGGAGAAGATGCCCAGGCTCACGAGCCGCACTCCTGCGGCTCGCATGAGCCGGACGTCCTCCTGCCACACCTCCCTCGGCCACTGCTCCGGGTTGTAGTCCCCGCCGTAGACGACTCCCGGCAGTCGACGGTGAAAGGCGCTCATGCGCGGATCGGACACAGCGGGGACTCCTTTCAGGAGTGTTCCTACGAAGGGCTGCTCAGAGCTGGGACTTGATCTCG
>KE353895.1 GCA_000415505.1 Streptomyces afghaniensis 772
CAGGCGGGTGCGCCCGACTTCCAAGGCTGTCGGTACCTGGCTGCTCAGATCGAGCTCAAAGACCAGAGCCACCCTGCGAGCCAGGTGGCCCACCGGGTCAAAGAGAATCTGACCGCCTTCTTCCGCGCCGAGGCCGAACGGGGCGGGCAAGCCATCCCGACCTGCTGGCCCGGCAGCTCAGCCTGATCTTCGACGGCGCCAGCGCCCGGGCGGGATCGGAGCCGACAATCCGACAGGGCTCGTCACGCCCACGTGACCACCCTGCTCGATGCGGCAGGCATGCACTGACGCATCCCCTTCGAGCAGGCGCCGTGACCGTGCCCTCCCAGGCCGATCGGCCTCCCGCCCCTGACTTCGCCCGCAAGTCGGACGGGGACGCCCGGGGTGGCCGTAAGGGTGTTCGGACGGGCGTGCCGTAGTACGCCTTGAGTGCGGAATCGGCGACGCTGTACGGATGACACTCGTCGCGTCTCTCCTGT
>KE353896.1 GCA_000415505.1 Streptomyces afghaniensis 772
CCCGGGCCCAGACCCAGCGGATCCTCCAGGAGCACGCCGAGCAGGCGGCCCGGCTCCAGGCGGAGCTGCACCAGGAGGCGGTGACCCGCCGCCAGCAGCTGGACCAGGAGCTGGCCGAGCGCCGCCAGACCGTCGAGTCGCACGTCAACGAGAACGTGGCGTGGGCGGAGCAGCTGCGGGCCCGTACCGAGCAGCAGGCCCGCGGCTGCTGGACGAGTCCCGCTCCGAGGCCGAGCAGGCCCTGGCCACCGCCGTGCGGAGCCGAGCGGCTGACGACGAGGCCCGG
>KE353897.1 GCA_000415505.1 Streptomyces afghaniensis 772
ATGGGATCCATGCGACCCATGGGATCCATGGGTTCCGTGTGATCCATGGGATCCATGGGATCCATAGGAGTCCTGCGACGACCCATGGGATCCGTAGGAGTCCTGGTTGCCGTAGGAGTCCTGCGAGCCGTAGGTGTCCTGGCTCGGTGATGCGTACGGGTCACGCTCGGGGAAGCCGAGGCGCTGCTGCTGCCAGCCGTACTCGTCCTGCGCCGGCCGCGGCCAGGAGCCGGGCTCGGGGCGCTGGTACTCGGACGGGTACGCGGGACGGGGGAGGGAAGCTGATCTCCGCGCGTAGGCGGGAGCTGGTCGCCCGCCGTTCCCGGCAGCTGGTCGGCGCGGTGGCGGCCGTACCCTCGTAACCGTCGCGGTCCTGGCGCGCGGCCGGAAGCTCGGGCTCCTCGTAACGCGACGTGGGGGACGGGAGGGGGC
>KE353898.1 GCA_000415505.1 Streptomyces afghaniensis 772
CCCCACATGAAGTTCACCGACGGCTACTGGCTGCTCCGGGAGGGCGTCACCGCGGCGTACCCGGCCGAGGTGCTCGACGTCACCGAGTCGGACGGCGCCCTGGAGATCCACGCGCCGACCCGGCCCGTCCGCTCCCGCGGGGACCTGCTGAAGGGCCCCGTCCTGACGCTCCGCGCGCACACGCCCATGCCCGACGTCATCGGCCTGACGCTGACGCACTTCACAGGAGGGGAGTCGCGGGGTCCCGAGTTCGAGCTCACCGGGTCGGGCGCCACTCCGCGGATCTCCTACGACGACGAGCACGCGACCCTGACCTCGGGCAACTGTCGGTCCGGGT
>KE353899.1 GCA_000415505.1 Streptomyces afghaniensis 772
TGGGCTCGCACCACCGCGACGAGTCCTTCGGCGACGACTTCGTCCTGCCACCGGACCGCGCCTACTCGGAGACCTGCGCCGGCGTCGCCTCGGTGCTGCTCGCCTGGCGGCTGCTGCTCGCCACCGGCGAACCGCGCTTCGCGGACCTGGCCGAGCGGACCCTGTTCAACGTGATCGCGACGTCCCCGTCCGAGGACGGCCGGGCCTTCTTCTACGCCAACACCCTGCACCGCCGCCACCGCGGCACCATGCCCCCAGCGGACCGCGTCAGCCCGCGCGCCGACTCGGGCCTGCGCGCCCCCTGGTTCGCCGTGTCGTGCTGCCCGACCAACGTGGCGCGCACCCTCGCCCAGCTGCCCGCGTACCTGGCGACCGCGGACGACGACGGCGTCCAGCTGCACCAGTACGCCGACGCGGAGCTCGCCACCACCCTGGCCGACGGGCAGGGCGTGGCACTGAGGGTCCGTACCGACTACCCGTCCGGCGGGACCGTCGCCGTACGGATCAGCCGCTCCCCGGCCCGCCCGTGGACCCTGTCCCTGCGCGTACCCGCGTGGACGGCGGGCGCGACCGCCTGGCTGATCGACCCGGACGGGCAGCGCCGCACGGTCGCCCCGGGCACGGCGCGGCTCACCCGGATCTTCCGGCCCGGCGACGAGATACGCCTCGAACTGCCGGTCGCCCCGCGCTGGATCCGGTCCGACCAACGCATCGACGCGATCCGCGGCACCGTGGCCGTCGAGCGCGGCCCCCTCGTCTACTGCGCCGAGTCCGCCGACCTGCCGGACGGACACGACGTCGACGCGCTCCGCGTGGACCCGTCCGCCGAACCCGAGGACGGCCCGGACGGCACGGTCGTCGCCCCCGGCGAACTCGGCACACCCGCCGACCCGCATGACACCGCATGGCCGTACCACCCGCTCGGCCGAGCCACCGCACCGACGGCCGACCCCACGGGGATCACCCTCGTCCCCTACCACTCCTGGGCGAACCGCGGCCCCTCGACCATGCGCGTGTGGCTGCCGACCACCCAGTCCCCGACCACGCCCCCGCCCCCGACCACGCCCACCCGGAGGTAGTCGTGCCCGACCCGCGAAGACGGCACCACCGCGGCGCCCTGGCCGCAGCGCTGGCCCTTGGCCTGCTGGCCCCGATCGCCGCGACCACCCCGGCCGCGGCGGACAACTCGGCGATCGGCTACCCGGTCTACTCCGGCACGGACGACCCCGTGCCCGCGCTCCCGGCCGGCTTCACCGTCCACCGCACCCTGCGCGCCCAGTACGAGGCCGACCGGAAGGCCGGGGACGCACCGACTTCTGGATGGACCGGATGCTGGCCCGCAAGGGCCAGGACCCGG
>KE353900.1 GCA_000415505.1 Streptomyces afghaniensis 772
GGTCACCGTACGAGCCGCTGTCTTTCCGCCCACGGTGGCCTGCACCTGGAAGGCGGTGGGCGGGACCGTCCCGCCGCGTAAGTCGATGCGGTGCGCGTACTGGATGGCGACCGCTGTCACCAGCCAGTTGTTCCTCGGTGTCACCTGCGTGAGGAGGTCCGTCCGCAGGACCGGGTTGGGTCCTGAGGCCGCTTGCCGTCCTCCGAACGGGGCTGCCGTGGCCGACGTGCTCACGGTCGGCGCCGCGACCGCACCCGCGGTGACGGCGAGCACCGTACGTCTGGGGATCGATCTCATGGGTCCTCGTCTCGGTCATCGAGCGTGGGGGGCGGCCGAGGTATTACGCGAGAGTTTCGGAGCACCGACCGGATCCCTGTCCAGCAATACAAACCGAGATCTGTCCATGCGAGTGGACGCCATACAATGCAGAGCACGACGACGCCCCGC
>KE353901.1 GCA_000415505.1 Streptomyces afghaniensis 772
CTTGGTCACCGCGCCGCCCCCGGTCCAGGGGCCGCCGCCGTTCGGGATGGCCAGGGGGCCAGGGACGGCGGCGGGCGAGCTGGGTGCCACGACGGTCGCCTTGCCCTTGCCGGGGTGCCGAGACCCGCACGTCGGAACGGTCGACGGACAGGACGTCGAGCGGGGTGGCCTCACGCATCCGCTGCGGGGTCCAGAAAGCGAGGGCGCGTTCCCGCGCCGAGGGCGCCACCGCTCCCGGGTCGGGCGCGGCGCTCGCCGGTGTGGCGGTGACGCCGGTCGCCAGCAGTGCGGCGACGCCGGCGAGTGCGCCGAGGACGGTACGGCGAACGCGGGT
>KE353902.1 GCA_000415505.1 Streptomyces afghaniensis 772
GGGCCGGCGTCTGGACGAGACTGGGCGGCATGACAGTTGACGCTCTGGTGGACGCTCTGACGGATGTCTCCGGCCTGCGGGTGGGGCACGCGACACGCGCCGGCGACGGCTGGCTCACCGGCACCACGGTGGTGCTGGCCCCGGAGGGCGGGGCCGTGGCCGCCGTGGACGTGCGGGCGGTGGTCCCGGCACCAAGGACGACGGACGCGCGTCGACCCCGCGCAACGTGGTGCGGGTAAGGTCGAGGCGATCGTGCTGACCGGCGGCAGCGCGTACGGGC
>KE353903.1 GCA_000415505.1 Streptomyces afghaniensis 772
GCGGGTTCCAGGATTCCGGCCACCTCGACCTGCGGAACAGTCATCGACAGCGGGGGCAGCAACGACCACTGGATCTCCGCGGCCACGCTCATCGGGGCGCTGCGACGGGCCTGGAAGAACTGGTCGGTGTAGGCGTCCTTGGTGACGATCATGTCCGCGACCAGACCGGCGAGTCTGCGGAGCAGCCGCCGGTCGTCCTCGTCGACCCTGTCCAGGGTGACGGCCATCACCCCGATCTGGTCGCTGCCGTCCAGCAGCGGCAGGTACATCCGCACACTGCCGTCCTGCGGCACCTCCACCGTTCTGAGGGTCAGGAACGCCTCGACCGGCGGGGGATCCGTCGACCGACTCGGGGCC
>KE353904.1 GCA_000415505.1 Streptomyces afghaniensis 772
CGGCCAGCAGGTCCGCGCGCAGCTGTACGAGCGGGCCCACGGCCGGGTCGTCGGGGTGGGTGTAGCCGCGGGCGGCGACGAGGGTCCGCAGCCGCGACCAGCAGGCGTGGGTGTCCGGGTGCCCCTGCTCCTCCGACTTCCTTGCGTGGAGGATGAGTTCGGGCAGCTCATCGGGGACGGCGGCGGCCGTACGGCCGGCGGTCGCGGCGACGGGGGCGGCAGCCGGGGCCACGTCGTCGAGGCTGCGGCTGCGCAGCGTCAGTTCCAGCGCCTCCAGGAGCGGGGCACGGTCGAGGCGGGACCGGCGGCGGTCGGTGTGGGCCGTGGTGCCGTTGCGCGCGTCGAAGGCGGGCGGCGGAGGTCGTCGGCGCGGCCGCGCACCGTCG
>KE353905.1 GCA_000415505.1 Streptomyces afghaniensis 772
ACGACCCCGAGACCGGCCCGGTCTCCGTCGTCGTCGCGCCCGTGCGGTCCGTGCTCCAGCCGCAGGTCAAGGGCCTCGGCGACCTGGAGCCGGTCGCCCTGAGGACGGGACAGACCGCCGATCTGAACGAGATCGTCGACGCCCTCGCGGCCGCCGCCTACGCGCGCGTGGAGCTCGTGGAGAAGCGCGGCGAGTTCGCCGTCCGCGGCGGCATCCTCGACGTGTTCCCGCCCACCGAGGAACACCCCCTGCGCGTCGAGTTCTGGGGCGACGACGTCGAGGAGATCCGCTACTTCAAGGTCGCCGACCAGCGCTCCCTCGAAGTCGCCGAGCACGGCCTGTGGGCGCCGCCGTGCCGCGAGCTGCTGCTCACCGAGGACGTCCGCGCCCGTGCGCGTGCCCCTGGCCGAGGAGCACCCCGAGCTCGGTGAACTGCTCGGCAAGATCGCCGAGGGGATCGCGGTGGAGGGCA
>KE353906.1 GCA_000415505.1 Streptomyces afghaniensis 772
GCGCGGGCGGCGACGGCGGCTGACAACCGGAAAAAGGCATGATCCACGCGCGCGTGGGGCCCGGAGACGGGGCCCACGCGCGCGTGCCGTTTGGGCACGCCGACAAAAGAACTCTTCCCGTGACGTGGGTCACCGGGTTAACGTGCGGTTGCTCCGGCCTCCTGCAAGGCTGTGACCTGGGCCCCTTCCACGCCTTTCCGATTTACTTGGATATCCAAGCAAAATCGCAGGTCAGAGGGGGTTTCACAGAAATGTGATGCACTGGGTAACGTGCCTTTTGCAGGGCGCTCGCCGGGGCACCTGTCACGCCTGTTCCCGGCCGAGTGGCACCCACCCCGTGCCCCGGTGGTCGAGAACAGGTGAGCCGCACTGGCCTACCGGCAACCCCGGGGGCCGGACCGACGGAGGAGCACACGTGACCGTGGAGAGCACTGCCGCGCGCACACCGCGACGCAGCGCCGGAA
>KE353907.1 GCA_000415505.1 Streptomyces afghaniensis 772
CAGATACGCGGCGTAGGCGCCCGCGTCGCGCCGGAAGAGGGTGTTGGACAGCGAGCAGTCGCCCCAGGCGAAGCCGGCCAGGTGCAGCCGCACCAGCAGCACGGCGAGCGCGTCCATCAGCCGGTGCATGGTGGCTGGGCGCATGGTCGTCTCGAACATCGAGCGGTACGGCATCGAACCGCCCAGGTGCCGGGTATCAGCACGCTCTCCAGGCGGGGC
>KE353908.1 GCA_000415505.1 Streptomyces afghaniensis 772
CCAAGGAACTGGCGATGCAGCGGACCCTCGTCGAGGACCTCGGCGGAACGTTCCATCACGTGGTCGGCGACGACATACCGGCCGCGCTGCTCGCCTTCGCCCGCGGGGTGAACGCCACGCAGATCGTCCTGGGCTCCTCGCGCCGCAAGACCTGGCAGTACGTCTTCGGACCCGGTGTCGGCGCGACCGTCGCCCGGGAGTCCGGGTCCGACCTCGACGTGCACATCGTCACCCACGACGAGGTCGCCAAGGGCCGCGGACTGCCGGTGGCCCGGGGCGCGCGCCTCGGGCGGTCCCGGCGGGTGTGGGGCTGGCTGGTCGGTGTCGCCGGCCGCCTGCCCTGGCGGCGGTGCTCAGCGCCGTCGACCTCGGCCTCGCCAACGACATGCTGCTGTTC
>KE353909.1 GCA_000415505.1 Streptomyces afghaniensis 772
CGTGAACCACCACGAGCAGAAGCCGTACAGGGCGGCGGCCGGGAGGATCACGGCGAGGCCGATCAGCAGCGTGGTCGTGTCCAGCCGCGTCAGATGGCGCTGCGCCCCGTCGGGGTCGTGCACCGCCCAGCCGATCACCACGGCGACCGGCGCCCAGGCCCGCCTCAGCGGTGTGACGGGGTGCAGCCGCCGCTCGGCGATGCCGTTCCCGGCCGCGGCGGGCTCAGCGGCCTCGGCGGCGTCGGGCGCTGTCACAGCCCCGCCGATCGGGCCTCGCCCAGCGAGGTGAGCCGGTCGCGCAGCCGTTCGGCCTCGGCCGGGTCCAGGCCGGGGATGGTCGCGTCGGTCGCCGCGGCGGCCGTGTGCAGCTGCACGCTGGCCAGCCCGAAGTGCCGCTCCACGGGCCCGGAGGTGACCTCGACCAGCTGCATCCGCCCGTACGGCACGACCGTCTCCTCGCGCCACAGCACACCGCGGCTGATCAGCAGGTCGTCGGCGCGCTCGGCGTATCGCCAGGAGCGCCAGTTGCGGCCGGTCATCACCCAGCCCCAGGCCATCAGCGCGAGCGGCGGCAACGCGAAGGCGGCCCAGGCGGGCCCGGCCAGCAGGCCCGGCACCAGCCCGGCGGCCAGGCTGATCAGCCCCAGCCACACCACCAGCAGCAACCGCCGCATCTTCAGCAGCCCGGGCGGCAGCGCGATCCACACCGGCTCGGCGTCGACGGCCTCCGCGGCGTCCTGCGTCTTGGCTGCGCCCGGTTTGTTGGCGGAGCCTGGTGTGCCGGCAGAGCCTGGTGTGCCGGCGGCGCGCGGTGTGTCGGCGGCGCCTGGAGCGTTGCCGGCGCCCTGTGTGTCCGCTGCGCCTGGGGTTTTGGCCGCGCCTGGTGTCTTGGTGGCGCTCTGCGTGTCCGCCGCGCCCTCTGCCGCCAGCGCGCTCTGCGTCTCTGCTGCGCCCGGTGTTCTGTCCGCGCCCGCTGCTTCGGCGGCGCCCTGCGTTCCGGCCGCGCCCTGCGTCTCCGCCGCGCCCTCTGTCCCCGCCGCGCCCCCTGCCCTCACCGCGCTCTGCGTCTCTGCGGCGCCTGGAGTTTTGGCCGCGCCTGGTGTCTTGGTGGTGCTCTGCGTGTCCGCCGCGCCCGGTGTCATGGTGGCGCCCGCTGCCCCGCTGCGCTCTGCGTCTCCACTGCGCCCCCTGCCCCCGCCGCGCTCTGCGTCTCCGCCGCGCTCTGCGTCTCCGCCGCGCCCTGCGTGCCCGCTGCGCCGGGTGTCTCGGCGCCGTCCTGCGTTCCCGCCGCGCCCTCTGCCCCCGCCGCGCCCTGCGTCTCCGCCGCGCCCTCTGTCCCCGCCGGCCCCGTGTCCTGCGGGCTCCCCGTCTCCATGAGGCCAGCGTACGTAGGAGAGACTGTGTCCATGACTCCTACGACGGAGACCATGGTCGGAATCGGCGGCGCCGCGGAGAGCACCGACATGGTGCTCAACATCGGGCCGCAGCACCCGTCCACGCACGGCGTGCTGCGGCTGAAGCTCGTCCTGGACGGCGAGCGCATCACGCACGCGGAGCCCGTGATCGGCTATATGCACCGCGGCGCGGAGAAGCTGTTCGAGGCGCGCGACTACCGCCAGATCATCATGCTCGCCAACCGCCACGACTGGCTGTCGGCGTTCTCCAACGAGCTGGGCGTGGTCCTCGCCGTGGAGCGGATGCTCGGCATGGAGGTCCCCGAGCGCGCGGTGTGGCTGCGCACGCTGCTCGCCGAGCTGAACCGGGTGCTCAACCACCTGATGTTCCTCGGCTCGTACCCGCTGGAGCTCGGCGGGATCACCCCGATCTTCTACGCCTTCCGGGAGCGCGAGGAGCTCCAGCACGTCATGGAGGAGGTCTCCGGCGGGCGGATGCACTACATGTTCAACCGCGTGGGCGGTCTCAAGGAGGACCTGCCCGCCGGGTGGACCACGCGCGCGCGGACCGCCGTCGCCGACGTGCGGTCCCGGATGGACCGGTTCGACGACCTGGTGCTCGGCAACGAGATCTTCCGGGGCCGCACCCGGGGCGTGGGCCGGCTCACGCCTCAGGCCGTGCACGCGTACGGGGTGAGCGGGCCGCTCGGGCGCGCCTCGGGCGTCGACTTCGACCTGCGCCGGGACGAGCCGTACCTCGCCTACGGCGACCTCCAGGACACCCTGAAGGTGGTGACCCGGCAGGAGGGCGACTGCCTCGCACGCTTCGAGTGCCTCCTGGAGCAGACGCACAACGCGCTCGACCTGGCCGACGCCTGCCTCGACCGGCTCGCCGAACTGCCGCCCGGGCCCGTCAACCAGCGGCTCCCGAAGGTCCTGAAGGCACCCGAGGGCCACACCTACGCCTGGACCGAGAACCCGCTCGGCATCAACGGCTACTACCTGGTCAGCAAGGGCGAGAAGACGCCGTACCGGCTGAAGCTGCGCTCGGCCTCGTACAACAACATCCAGGCGCTGACGGAGCTGCTGCCGGGGACGCTGGTGGCGGACATGGTGGCGATCCTGGGTTCGATGTTCTTCGTCGTGGGCGACATCGACAAGTAGCGTCCCGGGCCTGCCCTACAGCGGG
>KE353910.1 GCA_000415505.1 Streptomyces afghaniensis 772
GGGTCCTCCTGCCTCTTCGGGCACGGACTCCGGGGCTGTCGATGACGACAGATCTACGAGCGAGGACACCGGGAACGACGCCGGACGGAGTCCGCCCGGAGGACGGACTTCTTGGGCGGCGCGCACGTATGCCCGCTCGCCGCGCACTGCCTCCCATCCGGACTTTAACCGTCGGTCCAGGAATTTCACCTGGTCAACCGGTCGCTGGAGGCGACCGGGTCGCGGACTGTAACCGCCGGTTCGGACTTTCACCGACCCCGGAGTGCGCTGCTACTGATACAAGGCCAGTGTGCCACGCCTGATCGATGTCCAGACGGGCGGCGGTGTGGGGTGCCTCACAGAACGTGTCGCCACCCTTCCCGTGTGCGACACCCGACGGCCCACGCGGAGGTCCTCGCCCTCCGGCGGGCCGCGGCCGCACTCGGCCGGTGGCGGCTCGCCGGCTGCACCCTCGTGGTGACGCTGGAGCCCTGCACGATGTGCGCGGGCGCGATCCAGCAGTCCCGCGTCGACCGGCTCGTCTACGGCGCCCGCGACGAGAAGGCCGGCGCGGCCGGTTCCCTCTGGGACCTCGTCCGCGACCGGCGGCTCAACCACCGGCCCGAGGTGATCGAGGGCGTGCTGGCCGAGGAGTGTGCCCGGGTCCTCACCGAGTTCTTCCGCGGCCGCTGAATACCGATTTCAAAGCACGCCGCACCTTGCTGTAAGGTCTCCCTCGGTAGCGTGTCCGAGCGGCCGAAGGAGCTCGCCTCGAAAGCGAGTGTGGCGCAAGTCACCGAGGGTTCAAATCCCTCCGCTACCGCTGGAGAAGGGCCCCGTCGTCAGACGGGGCCCTTCGTGCGATCATGTGCGCTGCATGGGACACCAGTGACAGGGGAGGCCGCGATGGCGGTGAACGCGAAGAAGGTCGCCGTCTACGTCGTCGTGGTCTTCGCGCTGTACGTGATCATCACGGACCCGGCCAAGGCCGCGGACTACGTCCAGATAGGGTTCCAGGGCACATCGGACGCCGCCCAGGCCCTCGGCGACTTCGCCACGTGGGTCGCCGACGGAGGAAAGTGATGATCCGCCACCTGGTGCTCTTCAAGCTGAACGAGGGCGTCGAGCGCGACGACCCGCGGGTCGTGAAGGGCGTCGAAGCCTTCCGTGCCCTCGAGGGCACGATCCCCGAGATCCGCTTCTGGGAGCTCGGCTGGAACGTCAGCGACCGTCCCATCGCCCATGACTTCGCCATCAACTCGGCCTTCGACGACGCGGACGCACTGCGCCGGTACGTGGAGCATCCCGACCACCAGGCGGGTGTCGCGCAGTGGCGCGAGTTCGCCACATGGGTGATCGCCGACTACGAGTTCTGAGCCCGCCGTTTCGAGCCCCCCGTCGTTCCGACGGGGGGCTCTTCCGTTGTCGGCCCGGTGCCGGCCCGTGCTGGTGCGCATCGATGGTGCATTTCACCCCACAACACGTAGTTATGGGGTGCTTGCACACAGTGCACATTTCTTGTGATGCTATGACCGCTTTTGCTGGAAGAGCTGACGGGCGGGTTGACGGATGACGAGGTGGAGTTGACCGTGCTGGCCAATACCGCACCTCAGGCGCCGTCCGCGGAACCTGCCCCTCCGGCTCCCCCGGCTGCCCCTGCTCCCCAGCGGAGCCGCGGCGCCGACACCCGAGCCCTCACACAGGTCCTCTTCGGTCAGCTCAAGGAGCTCCAGCCGGGGACACCGGAGCACGACCGGGTGCGCGGGGCGCTCATCGAGGCCAACCTCCCGCTCGTGCGCTACGCGGCCGCCCGCTTCCGCTCCCGCAACGAGCCGATGGAGGACGTCGTCCAGGTCGGCACCATCGGGCTCATCAACGCCATCGACCGCTTCGACCCGGACCGGGGTGTGCAGTTCCCGACGTTCGCGATGCCGACGGTGGTCGGCGAGATCAAGCGCTACTTCCGCGACAACGTCCGCACGGTGCACGTACCGCGCCGGCTGCACGAGCTGTGGGTGCAGGTCAACAGCGCGACCGAGGACCTCACGACCGCCTTCGGGCGCACCCCGACCACCGCCGAGATCGCCGGGCGACTGCGCATCACCGAGGACGAGGTGCTGTCCTGCATCGAGGCCGGGCGGTCGTACCACGCGACCTCACTGGAGGCCGCACAGGAGGGCGACGGGCTGCCGGGGCTGCTGGACCGGCTCGGTTACGAGGATCCCGCGCTGGACGGGGTGGAGCACCGGGACCTCGTACGGCATCTGCTCGTACAACTGCCCGAAAGGGAGCAGCGGATCCTGCTGCTGCGGTACTACAGCAACCTCACGCAGTCTCAGATCAGTGCGGAACTCGGCGTCTCGCAGATGCACGTCTCGCGGCTACTCGCGCGTAGCTTCCAGCGGTTGCGGTCCGCGAACCGGATCGACGCGTAACCGGAAACAGGAGCGAGAGGTCACCGGGGCGAGGGAATCGCTGGTCAGGGCGGTTGCCGACGCCTCGGCGCCGACAGGGCGTCAGACCCCTTTCTTGCAGGGCGGATTCGCGTCTCAGATGTCGACATGTCACTACAGCGTGTTGCCGACATGTGACATTCTGCGGGAAGCGCGTTTGCCGGGGCTTCGGCTCCGGTATTCAGGTGAAGGCTGCGTTCCTCAGACGGGGGCGTTCGCCGCGACCGTCCCGCGACCCAAAGGGGGTGGCATGTCCGCAGAACAGGGCAGCTCGAAGGTGCTCACGCTCGCGGAGAGCGACACAGCTCCCCATGCTCTCGACTCACTCGGCCCCATCGACGACGTTCCGGCCGAGCTCGCGACCGAGCCCGCGCCGGCGCTTGTGGCCACGGGGGCCATCGACACCCGCACCCTGTCCCGCTCCCTGTTCCTGCGGCTGGCCGCGCTCGACGAGGACAGCCCCGAGCGTGCATACGTCCGTGACACGCTGATCGAGCTCAACCTGCCGCTGGTGCGGTACGCGGCGGCGCGGTTCCGCTCCCGCAACGAGCCGATGGAGGACATCGTCCAGGTCGGCACGATCGGGCTGATCAAGGCGATCGACCGGTTCGACTGCGAACGGGGCGTCGAGTTCCCGACGTTCGCGATGCCGACCGTCGTGGGCGAGATCAAGCGGTTCTTCCGCGACACGTCGTGGTCGGTGCGGGTGCCGCGCCGGCTTCAGGAACTGCGGCTGGCCCTGACGAAGGCCAGTGACGAGCTCTCGCAGAAGCTGGACCGCTCGCCGACGGTCACCGAACTCGCGTCCGTGCTCGGGGTGTCCGAGGAGGACGTCGTCGACGGGCTGGCGGTGGGGAACGCGTACACGGCGTCCTCGCTGGACTCGCCGGCACCGGAGGACGACGGTGGCGAGGGCTCGCTGGCGGACCGGCTGGGGTACGAGGACAGCGCCCTGGAGGGCGTCGAGTACCGGGAGTCGCTGAAGCCGCTGCTGGCCAAACTGCCGCCTCGTGAGCGGCGGATCATCATGCTGCGGTTCTTCGCGAACATGACCCAGTCGCAGAT
>KE353911.1 GCA_000415505.1 Streptomyces afghaniensis 772
CACGCTGCCCACGTTCCGCCGCACACTGCACAAGGCAGGCCTGGAGGACCACGTGGTCGCCCTGGTCGGCCGCTCCCCGCAGATCGCGGCGATCTGGCAGACCCCACTCGCTTTCGTCTTCGTCGACGGCGGCCACACCGACGAGCACGCCACCGCCGACTACGAGGGCTGGGCCCCGCACGTGGCCGAGGGCGGCCTGCTCGTCATCCACGACGTCTTCCCCGAACCGGAGGACGAGTTCACCGGCCAGGCCCCGTACCGCGTCTACCTCCGGGCCCTGGCCTCCGGCGCGTTCACCGAGGTCTCGGCGACGGACTCGCTGCGGGTCCTGCGGCGCACCGGCTCGGGTATCTAGCAGAACGGCTGGGCGGGTGAACTGCGCCCTCCGCACCCCCTCCCGGTCGGCCCACGGGCGGCGTGGCGCGTGGGTGGGCGGCCGCCGCTGCCCAAGGATCCGGGCGCGTGGCACACACCTTCGCAGAGCTCGTGGAGAAGCAGCGCGCGGCGGACGAGGCGTACGCCCGCGTGCGGCAACTGCAGGACGCGTACGGCCCGCCCACCCAGACCACGTGGAGCGCCCAGCAGACCACCACCTGGGAGACCGCCTGGCGCGCCTGGCGCGACCTCGCCCGCGACGTCCAGGCGGCGGTGACCGCGTACGCGAAGCAGGAGGGCACCCCGCGCCAGGAGATCGAGGCACGGGTGAAGGAGGCGGTACGGCACGGGGAGCCCGACGGGAACGAGGAGTAGCCGCCACCCGTTGGGCCGTCCTCCACCCGTTGCCGCCCGGCGAGGGCCGCTAGGGTGGCACACGTGTCGTACGTAGGCCCGGACTTCGAACCTCCCCAGCCCCGCCGCCCCCGCCGCGGCCCCCTGACCGTCGCGCTCGCCGCGCTGGTGCCCGGGGCGCTGCTCGGCTGGCTCGTGTACGAGACGGTGGGCGGCTCGGGCGACGGCGGCGGCTCGGGCCGGCGACCGTGCGGTCCTCCCCGCTCCCGTGTCCTCCGCGTCGG
>KE353912.1 GCA_000415505.1 Streptomyces afghaniensis 772
GCCGCCCAGCTCATGCGCGAACTGAACGTCGGCGCCCTGCCCATCAGCGACGAGAACGAACGGCTCTTGCGGCATCCTCACCGACCGCGACATCCGTCGTCGGGCTGCCGTCGCCATGGGCCACGACCCCGCCGAGGTCACGGCGGGCGAGATGGCCCAAGGGCACGCCTCGCTGGATCGACGCGGACGCCGACGTCGGCGAGGTGCTCCACGAGATGCAGGAGCACCAGATCCGCCGGCTGCCCGTCATCCAGGACAAGCGCCTGGTCGGCATGATCAGCGAAGCCGACCTGGCCCGGCACCTGGCGGTGACCAGATCGCCTCCTGGGCCGAGAGCGTCTACGCCAGGACCACCCCGCGCTGACCGCGCCTCACCCCACCACGCCCCCGCGGGGCCACGGCCTTCGTCAGAGCCAGCCGCTCGACCGCCGGAACCCCCGGTACAGCACC
>KE353913.1 GCA_000415505.1 Streptomyces afghaniensis 772
CGGCCTCGGAAGGGGCGGAAGAGCCTGAGGATGCGGCGGACCTGCCGGGGCTGTTCCTTCGCGTCGGCGGGTGCGCTCCAGGGGGCTTCATGGTCGGGATGCATGGGCTCCTTCGAGAGAGCGATACGGGCGGGGGCGAGGGCGGCGGATCGGATCGTAGCTCATTGTTACCTATACTCACAATGAACATCATCCTGATATTCGTTCCGCATCGACCTCCCCGATTCCGACGGCCTGC
>KE353914.1 GCA_000415505.1 Streptomyces afghaniensis 772
CAGCACATGGGCCGCGCCGCACAGCGGCGCAGAGCACGGACAGGCTGACGCGGGTACAGGCGGGGCATGGCTGGGTGGTCCTCTGACGGTACGGAAATCGACTGCGGCCCGCAGACTCGGGCGGGCCCACGGACCGATCCCACCGGACGACAACCACGGACACCATCCGCCGAGCCTCGCCCACCCGCCCGCCGACGGGCCGGAGCGCTCCCCCCGACCGGCTGGAACCGGCCTGCCGGGTGGCGGGTGTCCACAGCAGCCGCACCGCCGCGCGCCGTGCCGGACGTAGTGTCGACGGCAGCGGTGGACAGAGCAGACGAGTGTGAGGCGGAACGCCGGTGATCCGGGTAGTGGTGGTGGACGACGAGGCGCTGGTGCGGTCCGGGTTCGAGCTGATCCTGAACGCCTCCGACGGCATCCAGGTCGTGGCGACCGCGGAAGGAGCGCAGGCCGCCGACGTGATCCGGCGCGAGCACCCGGACGTCGTGC
>KE353915.1 GCA_000415505.1 Streptomyces afghaniensis 772
TGTCGGTATCGGCGTCGAGGCGCTGTGCAAGGCGGCGGGGGTGTCGAAGCGCTCCCTGTACCAGCTGTTCGAGAGCAAGGACGAACTGCTGGCGGTCAGCCTGGAGGAGCGCGCCTCCGCCTTCGTGGCGACCCTCCTGCCGCCGGCGGACGACGGCCGGTCACCCCGCGAGCGGATCCTGCACGTCTTCGATCAGGTCGAGTCACAGTCGGGCGCGCCCGAGTTCCGGGGCTGCCCGTACCTGGCCGTTCAGATCGAGCTGAAGGACCAGAGCCACCCCGCGAGCCGGGTGGCCCACCGGATCAAGGCGAGCCTGACGGAGTTCTTCCGCACCGAGGGCCGAACAAGGGCGGGGCGA
>KE353916.1 GCA_000415505.1 Streptomyces afghaniensis 772
GTACGTGTTCGTGACGGTGCCGCAGTTGCTGGCACCCGGAAAGGCGGAGCCGGGGAAGGTGTACCGGTAGGACGCCTCAACGCCCTATCGGGGAAAAGGAGTTGCGGCCGCCGTCGCGCGCGGGGAGGGTGCGAGGGCGCTGAAGGGAGAACCGTTGTCGCACTCTGACTCTCCGGTCGTCCAGGAGTTCGCCGTGGCGGACCGGGATGCCGGGCCGTACGGGATCACGGCCGGGCCGGACGGAGCCCTGTGGCTCACGTTCGTCCACAGCGGCCGGATCGGGCGTCTCACCCTGGACGGCGAGCTCACGGAGTACGCGCTGGACTCGCCGTCCTCGCC
>KE353917.1 GCA_000415505.1 Streptomyces afghaniensis 772
ACTCGCCCCGGGTGCCCCGCACCGTTACGCCGTCGAGCCCGGTGCCCGGCGCTGGCGGTTCTGGTGGGTGCACTGCCAGGCCCGCCCGTCGTGGGCCGCGTGGCTGCGGCCGTACGACGCCGGTGACGGGGTGTACGTGGTCACGTCCGCCCCGGCCGGAGTGCACGGCCGTGTCGAGGCGGCGTTCCGACGGATGCAGGCCGATGCCCGCTGGACCGGGGGCGGGCAACACCGCCCGAGGCGGTGGCCTCGGACGACGCGGCCCCGCCTACGCGTCCGCCCCGCCTACGCCGCGCCCGTAGACGGGCAGATCGCCGTCGCGCACGGCAGTCGCCCGCCGCGAACTGGCCCTGTCGCGCTCG
>KE353918.1 GCA_000415505.1 Streptomyces afghaniensis 772
GACGCCGGCCTCGACATCGCCACCGCCATGGCGGCCAGGGAACCGCCATGGCCGGAGGCGATCGCGGTCGATACCAGCGGCCCGCTGGACTCCGCGGTCGCCCGGGCGCTGACAGCCGTGCGCCCGTGGGGCTCCAGCCAGGCCCCGGTCTTCCGCCGCCCCTACATGGAGCCGGACTGAGCGGGCGGTGGACCCGCGTATATCCGGGACCGGCTACCGGCCACCGGGCTCCCGGCGGCCACCAGAATTCGCGGGATGTTGCGCCGCCGACCCGGCCGGGCTGACGGGCCGGTTCTCGCTGATCGACGCAGCGGCAGCTCCTCCATGCGGTCATGAACACCGGCCGAACGACGAGACGACGGATCCGGTGCAGGACGTCGCGCGGACGGTCCGGCCGCCGAGGTCGCCGGACGGGGACGCGGAGCGTCGGCCGGTCCTCCGCGCCGCCACACCGACAGGTACGCCGTGCCGGCCCCCGGGGACTCCC
>KE353919.1 GCA_000415505.1 Streptomyces afghaniensis 772
GTGCTCAACGTCCTTCAGCCGCGCCCCGGCTCGTCCATCGCTGTCTTCGGGGCGGGAGCTGTCGGCGTGGCCGCTGTCATCGCCGCCGGCCTGAGCGGCTGCGAGGTCGTCGCCGCCGTCGACGTGAACCCGGCCAAACTCCAGGCGGCCCGCGGCTACGGAGCCACGCACACCGTCGACTCCTCGGCCGGGGAGGCCGCCGAGCAGCTGGCCGCCCTGGTCCCGGAGGGATTCGACTTCGTGATCGACACGACCGGGCGCGAGGACGTCCTGCGCACCGCGGTGGAGGCGCTCGGACCGCTCGGTCACGCGGGT
>KE353920.1 GCA_000415505.1 Streptomyces afghaniensis 772
ACATCCACCGCGCCGGCCAGCAGCTCTTCCACGCGGCGCTGCCCGGCTCCACGCCCGACAACGACGCCTGGATCGCCCGCAAGCGCCGGGTGGTGGAGCGCTACGGCTCCGCCTCCTACCTGGTGGGTGCCCGCTTCCGCGCCAAGGGCACGACGTTCGAGGAGTCCTCGCGCCTCGACCCCGACACGTACGCGGCACACGGCGGTTCCTTCCCGATCACCGTCGAGGGCGCCGGCGTGATCGGCGCCGTGACCGTGTCCGGGCTGCCGCAGCTCCAGGACCACCGGTTCGTGGTCGAGGCCCTGGAGCGGTTCCTGGACCGCTAGGGGTGTTGGAATCAGGGCCTGTTAAGGCGGCCGGCACGAGCGGAACCAGCATGTGCTTCCACTGGGTCAGCAGCTTCTGTCCTGCTTGCGGCGAGCAGGTCGGCGCCCACAGCACGAGCGCGAGCTTGCCGAACTCACTGGGCTGGATCTGGAAGAGCCGCGAGCGCGATC
>KE353921.1 GCA_000415505.1 Streptomyces afghaniensis 772
GTACGGCCCGATGGCGCACGCCGACTGGCCCGACAAGGAGGTGGCGTCCACGGTCCAGGTGGCCTTCTACGACGCCACCAACCCGGAGGCCCGGGAGTTCGTGTGGTCGAAGGTGAAGGAGAACTACCTCGACCCGTACGGCATCACGGCGTTCTGGCTGGACGCCTGCGAGCCGGAGCTGAAGCCGGGCTTCCAGGAGAACCTGCGCTACTGGGCCGGCCCGGGCCTGGAGGTCGGCAACATCTACCCGGCCGAGAACGCCCGCACGTTCTACGAGGGCCTCGTCGCCACCGGCGAGGAGGAG
>KE353922.1 GCA_000415505.1 Streptomyces afghaniensis 772
CCCAGTGGGAGGCGGGTGTCGCCCCCAAGGCGCCCCCGGGCACGTGGAGTGGCGGGACGGCTCCCTCAGCATCGGCTTCACGGCCGAGTACACCTCCGGCGGCGAGCCGATGACCTTCCCGGCCGACGCCGAGGCGACACCGCTGGACGACGCGCCCAAGGACGTCACGGAGGCGGTGGAGTGGGTGGCCGCGCAGACCGCCGCGCGCTTCGGCCAGGCCACCGCCGACCTGCTGCTGCGGGAGCGGTCCAGTGCCGCGCAGTACTTCCAGCCCGTGCGGTTCACCCGCGAGACCGTGCCCGTCGGGGAACGGCGAGGAGGTCCGGCTGCTGCTGCGGGCGACCGCCACCGTCGATCCGGCCGGCCTGCCGCGGGACGGTGTCTGGGACGCGCTCGTCCGGGTCAAGCTGGGCGGCTGGACCAAGGAGTGCCGGCTGGGCCCGGCGCCGACGGAGAGC
>KE353923.1 GCA_000415505.1 Streptomyces afghaniensis 772
AACTGGGCGATCGGTGTGCCGTCCTTCGACGGCGCGGTGCCGGTGCAGTCGGCGGCCCAGATGGCTGCCTCGCTGATCGGGCAGGGCGGCGTCCGGATGAACCCGCTGAACATGGCGTCGGTGTCGGCGACGGTCAAGTCCGGCACCTTCCACCAGCCGTACCTGGTCTCCCCGGACGTGGACGGCCGCAAGCTCGCCACGGCCTCGCGCACGATGTCGGCGGGCACACTGTCCCAGCTGCGTGAGCTGATGTCGTACACGGCCGACTACGGCACGGCCGCGGAGGCGATGGCCGGGGTGAGCGGCGACGTCGGCGCGAAGACCGGGTCCGCCGAGGTCGACGGCCAGAAGAAGCCGAACGGCTGGTTCACCGCCTACCGGGGCGATCTGGCGGCGGCGGGTGTGGTCCAGCAGGGCGGGCACGGCGGTTCGACGGCCGGTCCGATCGTGGCGGCGCTGCTGAAGGCGGGCGGCTGAGCCTCAGGGCTCGAAGCCCGGGCCCGGGCTCAGTGCGTGACCGGTTCCGCGGCGGCCATGTACGTCCGCCG
>KE353924.1 GCA_000415505.1 Streptomyces afghaniensis 772
CGTCAACTACACAGGCGGCTCCGCGGTCCTCGCCGTCGGCGACCACACCGCGGCCGACCTGTCAGCGGCCGGCCTGGGCCCGCGCACCCTCTCCTCCCTCCGGCCCGCCCCCGGGTACCAGGTGATCGGCTACTCCGGGGACGACTTCACCGGTACTTCCTGGACCTTCGCCGCCGACAACCCCGACCTCAGGGCCACCGGCAACAACGACCAGATCACCTCACTGAGGTCCGGTTCGACCCGGCGACGTACTTCCGGATCACCAACGCCACCAACGGGCTGGCCCTGGACAGCGGCGGCAACGTGGCCTCCGCACTCCCCGGACGCCACGGCTGGCACCGCGACATGTACGGCGTCACCGCCGACCTCGGCTTTCCCCACGACCCCCCGCATCGGCGATCAAACGCCGCCCACTACC
>KE353925.1 GCA_000415505.1 Streptomyces afghaniensis 772
GCCAGTTCCGCGGCGCCGACCAGGCTGTTGTGGTCGAGGGTGCACGGCAGGATGGGGACGCCGCCGCTCTGGCCCCACAGGCTGCGGTCGGCCACGACGGCGCGGAGGCGGTCGGGGTCGGCGTCGAGGAGGGTGCGGTGCAGGCCGCCGAGGATGATGCGGTCCGGGTTGAGGATGTTGACGAGACCGGCGAGTCCGAGGCCGAGCCGGTCGATGAGGGTCTCGGTGGCGGTACGCACACCCGGGTCGTCGTAGTGGTGGCGGACGAGGTCGATGGACTGCTGGAGCAGGGACACCGTCGGGGCCGGTTCGCGGCCCGCCGCCGTGAGGAAGGCCAGTGGATCGGTCTCCACGTCCAGGCAGCCGCGGCTGCCGCAGTGGCAGGGGCGCCCGTCGGGGTGCGACGG
>KE353926.1 GCA_000415505.1 Streptomyces afghaniensis 772
CGTTTCGGAGACCTCCGCGCCCAGGAGGCCGAGGGCGACGAGCGCGCCGAGCACTTCACCGAGGTCCTGGACAGGGCTGCGAAGGCCCACTCGCGGGCGCAGCCCGCAGCAGCCTGACGACACGGCTCACACCGACTCCCAGACGTCCTGGACCAGGCGACACCGTCGCCCGCCACCGTCTGGCACCAAGTTCGGGGTCCCGACCGGGTCCCGGCATCCCGCACCACCCATCGCCACTAGGAGGCAAGCATGACCGCCATGCAGACGGAGAGGCCGATCGCCCCCGCGCAGCCGAACCTCGCAACCACCGACGAGACCGACCCGTTCGGACTCGACATCACCTTCATCGAGGCACGGCCGGC
>KE353927.1 GCA_000415505.1 Streptomyces afghaniensis 772
CGGGATAGACATGGTGGTCATCCATGTCACCCAGGGCAGCTTCGACAGCGCGGTGAAGGCGTTCCAGGACCCGGCGCACAAGGCGGCCTCGCACTACATCGTCCGCAAGGACGGGCACATCGCCCAGATGATCCGCGAGCTGGACGTGGCGTACCACGCGGGCAACCGCGACTACAACGAGCGCAGTGTCGGCATCGAGCACGCGGGTTTCGTGGACCGGCCGCAGGACTTCACGGACGAGATGTACGAGGCCTCGGCCCGCCTCACGGCCCGGATCTGCGCGCGCTACGACATACCCGTCGACCGCGAGCACATCATAGCCTCGGCGCCGGGCGGCCCGGGATGAGCGCGGTGGTGATGATGATGTCGACGTCGGCGGCTGCTCGGCGTACAGCTGGCCGCGGCGA
>KE353928.1 GCA_000415505.1 Streptomyces afghaniensis 772
GCCCGGATCGGCTTGATGTCGGCGGTGTTACGTCACACCCTGGCGTAGCTGAGCTGCGGCTCCGCCTCCGAGGTCGCCGTCGTGACGGGTACCCGGGGAGTCGTACGGCGAAGGTGTACGGCCCAGGTGACCGCGAAGCAGACCGCGTAGAAGGCGAGGAAGGCGACGAACGCCCCGGTGCCGGAGCCGTAGGAGAGGAAGGACTGGCGGAAGGCGAGGTTGATACCGACGCCGCCGAGCGCGCCCACCGCGCCGATGAGTCCCATGGAGGCCCCGGAGAGCCGGCGCCCGTAGGCCGCGGCCGCCTCGCCCTGCAGCCCCTTGGCGAGGGCCTTGTTCTGGAAGATGCCCGGGATCATCTTGAACGTCGAGCCGTTGCCGAGACCGCTGAGCACGAACAGCACCACGAACGCCGCGGTGAACAGCGCCAGCGACTTCTCCATCGAGGCACCGATCAGGATCGCCGTCGCGACGCCCATGGCGACGTAGTTCCACAGGCTGATCTTCGCGCCGCCGTACTTGTCGGCCATCCAGCCGCCCAGGGGCCGGATCAGCGAGCCGAGGAGCGGACCGATGAAGGTGACGTACGCCGCCTCCAGCGGGGTGCGTCCGAACTGGTTCTGCAGGACCTGCCCGAAGGCGAAGCTGTAGCCGATGAACGACCCGAAGGTGCCGATGTAGAGGAAGGACATGATCCACGTGTGGGCGTCCCGCGCGGCGTCCTTGGCGGCACCGGTGTCGTTCTTCACGTTCTCCAGGTTGTCCATGAAGAGCGCGGCCATGACGGCGGCGACGAGGATCAGCGGGATGTAGATCCCGAGCAGCACGCGCGGCCCGCCGCCGGCGCCGATGATCGCGAGGGCGGCCAGCTGGATGACCGGTACGCCGATGTTGCCGCCGCCCGCGTTCAGGCCGAGGGCCCAGCCCTTCTTCCGCAGCGGGAAGAAGGCGTTGATGTTGGTCATGGAGGAGGCGAAGTTGCCGCCGCCGATGCCCGCGAGCAGGCCGACGAGGAGGAAGGTGGAGAAGGAGGTGCCCGGCTCCATCACCATGAAGGCGGCGACGGTCGGGACGAGGAGGAGGCCGGCGGAGATGATCGTCCAGTTCCGGCCGCCGAAGATCGCGACGGCGAAGGTGTAGGGGACGCGGACGACGGCGCCGACGAGCGTGACCATCGAGGTCAGCATGAACTTGTCGGCCGGGGTCAGCCCGTACTCCGGGCCCATGAAGAGGACCAGAACGGACCACAGGGTCCAGATCGAGAACCCGATGTGCTCGGAGAGCACGGAGAAGAAGAGGTTCCGGCGGGCGACCTTCTCGCCCGTCTCCTTCCAGAAGGTCTCGTTTTCCGGATCCCAGTGCTGGATCCAGCGTCCGCCCCTGCTCGGGGGTGCGGGTGCCGTGCCAGGGCCTGTCATGACGCCTCCACTTGCTCCGGGACTCGGTCGTTCCATGAGTGCTGATTCCGAAGGTAGGGAGGACGCGTTTCGTGACTGTGCCAGCGGGTGACCGCAAGGGAACTTTGCTCTCACCCCGGCTTGGGGCGGGATGAGAGGTTCCGTGGCGTCGGGTCAGCTTTGCGGGGGCTGTCCGTACGGATTCTGCTGCCCGTGGGGCTGCTGTTGCTGGGGGTACTGCTGGGCGTACGGGCCGGGGGGCTGCTGAGGGGGATACGGCGCGGGGCCGGGCTGGGCCCCGTACGGTCCCGGCGCGGGCTGGGCGGGGGACGGACCGGGGGCCGGCTGGCCTCCGTACGGCCCGGGAGCCTGCTGCCCGGGGTACGGGCCGGGTACCGGCTGGCCTCCGTACGGACCAGAGGCCGACTGGCCGGGGTACGGGCCAGAGGCCGGCTGACCGGGGTATCGGCCCGGTGC
>KE353929.1 GCA_000415505.1 Streptomyces afghaniensis 772
AACGTCGCTTACTGGCGGGGAGAGGCGGGGGATGCCGCAGGCGCCGCCACAGCCTACGAAGAACTCCTCGCCCACCGGGAGCGGGTGCTGGGGCCCGACCACCCCGACACTCTCACCACCCGAGCCAACATCGGCTACTGGCGGGGAGAGGGCGCGGATGCGGCTGGCGCAGCTGTTGCGCTCGAAGAACTCCTCGTGGACCTGGAGCGGGTGCGTGGGGCCCGACCACCCCGACACTGTCACCACCCGAGGCAACGATCCGCCCGCTGGCGGGGGAGGCGGGGATGCGGCTGGTGCAGCCGTTGCGCTCGAAGG
>KE353930.1 GCA_000415505.1 Streptomyces afghaniensis 772
CGCACCGACTCCTCGGACGGGGTGGTGACGGCCTCGTCGTAGGCGTTGGTGTGCAGCGAGTTCGCGTAGTCGTAGATGGCCGTGAGGGCCTGGAGGGTGGTGCGGATCGTCGTTGAAGTCCATCTCCTGGGCGTGCAGGGAGCGTCCGGAGGTCTGGACGTGGTACTTCAGCTTCTGACTGCGTTCGCCCGCCCCGTACTTC
>KE353931.1 GCA_000415505.1 Streptomyces afghaniensis 772
GCCGACGCTGCTGGTGCCGAGTACTGCGGTGCAGGCCGGAATGCTCGGCAGGGCGATCCGCAACACCACCTCCCGAGGCCGGGCCGGGCGGGCTGCGACAGGTCGGGGGCGGCTCATCGGCCGCTCATCGTGGCCGCCTCGGCCGCGGTCGAGCTGCCGGTGATGCGCCCAGCAAGCCGCTTCACCTTCCGGCGGACCTTCGCGCCCTGCCTCTCCGGCTCCGCAGCACCTGCGGCCATGGCCGCTTCGGCCCAGGTGGTGACCCCACGGGTGCCGAGAGCGAGAGTCACCGCTCGCTCGGCCGGGGAGAGGGTCTCCATAGCGCCGCGATGATGGACGCCTTCCTCCGGCAGCTCGGCCAGCCCACGCTCGCTGACACTCCGGCCTGCCCGCCAGCTGCGCTCCAGCCGCAGCGTGCTCTGCCGGTGCGGGATCGCACAGGGAGGGGGTTGATGTAAGGGGCCTGGAAGAAGGGGGCGACCTACAACACGCTCGTCACCGTCTTCGTGTCGTAGCCGGGCAGACAGGGCTGGAGGCACTGCACGGACGTTCGTAGCCTTGAAGTGGGGTCTGTGCCCCCCGCAGTCGACCAGAGTGTTCCCACGGTCCGAGCATGCGCCCCAGGGCAGACCGCGCAAAGCGGGGTCGAGGGAGGTCCTGACCTGCGTCAGCGTCCCGGCGACTCGAAGCAGCGTTTCACCTGCTCCATCAATCGAGCAACTGGCGCTGTCGTCTCCCGCCGACCATCCCGCTGAGCCCGTAGACCGCGCATCGTTCACCAGCGTTAAGCCCGCGCGAACTCGCGCATTCGCCGGACATGCGCACAGCAGGGCCCCTCACGGAGTGCGGGCACTCGGCGAGGGGCCCTGAGAGGAGCCACGGGTGTACAGCCCACCGGCGATCACACCGGATCGATGAAACCGGTCGCGGCCCCGATCATGCCCTGTACGAAGACCAGCAGAGTCGCGCTTGCCCCGAAAGCTTTAGCTGCGCCGAAGATCTGCTCCGGAACTCCTTTCGACGGGTCGTAGCTCGCCACAATGCCTGCGGCCGTACCGATCAGCAGCGCAACCAAGAAATCGACCACAAGAACAAAAACGACTACACCCACACTCATGCTCTCTCCCGCAGGTCCGGCGTTGAGTTATCTCTCTCAGCTTGCGGAATGAGGGGCCGGATAGCAAGATTGATCCATACCTCTATGTTTTGGTAGACGCCTTGAATCCATGACGTCGCAGTGAGTAGCGAAGGGTAAGGAACATGACAAAGGGGCGCACGAAGGCGGCAGCCAGAAAGGAAAGCAGGGAGGCAATGCTCGCCGAGGGGGCGAGAATCCTTCATGACATGCCGGTCGGAAATGTTCTGAGTCAGATCAAGGCTACGGAGGTGGCGAAGGGGGCACATAAGACGACGGGGGCGTTCTACAACATCTGGCAGGACCACAACGCATACCGGCGAGAGCTCATCCGGTACGTGCTTGAGCCGAGTCGATTCGATGCCGTGACGGAGGTCATCAAGGATGAGGTGAATCGACAGAAGAGTGCCAGCATGCAAGCACTGGTCAGGTCGGTCGCCGACAAGAATTTCAGCGAGCTCAAGAGGAACCCCTTCATGGGCCTCCAACTGACTCTTTGGGCGAAGCGCGAGTCTGACCCGGAGATGGCCGCACATCTTCGTGGGCTGTACCAGGGCCTCAACGAGCGGCTCATCCCCGTCTACACGATGCTGCTGAAGAACTTGAACAGGCGCATGCGACCTCCGTACGAGATCCAGCACCTTGCTGTCGTGATGATGGCTCTTCTCGAAGGTCTTCATATTCGGTCGGAAATCGACCCCGATGCCGTACCTGAGAACCTCGGAGCAGCCCTCGACGGCATCGAGTATGACCCCGAGCATCCATGGAGCCTTTTCGCGGCAGCTAGCTACGCACTAGTCGAATCCATGACCATCGATAGAAGCCGAGAGGATGACCTAGCATGACCCGACTTTCTCGTCCGGGCACGGTGATTCGTGAGGCGGTCGGCGGCGTGGACGACGAGGTGGTGATCGCTATGTTCACGGAATATTTCGAAGCCGCGATACGACGCGTAGCTGAGCATCTGCCCGACAACGGCATGGTCGATGACTTGGTGTCATCGACAGGGCAACCGCAACTTCGGGCGAGTCTGCCCCAGTTCCGACGTCCGCACGGACGACTCATTCTCGTAGAGCAGAGTGGGCATCCCGTAGGCATCGGAGCACTACGCACCATCGGGCAAGACGTGGGTGAGGTCAAGCGCCTATACGTCAGTCCGCGTGTACGCCGTAAGGGACTGGGTCAAGCCATCGGCAAGCGTCTCTTGGACGAGGCGCAGAGTATGGGCCTATGCACGGTGCGCCTCGATACCTTTCGAGGGTTCGGCGAGGCCAGGCAGCTCGCCAAGTCAGGCGGATTCCACGAGCGGGGCCCCTACCGCGGGACCGACATTCCGGAACCGCTATGGGAATACTGGAAGTTCTACGAGCTCCAGCTTCCATGCTGAGTGTGTCAGCGCGGCACAGCCTGATGGAAACGTGGACTACACCCTCGTGATCGCCTCCCACTCAGGCCATCAGCCTCCGCCCGACTGGGGCCGCCGCGTGTACCAGCGGGTTTACGCGTACGGCCCCCCGGGCCGACCCTCGGTAGCCGTCCCTGCGCCAGGACAGCGCGGCCACGCGCTGCCAGAACCGGATCCCCCGGACGGCTGAACTCCCCTCTCGCACGCTGCTACAGGGCTTCCACAACTGTCGTGCGGCGTACCCTCCGGGCATGTCTGCGGCAGCTACCCTCTACGTGATCTCGGCGGTGCTTGAAGTTGGCGGCATCATCAAGACGGTCGCGGACATCCTTAATGCGCGCCAGAACTTGCGCGACTACATCAGGCGCCCTCGCCACGTATACCCCCCAGGAGCGACTGCCGCGGTCAAGGCGTACGACGCCGCCGCCACGAGTGACCCGAAGACGCTTGAACGGCGCGTCAAGGACCTGGAGGAGTGGAAGCGCAGCGTCCTCCCGGAGGAACTTAACCGTCGTGACGGGGAAGTGACGGCTCGTCTGGAGGCCCGTCTGCAAGGTGATCTCGATGTCTCCCGGCGGTCCGTGGAGACGCAGCTCATGGAGGTCAGCGAGTACTTGGAAGGCGGATTGCAGTCGGCAACGGTCAGCTACTGGGGTCCTGCTGCGTTGTTCGCCGGGGTGGTCATCGGCTTCTGCGGAAATCTCGTCGCGCTCGGCGGAATCTAGCCAGGTACGCGGCGACGCCCACCCATTTCGCGTCCCATACTGCCGGCTTCCCAGGCCAGGCCTCCACGCAGGCGTGCCCGGGAGCGGCGCGTGCAGGAAGTGTTTCGACCGAAACACTTCCTGCACCACTTGCCTAACGTGCCTGCATCCACGATCACCGGCCTGAGCTGCGCAAAGATGCTGTGACCCGTAGATAAGGGGCGAGGCGATCGCGGTCAGGACGGCGGGGATCGGACGATCGAGGACGGTGAGCACCCTCACCGCGGTGATCGCGGCGACGATGACGGCCGCCTCGCCCACGCTCAAACGTCCGGAGGCCGCGGCGGGCGGCGGGGAAGCCTGGGGCGGGGCGGTCTCGTCCGGCGGGACGGTGGTTTGGCGGTGCGCAGCCCGCCAAACCTCGACCTCCTGCTGCGCCTCGTACCCTGGTACACACCCCGAAGC
>KE353932.1 GCA_000415505.1 Streptomyces afghaniensis 772
ACCTCGATGCCGCGCGGGAGGAGCTGCCCCAGGACGCTCGGGCCCGCCTGGACGCCTTGCGGGTCTGGCTCGCGTACTCCTTTCCCAACCAACCACGGCGCGCGATACCGGCACACGCCCCCTGGAACTCCCCGCACGATCCGGGCCAGTGCATCGTGTCGGTCGATCCGCAGTGGGACGAGCGCTGGTGCTCGCGTCGTTGCTGACCGAGGGACCCACGGACGACGCGTGTGG
>KE353933.1 GCA_000415505.1 Streptomyces afghaniensis 772
TCGTCGTCCTTCGCGTCCTCGGACTTGTCGGCCTTCGGGGACTTGGAAGCCGACGGGGACTCAGACACGCTGGGCGAAGGGGATCCTGATGCTTCCTCAGCCCGGGCTCCTTCGCCCTGGCCGCCCGTCTCCCCCGCCTCCGCCGACGCGTCGCCGTCCGCCGACTCACCTCCCGCCGCCGCCGGCTTCGGCGTCGACTTGGGCGCGTCCATGCCGAGCTCGGCGAGGCTCAAACCC
>KE353934.1 GCA_000415505.1 Streptomyces afghaniensis 772
CGCAGGCCCGCGTACCAGCGGACGACGAGCACGATCAGGCCGGGCAGGCTCGCCACGAGGCTGAGCACCCCGTAGACCACCGCGACGGCGAGTCCCCGGCCGGCGCCCAGGCCCGCGGCGCCGAACGCCCAGGCGGTGACCCCCTCCCTCGGGCCCCAGCCGCCGACGTTCAACGGCAGGCCCATGGCCAGCAGCGCGAGGACCGCGAGCGGCACCAGTACGGCCACGGAGGCGGCGGCTCCGGCGACGCGGGCGGCGAGGACGAACATGGCGACGTAGCCCGCCAGGACGACCACGGAGGAGACCACGACTCCGGGCCCGTTGCGGCGGGACAGCAGCCCCTGCGGGCCTCGGCGAGCATGGCGCGCAGCGCCCGGCCCCGGCGGGACGGCGCCGCGGTACGGTTCATGCG
>KE353935.1 GCA_000415505.1 Streptomyces afghaniensis 772
GTGCATTGCCGGAGTACATGGTCCCGGCGGCCTTCGTCGAACTGGAGCGGATCCCGCTCACCGTCAACGGCAAACTCGACCGCCGTGCCCTGCCCGAGCCCGATGCCTCCCTCGAGACCGGTCACACCTTCGTCGCTCCCCGCACACCCACGGAGGAGCGGGTGGCGCAGGTCTGGCAAGAGGTACTCGGCGTCGAGCGCGTCGGTGCCGAAGACGGATTCTTCGAACTGGGCGGAGACTCCATCCGTGCCGTCGCCCTGGTCGGCGCGCTGCGCGCGGCCGGGTTCGACGTGGCCGTGCGGGACGTCTTCGAGCACCGCACGGTCGCCGGCCTCGGCGAACTGATCACCGGCCTGCCCGCTCCGCAACCGGAGCACGTTGTCCGTCGAG
>KE353936.1 GCA_000415505.1 Streptomyces afghaniensis 772
TGAGCGGCCGTGCGGTCGCCGTCGGCGCCCCGGCCCGTCTCCTGGACGGCACGGGCAGCACGGTCGCCGCCGTCGCCGGGGAGCTGGAGGAGTCCGGCCGTACCGCCGTCCTGGTCCTCGTCGACGGCGCCCCCGCCGGACTGCTCGGCATCGCCGACCGGCTGCGCCCGGACGCCGCCGCCACCGTCGCCGCGCTCACCACCCTCACCGGCACCGCCCCGACGCTCCTCACCGGCGACAACCCCCGGGCCGCCGCACACCTCGCCGCCGAGGCCGGCATCGACGACGTGCGTGCCGGGCTGCTGCCGCAGGACAAGCTGACGGCGGTTCAGGAGATGGAGCGCGCGGGCCGCAAGGTGCTGGTCGTCGGGGACGGTGTCAACGACGCACCCGCCCTGGCCGCCGCCCACACCGGCATCGCCATGGGCCGGGCGGGCTCCGACCTCGCCCTGGAGACCGCCGACGCCGTGATCGTGCGCGACGAACTCGCGGCGGTCCCCGCAACCGTCGCCCTCTCGCGCCGCGCGCGCAGGCTGGTCGTGCAGAACCTCGTCATCGCCGGGGTGTTCATCGCCGGCCTGGTCGTCTGGGACCTGGCCGGGAACCTGCCGCTGCCGCTGGGCGTCGCGGGTCACGAGGGCTCCACGGTCCTGGTCGGTCTGAACGGCCTGCGTCTGCTGCGGGAGACGGCCTGGCAGCGGGCCTCCGCCGAGGGGAGCGACTGACGAACGCCGTCAGCCCACCGGCGGCGGGCCGGTGCTGGCCCGCACCACGAGATCCACGGGGACGAGCGTGTCGACGCGAGGCCGTTCCCCGGGACCGTCGATGCGGTCCAGGAGGAGCCGCAGGGAACGGGTGCCGATCTCGGCGAAGTCCGTGCGGACGGTGGTCAGCGGCGGCAGGAGATGGGCGGCCTCGGGGATGTCGTCGTAGCCGACGACGCTGACGTCCCCCGGGACGGAGCGCCCGGACTCATGCAGGGCGTGCAGCAGACCCAGGGCCATCTGGTCGTTCGAGGCGAACACCGCCGTCACCTCGGTACGCCGGGCCAGCCGACGGCCCAGGTCGTAACCGGAGCCGGCGCTCCAGTCCCCGACGAGGGGGGCCGGGACATCGGCACCGGCCGCCTGGAGCGACGCCTGCCAGCTCGCCAGCCGGTGGTCGGCGGAGGTCCAGCCGGCCGGGCCCGCGATGTGCCAGACGGTGGCGTGCCCGAGGCCGAGCAGGTGCTCGGTGGCCTTGCGGGCACCGGTGCGGGAGTCGCCGGTGACCGGGGGCGTGCTGTCGTCGAGGGCGCTCTCCAGCACCACCAGGGGAGTTCCGAGGTCGGTCTCCGCCAGGGCCAGGCCCACCCACTGCTGCGGGGCGATGGCGATCACGCCGTCCGCGCCCTCGGCCGACAGCCGGTTCACGGCCTCGACGACGGTGTCGTGATCGGCCGTGTCGAGCGCGATCGAGCTCACCAGGTAACCGGCCTCCTGAGCTGCGGTGTTGATGGCGGTCAGGATGGAGGCGGGCCCGTACCTGGCGGCGTCGAAGGAGATGACCCCGAGCATCCGGGTCCGGCCGCTGGCCAGCGACCGCGCGCTGCGGCTGGGCCGGTAGCCGAGCGTGCGCATGGCGTCCAGGACCGCCTCGCGCGTCTCCGCACGGACGGCCGGATGGTCGTTGAGCACCCGGGAGACGGTCTGCTTGGAGACGCCGGCCAGCCGGGCCACGTCGGCCATCACCGGCCGCGCCCCCGCGAAGTTGCGCCTGCTGCGGCCCCTGGGCACAGGGCTGTCGGTGGCGCTCGGTGTCATGACGGGTGTTTCCTCGACGTCGGTTACGGCGGTCCTGACCCCGCCCGGCAGGAGCACAGCATAGGCCGGGCGGGGCCCGCGGGGTTTCTCAGCCGGCCCGCACCGTCCACGAGCGCGAGACCACCCACTCGGCGTGCTGCACACCCGCCGCACGCCACGCTTCGCCCACCTGTCCGGGCACATGGACCCGGGCATCCGCCGCCAACGGCAGCACCTTCAGTCGCAGGCCCTCCGTCCTCAGTGCCACGACCGGCAGCCGGTCCAGGCCGATGTCCCAGACCCGGCCCGAGTAGAACTGGTCGGCGACCAGGACGTCCCCCACGTACGCCCGGGCCAGGTCACCCGTCCAGCGCAGCCGCAGCAGGACACCGGCGGGCGTCCGCAGCAGGTCCTCCGGTACGTCGACGCGGTACTCGGCGGCCACCGTCTCCACGTACTTGTCCGCCGGGACGCTCGCCCGGCCCTGCACGCCGGTCACCGGCTCGGGCGCAGGGCCTGCGGGCCTGACCAGGGTGACGGGCACCGCACTGTCCGGGAGGGGCGCGGCCTCGATCGTGTAGCGGGTGAACACGCCGTCCGCCTCCTCCCGCACCCGTGTCCCCGCCACCACCACCTGGGCGGAATCCGGCGCGGGCAGCACCGCGAACGACGGCTCGGCGGCCGGACTGTGCAGCCGTACTTCGTCACCGTCGAAGACGACAGCGTCCCCGGACAGCACCAGCCGCTCGGCTCCCCACGCGTCACCCCGGTAGACGGTGCGGGCCGTCGCCGGATCCAGGACCAGCAGCCCGACGCGTGAACCGTCGGCGGCGTCCACCTCGACCAGGGCGTCGGTGCCGGGCCGCACTCCGCTGACCACGATCCGGCCGGCGACCGGCGTGGCCTCCCCGGACGGTGTCGCGACAGACGAGACCGTGTCCGCGTCCAGGACGAGTTCGGGTGCGATGCCGTCGGTCGCGGCCAGCACCAGGACCGTACGGCCGCCCGC
>KE353937.1 GCA_000415505.1 Streptomyces afghaniensis 772
GACCGTCGAGGTCCCCGGCACCCACCACGACCTGCTGACGGGGGCGGCCGTCACCGACCGGGTCACCCTCGGCCGCTACGGGGCGGCGGTGCTCCGGCCATGACCGACTCCGCACCCGTCCACGGCACGTGGGAGCCGCACCCGGCCGCTCGCTGGGAGGACGGCTTCCTGAGCGGCAACGGCCACCACGGCGCCCTTGTGTCCGGTGACCCGAACGACGAACGGGTCGTCGCCACCCATCACACCCTGGTACGGCCCAACGGCAGGGACCCCCGGCCCCCGCAGCTTGCCGCCGGCCTCCCCGCCCTCCAGGACCG
>KE353938.1 GCA_000415505.1 Streptomyces afghaniensis 772
CCAAGCATCCCGACGAGACCGCCCGTTACGAGGTCCGCTCGGCGTCCGGAGAGGTCCTGGTGAGACTCCAGCCCCAGTAGGCCGGTCCGTCCGCGAAGGGGCTGTCGTCCGTCCGCCCCTGTCGCCGGGCACGCCGTGCGCCCCGGTGTGAGACTGCTGGACGACACACCCGGCAGGCCCCGGGTGCCCGCGGTCCCGGCGAGGGGAGACGAGGTGCCGACATCCAGCAGCGCCGGCTCGTCCCGCTCGGCGACATCCCCACCCCGCCCTGCTCGTCGACGACTCCCTGGCGGGCTGGACCCTACCGCACCCAGTCCC
>KE353939.1 GCA_000415505.1 Streptomyces afghaniensis 772
AGCCGCCGGCGTACATGGGGCCGAGGCGGCCCTGCATGTGGGCCATCACCTTGTGTTCGGTCTGGCCGATGATCAGGGGGAAGGTGAGGAAGACGACGAAGACGATCAGGAGACGCAGGGTGACGTCGAGCACGTCGTTCACCGCGGGCCTCCTGTGGGGTCTTCGGGGTTGTCGGTGGGCTGCGGGTTGTTCGCCGGTTCTGAGGGTTCGGGGGTGTCCGGTGACTCCGAGGTGGTGTTCGGGGCCTTCGGGCCATCCGACGGCTCGGGGGTCGGCAGCGCGCCGGCCTCGGGGGACGGTTCGGGAGCCGGTTCCTCGAAGGCCGGGCGGGCGTGGTGCCAGGGGGCGTCCGAGCTGCGCGG
>KE353940.1 GCA_000415505.1 Streptomyces afghaniensis 772
GGTTGGACCGACCTTGTGGAGAGAGAACGAGAAGCGGAGCGGGTCCGCGACGCTCTGTCGGACGTGGCGGCAGGGCGCGGACGGGCCCTGCTCGTCGAGGGGAACCCCGGATCGGGCCGGTCCGCCGTGCTCGGCGGGATACGGGAGAGCGCGCGCGGCGCCGGGCTGCTCGTCCTGACCGCGCGCGGCAGCACCGAGGAGAGCGCCGTCCCCTACGGGATCTGCCTCCAGCTCTTCGAGGCGCTGCTGGAGGAGGACCCGCCCGGGGACCGGACGGCCGAGCGGGTGCGGGGCCTGCTGGAACCGGCCGGGAGACCGGCGGAGGCCGAGGCGGACGCCCTGGTCCGCGAGCTGCACCGGCTCACGCTGCGGCTCGCCGCCCGGTCGCCGCTTGCCCTGGTCGTCGACGACATGCAGTGGCGACGACGCCGTCCG
>KE353941.1 GCA_000415505.1 Streptomyces afghaniensis 772
TCCTCGGGCGAGAAGATGGTCACCCCGCTGCCGCGCAGCCGGGCTATCTCCTCGGGGACGATGACGCCGCCTCCGCCGCCCACCACACGGATGTGGTCGGCTCCCCGCTCGCGCAGCGACTCGACCAGGTACTCGAAGCACTCCACGTGCCCGCCCTGGTAGGACGAGACGGCGACTCCGTGGGCGTCCTCCTCCAGAGCGGCGTCCACGACCTCCCGCACCGACCGGTTGTGTCCCAGGTGGATCACCTCGGCGCCCTGGGACTGGAAGATGCGCCGCATGATGTTGATCGACGCGTCGTGCCCGTCGAACAGAGCCGAAGCCGTGACCAGGCGGACAGGGCGCGACGGGCCGGTGCAGATCGCTCGAGGTCGGGGGGGGCCTTCCGGACGAGGGGCGGGGTACTGCTGACAGAAGAGATACTAGGACGTCCTAGTAATTGTTGGAGTGATCGCGTCACGAGGTCGAGGACGAGGC
>KE353942.1 GCA_000415505.1 Streptomyces afghaniensis 772
CAGACGCACGCGCTCCCCTCCGACACGAGCCGCCGCCCCATCGCCTGATTCAGCCCCTGAAGCGCTCCCACAGCCGGGGATAGCGCTCGGCGAGCAGGTCCTCGTTCTCGAAGTCCAGCGGGGTGCCCTCCGGTTCCGGGGGCGCGGGCGGGATCGCCAGGTCGGGGGCGACCGTACCGGTGAGCTGCTCGTAGGCCTCGTCCGCCGCGTAGCCGAGCTCCTCGCCGTCGCCGTCGATCTCCTCGTCGAAGTCGCCCAGCAGATCGGCGAGCGAGTCCGGGTCGTGCACGGCGCCCTCGAAGACATGGCGGCCCTGGCCGATCAGCCAGCACCGGAAGAAGTCGAAGGCGTCGTCGCTCGCCCCGTCGAGCAGCACCCAGGCGGCGCCCCACAGGTCCCAGCGGTAGGCGCGGTTGTAGCGGGACTCGAAGTGCCGGGCGAAGTCCAGGACCGAGTCCGGGTCCTTCTGCGTGAGCCGCTCCACGAGCAGGTCGGCCTGCTCCTCCGGGTCGCCCTCGGCGGCCTCCCGGGTGTCGTCCACCAGCTCCCAGAACTCCGTCTCGTCCATCACGGGTCCAGCATCGGCCCTGGGGCACAGGGGCGCACCCGGAGTGCGCGGGATCGTTATACGCCGTCCCGGGGGTGGTACAGCCCGGCCAGCCGCAGCGCGTCCCCTGCGAACCGCTCGCGCAGGCTCTCGGGTGCCAGTACCTCCACCTCCGGGCCCAGCGCGGTCAGCTGGGTGTGGGCGACCTCCTCGGACTCCACCGGAAGGGCCACCGTCACCCAGCCGTCGTCGTCCGGGGCGTCCGCGTCCGCCAGGGCCTCACGGGCGGACAGCGAGTCGAGGGCGTGCGGCAGTCTGCGTACACCGTCCGGGGACAGCCGCACCACGATCCGCGCCCGCAGGATGGACCGCGCGAACTGCTCCGCCCGCTCCTCCCAGAAGGCCGGCAGATCGAACTCCGGCTCCCGCTCGAAGCGCTCCTCGCCCGGGTCCACCGCAGTGAACCGGTCGATCCGGTACACCCGGAAGGAGCCGCCCCCGGCCACCCGTGCGCACAGGTACCAGACGCCCGCCTTCAGCACGAGCCCGTACGGCTCCAGCTCCCGGACGACCTCGGCCTCCCCGCGCCGGTAGCGCGCGGTGATCCGCCGGTCGTCCCACACCGCGTCGGCGACCGCCGGCAGCAGCACGGGCGTCTCCGGCTCCCTGAACCAGTTCGGCGCGTCCAGATGGAACCGCTGCGCCGCCGTCCTCGACGCGTCCCGCAGGGAGGGCAGCAGGGCGGCCGAGACCTTCAGCCGGGCCGCAGAGGCGGCGTCCTCCAACCCCATCTCGCGCAGCGCCCCCGGCACCCCGGACAGGAACAGCGCCTCGGCCTCGCTGCGGTGCAGCCCGGTCAGCCGCGTACGGTACCCGCCGACCAGCCGGTACCCACCGACCCGGCCCCGGTCCGCGTACACCGGCACACCCGCCTCCGACAGCGCCTGGGCGTCCCGGGTGACCGTCCGCTCCGACACCTCCAGCTCACGGGCGAGCTCGGCGGCCGTCATGGAGGGCCGGGACTGGAGCAGCAGCACCATCTTGATGAGCCGGGCAGCGCGCATGGACCACATCATGCAGGAGGAGGCCCCCGCCGCAGCGGGAGCCTCCTGCACACAAGCCCTTACAGGCCGTACTTCGCGCGCGCTTCCTTCACGGCCGTCGCCTTGACCTCGCCGCGCCCCGCGAGCTGTGCCAGGGCCGCGATGACGATCGACTCGGCGTCGACGCCGAAGTGGCGGCGGGCCGCCTCACGGGTGTCCGAGAGGCCGAAGCCGTCGGCGCCCAGCGAGGACCAGTCCTGCTCGACCCACTGCGCGATCTGGTCCGGGACCTGGCGCA
>KE353943.1 GCA_000415505.1 Streptomyces afghaniensis 772
GGGCCGCCCTGCCCGGCGGGCTCCCAGCGCACCGGCAGACCCGATTCCGCGGCGCGGGCGACGAGTTGCTCCAGCGTCTCGCCCGCCGGGGCGAGCGGCACGGGCTCGTCGTCCTCGCGCAGGACGCCGATGATGCGGTGCAGCCGGTCCGTCGCGTCGGCGGCGGCCGCGCGCAGGTCGGCCGCCGCGGACCGGTGCTCACCGGCGAGGCCGGGGGCGACCTGGAGGGCGCTCGCGCGCAGGGCGATGAGGCTCAGCTCGTGGCCGAGGGAGTCGTGCATGTCCTGGGCGATCCGGGCCCGTTCGCGCAGCCGGGCGCGTTCCTCTGCGAAGCGGGCCTCGTCCTCCAGCCGGGCGGCGCGCAGCCAGCCCGCCTCGGCCAGCTCGCGGCTCTGCCGCCAGTAGCGACCGCCGAGCCAGGGGAAGACGCAGCCGAAGAGCAGCGTGCCCGTCATGACGAGCCACTCCGGGGCCGGGTCGACGCCGACGACCACGATCCGGGCGGTGCCGGCGCAGCCGACGGCCGCGAAGCACAGCACCGCGCGGCGCGCCCGGCCCGCCCGCAGACCGAGCAGCAGCGCGAACACGCCGAGGGCGGGGCCGTAGGAGACGGTGAACAGGGCCGGCGCGGCGGCGAGGCCCAGGGCTGCGGTCAGCCCGAAAGCGGCGAGCGGCAGCCGCCGGGACAGGGCCACCGCGACCGCCAGCACCGCCACACCGGCCGCCTGCTGCCAGGCCGGACGCGGCTCGTTCAGCCCGAGCCGGTCCGCCGTGAGTGCGGGCAGGGCGAGGGCCGCCCAGAGCAGGGCGTGGCCGCCTAGCCGGGTGGGACGAGGACGTTCCATTCGCCCGACGCTATAGGCGGGCGGCAGGGCGGCACTGCTGCCGATCGTCAGGTACGCCTGTCCCTCCTGGGTGGTGGTGTGCCCGGATCGCCGTCTCCGCGTGGCAGGATCGAATGGCCATGACTGCTCCCACGAAGCCCCCGCACACCAGCCCCGCCGGCCCCGCCTCCGGCCCGCCCTCCGGCGAGCACCTGCACGCCCCCGTCATCGACTGGTTCGACGAGAACGCCCGTGACCTGCCGTGGCGGCGCCCCGAGGCCGGGGCGTGGGGGGTGATGGTCAGTGAGTTCATGCTCCAGCAGACGCCGGTGAACCGCGTCCTGCCCGTCTACGAGCAGTGGCTGGCCCGCTGGCCGCGCCCCGCCGACCTGGCCAAGGAGGCGCCGGGTGAGGCGGTCCGCGCCTGGGGCCGGCTCGGCTACCCGCGCCGCGCCCTCAGGCTGCACGGCGCCGCCGTCGCGATAACGGAACGGCACGGCGGTGACGTACCGGCCGACCACGCCCGGCTGCTGGCGCTGCCCGGCATCGGCGAGTACACGGCCGCCGCCGTCGCCTCCTTCGCCTACGGGCAGCGCCACCCGGTGCTGGACACCAACGTGCGCCGGGTCTTCGCCCGCGCGGTCACCGGCGTGCAGTACCCGCCGAACGCCACCACCGCCGCCGAACGCAAGCTGGCCCGCGCGCTGCTGCCCGAGGACGAACCGACGGCCGCCCGCTGGGCCGCCGCCTCGATGGAGCTGGGCGCGCTGGTGTGCACGGCGAAGAGCGAGTCGTGCCACCGCTGCCCGATCGCCGCGCAGTGCGCGTGGCGGCTGGCGGGCAAGCCGGAGCACGACGGG
>KE353944.1 GCA_000415505.1 Streptomyces afghaniensis 772
CGCTGCCCCCTCGAGGGCACCCAGCCCCCGAACCCGTACCGCAGGCTCCTACGGCGCCCCGCGGGCGGAGCCCCGCTGCCTCCGGAGGCCCGGGCGGACAGCCGCCGCAGCAGCCCGACGCGTACGGGCCACCTGCCGGAGGCGCGCCCTCCGGCACGTACGGACCCGCCGGCGCGGGTGGTTCACACCCGCAGGGCACTGACGCGTACAACTCCCCTGCCGGGGCGGCGGGCCCGCAGGGGCCCGGCGGCTACGGGGCAGGGCCTGCAGGGGGTCAGCAGCCGCAGCAGTCCGACGCGTACGGGACCGGGTCGGCTGGGGGTCAGCAGCCCCGCCACCCCGACGCCTACGGGACCGGCCCCGCCGGGGGCAGCAGCCCCAGCAGACCGACGCCTACGGGTCTCCCGCCGGGGGCGCCCTGCCTCCGGCCTCCGGTGCGTACGGGCCTGCCGGTGGGCAGCAGCCGCAGCAGTCCGACGGGTACGCGACGGGGACTGCCGGTGGGCAGCTGCCCCAGCAGACCGACGCGTACGGGTCAGCCGCCGCAGGTGGCCCGCAGGAGCCGGCCTCCGGCGGACACGGTCCCGCTGCCGGACGTGCACCCCTGCCCCCGGCCGCCGACGAGGGGGCGACGCAGTATCTGCCGCCGGTCGCGGCCACCCCCGCCGACGAGGGGGCGACGCAGTACATACCCCCGGTGGGCCCGGGTGCGCTGCCGCCCGAGATGCCCGCCGAGCAGGACTCCGAGGCGACGCGGTTCCTGGGGACCGGGCCGTTGCCGCCCGCCTCGAACCCGGACGCCGAGGCGACGCAGTACATCGCACCGGTGCCCGGCGGAGGCCAGCAGCCGCCCGCCGGGTTCGAGAACCTCTTCCGCAGCGAGCCCGGCGCCGAGAGCCCGGCCTCGGCCACCCAGCAGCTGCCCCGCTTCGAGCAGCCACAGTCCCACCCCCAGCCCTCCTACGCCCCGCCCGGCGGCGGCCGGTCCCGACGGCCGGTCCGGCCGCGGGGGCCGTACCGGCTCGCGCGTGCCGGTCATCGCGGCCGTCGGCATCGGCATCGCCGTCCTCGGCGTCGGCGCCGGCGCGCTGCTCGCCGGCGGCGGAGGCGGTGACGACGGCGGCGGCGACAACAACAAGACCGTGGCCGCCTCGGCGC
>KE353945.1 GCA_000415505.1 Streptomyces afghaniensis 772
TCGACGTCGATGCCGTACACCACGGCGAAGTACGTCTCCTCCTCGCAGACCTCGGTGTACGCGGCCGGCACCACGGCCCGCATCCTCGGCTGGGGCACCACCTCCTCGGGCGGCAGTTCCTCCAACCAGCTGCGCACCGCGACCGTACCGACCGTGTCCGACTCCAGCTGCGCGAGCTCCTACGGCTCCGACTTCGTGCAGAGCGACATGGTGTGCGCCGGGAAGACCTCCGGCGGCGTGGACACCTGCCAGGGCGACAGCGGCGGCCCCCTGCTCATCGGGGGCGTCCTGGCAGGCATCACTTCCTGGGGCGAGGGCTGCGCCCAGGCCGGTTACCCGGGTGTCTACACCCGGCTGACCACCTTCTCCAACCTGGTCACGACGCAGATCAACTCGTAGCCGGGCACC
>KE353946.1 GCA_000415505.1 Streptomyces afghaniensis 772
CGGGGCGTGCGGACCCGGACAGTGCCGTGCAGGACGCGATCGCGGAGGGCGAGGCGCTGGTCTTCCAGGACGCGCTGGAGGAGACCGGTGGCGCGCCGGCCCGGGCCGAGGAGGAGGGCACGGAGGAGGACGAGGAGCGTCCGGTCCGCGTCCTGGTCGGGCTCGAGCGGTACGCGCTCGCGGAGGAGAGCCTGGCCGACGGTCTGGCCCGGCTGGTGAACTCGGTGCCCAAGCAGGACGGTTCGGCCGAGGACTGGGAGCGGGCCGCCGCCGGGGCCCGGGGTTCGACGGCTGAGCTGCTCCGCGCGGTCGCCGCGCACGGCCTGGTCCTGCACACCGGCGGTGCGGCCTCACTGACCGAACCCGCGGCACTGCTGACCGCCGCGCACAC
>KE353947.1 GCA_000415505.1 Streptomyces afghaniensis 772
GGAGCCCGCCGGTGAGCACCTGGTGGGCGAGGACGCCGAAGGCCCAGATGTCGGCGGTGGGCCGGACGACGGCGCCCTGGGTGCCGGTGCGCTGGGACCACCACTCGGGCGGCAGGTGGTCGAGGGTGCCGAGCGGCGGCAGATGGGCGTGGGTGCCGTCGAGTTCGGCGGCCAGCCCGAAGTCCGCCAGCCATACCTGTCCGGCCGGGCCCAGCAGGACGTTGGCCGGCTTGAGGTCGCCGTGCACCCAGCCGGCGTCGTGCATATGGGCGAGTCCGGCGGCGACTCCGCGCAGGACACGGTCGGCGCCGTCGATCGGCCGGCCGGTGGCGGCGGCGTCCAGGACGTCCTTCAGGCTGGCCTCGGCCCGGTCCATGACCAGTGCGAACGCACCGTCCAGGGTGGGCAGTTCCGGTGCCTCGACGGTGCACACGGCGTGGGTGCGCACGAGGTGGGGGTGGTCGGCCTCGGCGCTGAACCGGACCTCCCGCTCGACGAGTTCACCGAGCGCGGCGCGCTGCCCGGGCCCCAGGGCGCCGGTCGGGAGCACCTTCACGGCCGCGGGCGTGCCGTCGGCGACGGTACGGGCCTCGTACACGGTCCCCCAGCCGCCGGAGCCGATGACCGCGCCCACCTCCCAGCCGTCGATCCGGAACCCTTCCGGGAGGCGG
>KE353948.1 GCA_000415505.1 Streptomyces afghaniensis 772
GTCGGATCGTGACGGCTTGGGTGACGGTGGTGAGGGCGGCTTGGCGGTCCCGGTCTCGCTTTGCTGGACGGCGAGGTTGTTGAGGGCGGTGGCGAGGTTGGGGAGGTGTGCGGCGGGGTTGGCTTGGGTGAGGGTTCGGTAGTGGTGGACGGCTTCGGTGGCGGTGGTGAGGGCGGCTTGGCGGTCTCCGGTCTCGCTCTGGCGGTTGGCGAGGTTGCTGAGGGCGGTGGCGAGGTCGGGAGTATGCGGCGGGTTGCTTCGGTCAGGGTTCGTCGGATCGGTCGACGGTCGTTCGGTGGCGGTGG
>KE353949.1 GCA_000415505.1 Streptomyces afghaniensis 772
CGAACGCCGCCGCGCCGCGCGCGAACAGCCCCGCGGCCGTCTCCAGGTCCCCGCCCAGCCCCGCAAGCTCGGCGAGCATCGCCTGCGCCTCGGCGCCCCGCGCGGCCAGCCGCACGTCCTGACCGGTCCGCCCTTCGACGAGCGCGACGACTTCCCGGACAGCGGCTTCGGCCTCGCCGAGAACCGCCTCCGGGCCGTCGCGCTCGGCGTCACCTTCTGCGAGAACTTCCCCGGCCTGGTGCGCCCGGCGCAGCAGGATCCGGGCCCGTGCCATCAGGACGGACGCCGTCTGCCGTATCCCGGTGTCGCCGGCGGCGTACAGCGCGAGGATCTCGTCGTAGGGCCCGGACACGGCCGCGAGCGCCGCGTCCACGTCGCCCGCGAGGGCACGTACGTACGCCGCACGCGCGCGTGCGGCCAGGGCCTCACCGGGGTCGCCCGCCGCCGCGTACAGCTGCGCGGCCCGTTCGAAGAGCGCGGCGCCCTCCGGGCCGAGGCCCATCGCCTCGTGGTCGGCGATCTCGGCGCGGTCGCGCGGGTCCAGCTCCACGCCGTGCGCGGCCTCGGCGACGGCCGCCCACGCCTCCACGGCGCCCGGCCGCAGGTTGTCCGACAGCCGGCGTGCCTCGGCCAGCAGGGCGGGCA
>KE353950.1 GCA_000415505.1 Streptomyces afghaniensis 772
AGGACGGCGCGAGGGCGGCCGTCGGGCTTGAGGTCGTTGATGCCGGCCTCGGCGGAGTGGCGGGCGGCGGTGCGGACGCGGGCGCCGGCTTCCGCGGCGCCGCGGAGCAGCCCGCGGTGGTCGGCCTCGGAGAGGCCCTCCGGGGAGTCGAGCAGCGATTCGTCGAGCATGGGCGGCAGCCTCCGATCGCCGGAGTCCGGTCCGGGTCCGTTTTTGGGATGTCCTACGTCGGTGCCCGTTGTGCCCGGGTGTATGTGCACCGGGTTCACGCGGGTGTCTGCCCGGGGGCCTACGCGGGGCGGCGGGCCTCGTCGACCAGGAGGACGGGGATGCCGTCGCGGACGGGGTAGGCCAGGCCGCAGCTCTGGTCGGTGCAGAGCAGTTCGGTGTCCTGCTCCTTGAGGGGGGCGTGGCAGGCCGGGCAGGCGAGGATTTCGAGGAGGCCGGCTTCGAGGGCCATGCGGGGTCCCTTCGGGGATGGGGCGGGGTGGGGCGTTGGTGTTCGGGGTGGTGCGGATGTGCCTGGTCAGGGTACCGCCGGGTGGGGGTGGGGCGGGGGTGGTTGGTGGGTGCGAGGGGGTGG
>KE353951.1 GCA_000415505.1 Streptomyces afghaniensis 772
GAGCTGGCCACGCTGCTCGGGCAGCTGGGCATGTCGGCGGCGCTGCTGCTGGGCGTGCTGCCGGCGGACCGGATGCCGGAGGTCGTGCGGTTCGCGCGGGATCTGCTGCCGTCGACGTACGGGGTGGAGGCCTTCGCGCGCACGTTCGGGCCAAACCCCGACTGGGCCTTCGTGCTCGGTGACCTCGCCGTGTGCGGGTTCGTGGGCGTCGTCTCGCTGGCCGTGGCGACCTGGGCGTACCGCCGGGCGGCCGTCCGGTGAGCGGGGAGGGATCGTCCGGTGACGCGGGGCACAGGCGGGCCTGGCACGATGGCAGGGTGACCGCACCACTGAATCCGCCACCGCCGCCGCATGAACGTTCCGCACAGGACGCGTGGCCGCCGCCGGGCACCGGGTCCGGGGCGCATGGATCGCACGGCCCCCGGGTCTCAGCACGCCGAGTACGCCGCGTACTCCGGGCACGGCTGGTAC
>KE353952.1 GCA_000415505.1 Streptomyces afghaniensis 772
CCGCCTTCCAGCAGCGCGTGCGGAACGGGCAGCCGCTCGGCGGGCGCGTCGCCGACGGGACCGGGCCGGCCAGCGGGATCGGGTCGATCGGGTCGAGCAGGCCGGGCGTGGCGGAGAACAGGGCGCGGGTGTACGGGTGCCGGGCCCGGTCGGTGACCAGCGCGGCCGGGGACTCTCGACGATCCGGCCCAGGTACATGGTGATCACGCGGTCGCTCATCCGCCGGACGGTCTGGATGTCGTGCGAGACGAACACCGAGGGCCAGGCCCAGGCGTTCCT
>KE353953.1 GCA_000415505.1 Streptomyces afghaniensis 772
CGGGCCCGGGTTCCCGTCGGCGTGAGGGCCGGTGCACGGCGCAGGCGCAGGCGTTGCGCCGCTGTCCGCAGGGCCTCGTACGGGCCGCCGGGGAAGCGGCCCACGAGGACCGCCAGGACGCCGATCAGGGCCGCCGCCACACCGCCGCGCGTGCCCGCGTCCAGGCCGACCAGGAGGGCCGCGGCGGCGAGGGCGCCGAGGGTGCTGTCGGCGCCCAGCACCACGACCGCCGCGAACCACAGCAGACCGCGCACGGGGTCTAGGCGGCGGGGTCGAAGGCGCGCAGGCCCATGCCGAGCATGCCGCCGCCCAGCGCGGCGAGCGCGGC
>KE353954.1 GCA_000415505.1 Streptomyces afghaniensis 772
GAGCAACTGAGGACAAGCCCTCGGCCTATTAGTACCGGTCCAACTCCACACGTTACCGTGCTTCCGATATCCGGCCTATCAACCCAGTCGTCTACTGGGAGCCGTTACCCTCTCTAGGAGGTGGGAGTCCTCATCTCGAAGCAGGCTCCCCGTTTAGATGCTTTCAGCGGTTATCCCTCCCGAACGTAGCCGAACCAGCCATGCCCTTGGCAGAACAACTGGCACACCAGAGGTTCGTCCGTCCGGTCCTCTCGTACTAGGGACAGCCCTTCTCAAGACTCCTACGCGCACA
>KE353955.1 GCA_000415505.1 Streptomyces afghaniensis 772
TGAGGGTCTTCGGCCTGTCCCACGGGTACTCCCGGTGATCTCTATCTCGCCGGTGTGCAGCTGGCTCGCGGTTATGTTCAGCGTCCCGACCTGACGGCCGAGGCTTTCCTGCCCGACCCGCACGGTGTTTCGGGTGCGCGTATGTATCGCACCGGCGATATCGCCACTTGGACTGCCGATGGTCAGCTGCGGTATCTGGGTCGTGCCGACGACCAGGTCAAGATCCGTGGTCAGCGGGTTGAGCTCGGTGAGATCCAGACCCATCTCGCCGACCTGCCCGGTATCACCCAAGCCGCCGTCCTGATCCGCGACGACCGCCTCATCGCCTACTACGTCGCCGAAGCCGGCAGCACGCCGGACCTCGCCACCCTGCGAGAGCACCTGCCCGACCACATGGTCCCCTCCGCCTATGTCGAGCTGGAGGCGCTTCCCCTCACCCCGAACGGCAAACTCGACCGCAAGGCCCTCCCCGCCCCGGACCTCACTCCCACCACGACCCGCCCGCCACGTGACCCGCGTGAAGAACTTCTGTGCACGCTCTTCGGCCAGGTTCTCGGGATCGACACCGCCATCGGTATCGACGACAACTTCTTCGCCCTGGGCGGGCACTCCCTGCTTGCCACGCGCCTGGCCAGCCGCATCCGTACCGCTCTGGGCGCCGAACTGCCCCTGCGCACGATCTTCGAAGCCCCCACGGTGGCCCTGCTGGCCGAACACATGCAGGACAGCGGCGACCGTCGTCCGCCCCTCATGGCCCGCCTCCCTCGGCCCGAGCGCACTCCGCTGTCGCATGCCCAACAGCGTCTGTGGTTCCTCGACAAGATGGAGGGCGGCAGCCCCACCTACCACATGCCCCTCGCCGTCCGCCTCAACGGCGACCTCGATGCCGATGCACTGCGGCAGGCTCTCACCGATGTCGTGCACCGGCACGAAAGTCTGCGTACCGTCTTCGAGGAGCACGACGGTGAACCCGTACAGAAGGTGCTGTCCTGTGCCGAGGCCAAGCCCGAACTCGACCGGGTGGTGGCATCCGAGGAGCAGTTGACGAACCTGCTGGCGTCCGCCGTCGCGCGGCCCTTCGACCTGGCTGCCGAACTCCCGGTACGCGCAGTGCTGTTCGCCGTAGGGGCCGAGCACGTGCTGCTTCTGGTCGTGCACCACATCGCGGCCGACGGCTGGTCCTTCGCGCCCTTCGCCCACGACCTGTCCACCGCCTACCGCAGCCGCGTCCACGGCTCGGCACCGGACTGGCAGCCGCTGCCCGTTCAGTACGCCGACTACATGCTGTGGCAGCAGGAGTTGCTCGGGGACGAACACGACCCCGCCAGCCGGGCCGCCCGCCAGCTCGCCCACTGGCGTACCGAGCTCGACGGGCTGCCCGCCGAGCTCAGCCTGATCACTGACCGGCCGAGGCCCGCCGTGGCCGGCCATCGGGGCGGATTCGCGTACTGGAACATCGACGCCGAACTGCTCGGAAGGCTTCAGGCGCTCGCCCGGGAGTCCGGCGCGAGCCTGTTCATGCTCGTGCAGGCCGCCCTCGCCGGACTGCTCGACCCGGCTCGGCGCGGGCAGGACATTCCCATCGGCGCGCCCATCGCCGGACGTACCGACGAGGCACTCAACG
>KE353956.1 GCA_000415505.1 Streptomyces afghaniensis 772
GCGGCACCGGCGTCCCGCCGTGCGCCGCGCCCGACGCCCGCACGCGACCGTCGCGCTGCCGATGCGGACCGGCGCCGCCGCGAAAGTGTTGTCGAACCGCACCCGCACCCGGGGCCCGCCCGCCGACGTGTGCACGACCAGCCGCAGCGTCCGGTCCGTCCAGGGCCCCACCGCGCCGTAGCCCCCGGCCGACGTCGTCCAGCTGCCCGTCCAGCCCCGCGTCGCGGTCCGTACCGACACCGCGAAGACGTGCAGCCCGGCCGCGCGCGGCAGCCGGACCGAGGCGACCGGGCGCCCCGGGACCAGCGGCACCGTCACGACGTACAGGCGGGCCCGCTCGGCGAGTTGACCGCCGGGCGTGTTGATGTGCGGCAGGGCCACCGCCTTCGTGGCGAGCGGCCCGGTACGCCAGTCGGGCGCGGTCAGCCGGTACCCGGAGCGCGTGCCGTTCGCATA
>KE353957.1 GCA_000415505.1 Streptomyces afghaniensis 772
TGACGAGGAAGAGGACGGCCGCCACGGCCGCCCCCGCGCCGAGGCCGAGGATCATGCGCGAGTGGACCGGGGTGCCCACCGAGGCGGTCACGCCGCTGATCCGCGGCATCGCGGTCCTTCGGGAGCTGACGGAGTCGAACGGCACCCTGAGCCTCAGCGCCCTCGAACGAGCCACCGGCCTCGCCCGCTCCACGGTCGACCGCATCACGGCCACGCTCGCCCTCATGGACTACGTCCGCGTGGACGGCAGGGACGTGCACCTCGGCCCCCCGCTGATGGAACTGGGCAACGCCTACCTCTCCGCACTGCGCCTCCCCGCCCTCCTCTCCGCCGGGCGGACGCCCTGGCCGACGAACTGGACG
>KE353958.1 GCA_000415505.1 Streptomyces afghaniensis 772
CACCGGCCCTTCCGCGTGGCGAGGACCGTTCTGCGTCGCCGACATCCTCACGGCTGGCTGTGTCCCTCGGCCGGCACAGCGATGGAACCGGTCGGCATGACCTTCGTCGCAGCCTCGGTCCGCACAGTGTCCGCACCGTGTCCGCCCCGTGCTGGGGCCCGACTACCACCCAGACCACATCATCGAAAGGAGCGACCTCATGCGCATCCCGAAGCGCGTCGCCGTCATCGGCGCCGGCACCATGGGCAGCCAGGTCATGTGGCGACTGGCCGCCCGCGGGGCCGAGGTCATCGGCTACGACCGGTACGCGCCGGGTCACGACCGGGGCGCGGCCGGGGGCGAGAGCCGCATCTTCCGCGCCGCCCACCTCAGCGAACCCGGGTACATTCCGCTGCTGCGGCTCGCCGACCGGATGTGGGAGCAGCTCCAGGCGGAGACAGGACGGTCGCTGCGACGCCGCAGCGGCTGCCTCGTAATGGGAGAGACCGCATCACCGGCCATGCGCCAGCTCCTCTCCTCCAGCTCCACCCATCGTCTGGATCACGAGGTACTGGACCGGGAGGAACTCGCCCGCCGCTACCCGCAGCACCGCCTCCCGGACGGACACACCGCCGTCCTCGACCGCGAGGGCGCCGTCATCAGGCCCGAGGCGTCGGTCCAGGCGGCGGCCACCCGAGCCGAGCAACTTGGCGCCCGGCTGCACCGCTACACCCCGGTGCGGGAGATCGTCCCCGCGGCGGGCGGCGGGGTGCACGTCGTCACCGACCAGGGAACGGACCACGTCGACACCGCCGTGGTGACCGTGGGCCCCTGGATCAACACCCTGCTCCCGGACCTCCCACGGTCCGTGGACGTCCGCCGGGTGGTCTGCTCCTGGCACCTGCCCACCCGCCATGACTGGTTCGCGGGCGGGGCTCCCCCCTTCGTGCGCGCCACACCCCACGACTGCTTCGGGCTCCCGTCGCCCGACGGCCTCTCCGTCAAGCTGGGCCTCTCCTTCGCCCGTTATCTGCCGGTACCCGACCCCGAACGGGTCGACCGCACGGTCCGCCCGGAGGAACTCGCCACCTTCCGCGAGCTCATCGCCGAGCTGATGCCCGACCTGAACCCCGACCCCATCAGGCTGTCGGTCTACATGGAGGGCTACACGGAGTCCGGGAACCCGCTCGTGGGTCATCTCCCCGGCGAGGACGACATCATCGTCATGGCCGGATTCTCCGGCAGCGGCT
>KE353959.1 GCA_000415505.1 Streptomyces afghaniensis 772
GGATCAAGGCGATGATCGGTGAGGGCCGGCTGGAGCCGGGCCAGCGGCTGCCGACCGAACGTGATCTGGCCGCCCAGCTCGGCATGTCCCGCAGCTCGATGCGGGAGGCGATCCGCGCGCTCACGGTGCTGGGCGTGCTGGAGGCGCGGCACGGATCGGGCATCTACGTCACGCAGTTGGAGGCCGGCGACCTGCTGGAGACCTTCGGGGTCGTGGCGGACCTGTCGCGCGGCCCGCGTCTGGTGGAGCTGCTGGAGATCCGGCGGATCCTGGAGTCGACGGCGACGGCACTGGCCGCCGCCCGGATCACCGCGGACCAGCTGGCCGAGGTCGAGAAGCACCTGGCGGCGATGAACGCCACGGACGATCCGGAGGAGATCCTCGCCCACGACCTGGCCTTCCACCGCGAGATCGCGCTGGCCGCGGGCAACGAGACCATGGCCGCGATCCTGGAGGGGCTGTCGTCGCGGACGTTCCGCGCCCGTGTCTGGCGCGGCTACCAGGAGGAGGGCGCCTTCGCCCGCACCCGCCGCGAACACGCCGCGATCCACCGCGCCCTGGCCGCCCACGACCCGGAGGCGGCCCGCACGGCGGCGGCCGCGCACGTGGGCGAGGTGGAGGAGTGGCTGCGGGCACAGCTCGGGCCCTGAGGAACAGTCCCCAGGGCCCGAGGTGGCGCCGCTACTTGAACTGACCGGGCTGGTAGTCGCCCGCCGGCTGCTGGAGGACGACGTTCAGCCGGTTCGCCGTGTTCATGAAGGCGATCAGGGTCACCAGCGCGACGAGCTGCTCCTCGTCGTAGTGCTTGGCGGCCCGTTCCCACACCTCGTCCGGCACCCCGCCGGCGCCGTCCGCGATCCGGGTCGCCTGCTCGGCCAGCTCGAGCGCGGCCCGCTCGGCGTCGGTGTAGACCGTGGCCTCCCGCCATGCGGCGACCAGGTTGATGCGCACGGAGGTCTCACCCGCCGCCGCGGCCTCCTTGGTGTGCATGTCGATGCAGACCGCGCAGCCGTTGATCTGGCTCGACCCGGAGCGAGACCAGCTCCCGG
>KE353960.1 GCA_000415505.1 Streptomyces afghaniensis 772
GAAGTCTTCCCGGGGGACATGAACGAATCGAGCCGTACCTCGATGTCATGGGCCTCCAGCCACGCGAGGGCCTTGCGGCCCGGCCGCGCGCTGCCCGTGGAGTCGAGCAGGGCCGGTCCGGAGTGGGCGAGCGTGACGCGGGCGTCCGGCCGGGCGAGGCGGATCTCGGCGCTGAGTTCGACGCCGCCGGGGCCGCCGCCCACGACGAGGACGTGCTCGGCCGTGGCGACGTTGTGCTGGTGTTCGGCGAACGACTTGGCCGCTTCCTCGACCGTGGTGCCCAGGAAGCGGGCCGGCTCGGGGTAGTCGGCGCCGGTGGCGATCACGACCACGTCGTAGGGCAGCCGCTCGCCCGTGGCGAGGACGACCTGCCGCTCGGCGGTGTCGATACGGACGGCCTTGCCCGCGACGACGCGTCCGTGGTGCAGCAGCCGGTCGTACGGGATGAAGGGCGTGTGCGTCCACTCGGGGCGCACACCCGCGCGCAGGGAGGCGACGCGATGGAAGAAGACCTCCTTGCGGTCCACCAGCGTGACCCGGGCCGTCGTATCCAGCCGCTTCGCCAGCCGGACGCCGCCGTAGCCGCCGCCGATCACCACTACGTCGCCGTCGTACACACCCAGTCTCCTGTGCCTGGTGGGGGTGCGAGTGCCGCCGCGGAACGGGCCCCGCTCGGATCGGCCCCCGGCGGCCACTCGACTGACGGCGAGATTAGCTCTTGAAACTTAAAGGGAGTCCGAGATCCCGTGCATGTTCCGTGAAGAGATCGGCACCCTGACCGGACGTCACTTCCCCCAGATCTTCCGGTACGCCTCCCGGTAGCCCGACGGGTCCCAGGTCGTGGCGCCGTCACTGTTGCCGGCCGTGGCGATGTGGACGGGGGCCGTGTACCCGCTGGCCGGGCGGCCGGAGAAGGCGCGGTTGAACTCGTCGACGATCTGCCAGCCCTGGAGGGACAGCGGTTCGGGCACGGTGGCGGCCTGGTACTGCCTGCTGTTGATGCGCTGGAAGGCGGACGGATCGCCGTCGCCCGCGCCGATGTTGTACGGCGGCCCCGAGCCCTTCTCGCCGGCCGCGCGGAAGGCGGGGGCGGCGTCGGCGAAGTACAGGTCGTTGATGGCGACGGAGTGGGTCCACCGGTCCTGGAACCGGGAGAGCAGCGAGGAGATCTCCCGCGGGGTGCGGCTGCTCGCGTCCGGGATCGGGATGTTCTCGACGGACAGCAGCCGCACCCCCCGGCACCTGGCGAGTTCCTCCCTGATCAGGTCGGACTTGTTCCTGGCGAAGGGGATCGACGCGTCGGTGATGAGCACGACCCCGGCGCGGCCGTCCGAGTCGGAGATGATCCACTGCGCGCTGACGCGGGCCACGTCCTGGACGCGGGTGGTGACGTTGGTGAAGAGGTCGGGCTGCCGGCTGGGGCCGGGCTCGGGGACCGCGTGCCAGCCGATGAGCGGGATGCGCTGCGCGTTGGCCCGGGCGGCCTGCTGTGCCGTCGAGTCGGGGTCGAAGCCGCCGATGACGATGCCCGACGGCCTGAGGGCCACGGCCTCGCTCATGGCCGCCTGGATGCCGCGGGGGTGCCTTGGCCGTCGATCACGCGGACGTTCCACCCGATGACCCGCGCGGCTTCCCGCACTCCTCTCGCGGCGCCCGCGACGCCGGGGTTGGTCATGGTCTGGGCGACGTAGACGATGGTCCTGCCCGACACCGCCTCCGGGCCGCTGGTGGGTCCGCCCCAGGGGATGTCGGTCCGCTCCGCCCGGGTGACGGCGGCCCGCGCCCCGGCCTGGACGTCGGGGCAGCCGCTCGGGCCCGTCGCGGTCTCGTCCGCGCCGTCCGACGAACCGCGTTCGCAGCCGAGGAGGGCGGTCGCCGTCGCCAGCAGGGTGCAGCAGGC
>KE353961.1 GCA_000415505.1 Streptomyces afghaniensis 772
CGGCCGTCCCATGGTCGGTGGTCCCCCTGAGGTCTTCCCGGATGCCGGGGTAGAGGCTACATTGCCAAAACCGAAAGCCTTTAGATTAACCCGCGGCGATCCCGCATGCCCGGATTCCCTCCACGCCCGGATTCCCTCCCCGTCCGCCGCTCGAAGGGCTTGCCCATGTCCGTCACCACCTCAGGGGAGCGCACCCCGCCCGCCACGGCGACCCTGCGCTCCGGCTCCCTCGGCACCGCCGACATCGCCTTCTTCGTCGTCTCCGCCGCCGCCCCGCTCACCGTCATGGCCGGCGTCGCCCCCCTCGCGATCCTGCTGGGCGGCGTCGGCGCCCCCGTCGGCTATCTCCTGGCCGGTCTCACGCTCGCCGTCTTCGCCGTCGGCTTCACCACCATGAGCCGCCACGTCCGCAGCGGCGCGCCTTCTACGCGTTCAGTCACCGCGACTCGGCCGCTCCGTCGGCATCG
>KE353962.1 GCA_000415505.1 Streptomyces afghaniensis 772
TCTTCCGGGTGCCCGGGAACCAGATGCTCCGTGTCATGGGGAAGTGTTCGACCACGGCGGCCACGGGGAGGGCCACACGGGCTGACCTACCCGCCTGTTCCCACGGCTCGTACCGCTCCCGGCGACCGGGTGCGGTACGGGCCGCGCCCGTGTTCGGGCAGGCCCCCGGCCGCCTCGGCCCCGGTCAGTCTCACTCGTTCGTGGCTCGTCGGCCGCCGATGTGCCGGGTAGAGCATCTGCCGTGATCGTTCCGGGACCCCCCGGAGGCGATCGGCACCATCCGGAGGCGAGCCATGGAACAGACCGCGCTGCGACCCAAGCCGATGCCGGGGCAGGAGCCCGAGGGGGCGGCGACGGCGGCGGGGTCGCGCCCGTCACGCCCCCGTCTGCACGCTGCCCGGCGCCGTGGGCGGCGGCTGCTCAACGTGCTGTTCGCCGGGTTGGCCGGTGCGGTCCTGGTCCTGTCCGGAATCGGCCTTGGGGCGATGGGCGCCACGGTGATCGGCAAGGGCGCGGGCATCGATCCGCGCGGGCGGCACACGCCGTCGCCGACCGGCCCCACGCCGTCCGCCGCCGCGTCCGCGCCCGCCGCCGTGACCCTCGGCGTCGAGGTCATGGACGCCGGGAAGCCGGGTGCCCTGGTCGTCGGGCTCCACGTCCCCGGGCCGGCTCAGGAGGCGGGCCTGGTGCGCGGCGACCTGCTCCTCGTCTTCGGCACGACCCGCATCGACACGGCCGCCGACCTGGTCCGGGCCGTCGCCCGCGCCCGCCCCGGCGCCGAGGTGAAACTGACGGTGCGGCACCGCAGCGGCGGGTACCAGCAGCTGACGGTCGTACCGGCCGTCGTCACGTGAGCACGCCGTCACGTCACCACCCGGAAGTGGCTCGTGAGCCGCCCCGTGTCGTCCAGGACGTGGAAGGCGATCCCGGGCGGCGCGTCCCGGTCGGCGATCTGCTCGCCCTCCCAGGGCAGCCGCAGTGTCCACGTCACGCCGGGGCCGACGACGAGCGGCCGCCCCGCGAACGAGGTCGCGGCGGGCGTGTGCGCGTGGCCGGTGACCAGACCGGCGATCTCGGGCCGCGGGCCAGCAGTCCGGCCAGCCTGCCGGACTCCCGCAACGGGTAGAGTCGGGCAGCGGGTGTGCAGCGCCACCGGCGGGTGGTGGAAGGCGAGCAGGGCCGAAGGCCGCGTCGAGTTCGTCGAGCGTCGT
>KE353963.1 GCA_000415505.1 Streptomyces afghaniensis 772
AGGGCGAGCTGGGTGAAGGCCGGCTCCAGGGACTTGCGCACCTCGAACCCGCGCAGGGCCTGCTGCTGCCGGGCGTACTTGGCGGCCGCCTTGCGCAGCTTCTTGCGGGCGACGGTCTCCTCGTCGGCGGCGTCCTCGTCGGTGCCGTTGGCGACGGCCCAGGAGTGCAGGGCGTCCGCGGCGGACCGGTCGGCGCCGGGGCCCATCAGGGGGCTGCTGGAGCTCTGGGGGCGGGCGGCGACGGTGATGCGGCGGGCGGCGGTGGGGTCGATCTCGGCCACGTCGGAGGGTGCCGGCG
>KE353964.1 GCA_000415505.1 Streptomyces afghaniensis 772
TCAAGCGGGACCTGATCGGCTACCACTCCGAGCTGGACATCGTGAAGGACCGGGGCACGGTCCGCTTCGAGGACATCAATCTGGAGGCGGGGCGCCGCGCCCACGAGCGCTACACGGCGGTCGCCGACGACTTCACCTCGGTCAGCGGCGAGTCCACCTGGACCATGCGGTTCCAGCGGGACGACTGGGACGTGCGGGTGGTGACGCACACCCAGCTGACGTGTGACGACACGGACTTCTTCGTGGACGCGACCCTCGACGCGTACGAGGCCGACCGCCGGGTGTTCTCCCGTACCTGGAACGAGCGGGTACCGCGCGACCTGCTGTAGCGGTATCCGCCGGGCGGAAGGAGTGCCCACCCCCGGTGTGGAGGGCGCCACCGGGAGTACTTCTCCCCCTCCCGCGAGAGCCCCGTCGGCGGACGTCCGCCGACGGGGCTCTCGGTGTGCGCGACGAAGTCGTCGAGGAGCCGGTGGAGGAACAGGGCGAGCTGCCGCAGTTCCCCGGGTGACCAGGCCGACAGCGCCATCTCCATGCCACGGCGGCGGACCTCCTGTATGCGATGGACCGCGTCAAGGCCCGTTTCCGTGAGCTGGAGGCGCTGGGCGCGCCGGTCGTCCGGGTCGGGGACGCGGGTCACATGGCCGGTCTGCTCCAGTTGCCGCAGCTGGGCGCCGGGTTCCTCGGCGCCGAGGCCGCCGCGGTGGCCCGGCGGCTGGGCGCCCGTGTGACCCTGCCCGCAGGTTC
>KE353965.1 GCA_000415505.1 Streptomyces afghaniensis 772
TCGCCGGTCAACCCAGTACGCGCCCTTCTATCTGTGGAACACCGTCGACGGCATGAACGCCTTCCTCTGGGGCGGCGGGTTCCAGGGGCTCAGTGACGACTTCGGGCGGCCGTCCGTACGGCAGTGGACGGGGCTCGCGTACGAGGAAGGGGGCGGTGCGCACCCGCGGTTCGCGGTACGGCGGCGCCAATCCGTCCCCGCCTCGGGACCGTTGGCCGAGGCGGTGGAGGACGCGGTGCGGGAGGCGCGGCGGCTGGCTGCGGAGGACGGGGCCCTGCTCGCCGCGGCCGCCGTCGACACGAGCCGCTGGGAACTGGTGCACTTCTCCCTCTGGGAGCACGACACGCCCAACGCCGATGGCGACGTGTTCGAGGTGCTGCACCTGTCGGCACCGGGCCGGGACAACCTGCCCCGGGGGCGCCGGTGGTGAGCGCGGTCCGCACGGTCCTGGGGGACGTGCCGCCCGCGGACCTGGGCGTGTGCGACGCCCACGACCACCTGTTCTTCGGCAGTCCCCGGCTGCCCGGCCAGGAGCTGCGCAGCGTGGTGGCGGCGCGGGCGGAGCTGGTCGCGTTCCGGGAGCAGGGCGGTGGTGCCGTGGTGCAGTGGACGCCGTACGGGCTCGGGCGGCGGGCCGCCGATCTGCCGCCGCTGTCCCGGGAGACCGGGGTGCACGTGGTGGCGGCGACCGGGCTGCACCAGGCCGTCCACTACGACGAGGGCACGCTGAAGGGGCTGCGCGGCCGGCTCGCCGACGTCTTCGTCTCCGAACTCACCGAGGGCATCGGCACGTCGGGCGTGCGGGCGGGGCTCGTCAAGGTCGCGGGCGGTTTCCACGCCCTGGACGCGCACGCCCGCTGGACCATGACGGCGGCGGCCGAGGCGCATCACGCCACGGGCGTGACCATCGCCGTGCATCTGGAGCTGGGCACCGGTGCCCTGGACGTACTGGATCTGCTGTGCGGGGAGTTGGGAGTGCCGCCGCATCGCGTGGTGCTCGGGCACCTCAACCGCTTCCCCGACCTCGTGCTGCACCGGCAGGC
>KE353966.1 GCA_000415505.1 Streptomyces afghaniensis 772
CCCAGCCCCCCGGCGGTTACGGCCCTGGCGGCCCCGGAGGCTACGGTCCCGGCGGCCCGGGAGCCCCCGGCGGATACCCAGGCCCCGGCGGCCCCGGAGGCTACGGCGGCTGGGGCAACGCCTGGGGCGGCCCCCCGCCGCGGCCAAGCCCGGCGTGATCCCGCTCCGCCCGCTCGGCGTGGGCGAGATCCTCGACGGCGCGGTCTCCACCATGCGCACCTACTGGCGCACGGTCCTCGGCATCTCCCTGACCGTCGCGGTCATCACCGAGGTCATCGTCGTGCTGTTCCAGGGCCTCGTCCTGAACGACTCCAGCACCGAGGCCCTCAACGACCCGAGCGCCACCCTCAGCGAACTGAGCCGCGCCATGGGCGACGCCATGCTCAACTCCACCGTCGTCTTCGTCATCTCCCTGGTCGGCACCGTCATCGCGACCGCACTCCTCACCACCGTCACCAGCCGCGCCGTGCTCGGCAAGTCGGTGACCATCGGCGAGGCCTGGCGGGACGCCCGCCCCCAGGTCGTCAAACTCTTCGGCCTCATCTGCCTGTTGCTGCTCATCACCGCGGGCATCGTCACCGTGGGCACCCTGCCCGGCATCCTCATCGCCGCCGCCGGCAGCACCGGGCCGGGCGTCGCCCTGACCGTCCTGGGCGTCATCGGCGCCGGCATCGTCGCCCTCTGGCTGATGATCCGCTTCTCCCTGGCCTCGCCCGCCCTGATGCTGGAGAAGCAGGGCATCAAGAAGGCGATGAGCCGCTCCACGAAGCTGGTCCGCGGCACCTGGTGGCGGATCTTCGGCATCCAGCTGCTCGCCACGATCATCGCGAACGTCGTCGCCTCGATCATCGTCATCCCGTTCACCTTCCTCGCCGCGGCCCTCAGCGGCGACGGCGTCACCGGCTGGCTCAACAGCGGCGGCTCCAGCCTCGGCTGGACCTTCCTCATCGTCAGCGGCATCGGCGCGGTGATCGGCTCCATGATCACGTTCCCGATCACCGCCGGCGTCACCGTGCTCCTCTACATCGACCAGCGCATCCGCCGCGAGGCCCTCGACCTCGAACTGGCCCGCGCCGCCGGTGTCCAGGGCTACGGCTCCACCGCCCCCGGCGCCATCCCGGGGAGCTGATGCGGTGAGCTGGGCGGGGGAAGTCCTCACATCGGCGCTGCCACGCGCCGCCCTACGCACGCTGCTGCGCGCCGGCGACACCTCCGTACTGTCGTCGGCACGCTCCGCCGACGAACCGCCCCTCACCACCCCGCGTGACCCCGCGCGCGAGGCGGCCCGGCGCGAGCTGTCGAAGCGGATGTACCACGAGGACGACCCCAGCCTGTTCCAGCGCGCCCTCGACGCCTTCTGGGACTGGCTCGACAAACTCCTCAACGCCGCCTCGACCGCCACGCCCGGCGGAGCACTCGGCTTGGCCGTCATCATCCTGGCCGTCGTAGCGGTCCTGGCCGCCCTGTGGTGGCGCCTGGGCACCCCGCGCCGCCAACCCACCTCGTCCGCCACCCTGTTCGACGACCGCCCCCGCAGCGCCGCCGACCACCGCGCAGCCGCCGAGGCACACGCCGCCCAAGGCCACTGGAACCAGGCCGTCCAGGAACGCATGCGGGCCCTCGTCCGCGCCCTGGAGGAACGCGCCCTGCTCGACGTCCGACCCGGCCGCACCGCCGACGAGGCCGCCGCCGAAGCGGGCCGGGCCCTGCCCGACCACACCGACCGACTGCGCGCCGCCGCCCGCGACTTCGACGACGTGACGTACGGCGGCCGGTCGGCGACCGAGCAGTCGTACCACCGCATCGCCGAGCTCGACAGCGACCTGGAACGCACCAAGCCCCAGCTCGCCACGAGCAGCGCCCACAGCACGGCCCCCCACACCCGCCAGGGAGCCGCCGAATGACCACCGAGGCCACGCTCCCGTCCACCTCGGCCTCGCCCACCGCCCGCCAGGTATGGACCCGCGCGCGCGGCATCGCGCTCGCCCTCGTGCTGCTCCTCGTGGGGGCCATCACCATCGCCCTGCTCCGCTCCGACGCCCGGCACGGCGCACTCGACCCGCGCTCCGCCGACCCCAACGGCAGCCGCGCCGTCGCCGAACTCCTCGCCGACCGGGGCGTGGACACACGCGTGGTCACCACCCTCGACGAGGCAGCCTCCGCAGCCGGCCCGGACACGACCCTCCTGGTCGCCGTCCCCGACATGCTGACCCGAAGTCAGCAGTCCCGCCTGCACAACGCCTTCGCCGACTCCCGCGGCCGCACCGTCCTGGTCGCCTCCGGCAGCGCCTCCGTCGAACGACTCGCCCCCGGCGTCACCGCCGACCCCGCCACCAGCCTCGACTCGACGCTCTCCCCCGACTGCGGCCTGCCCGCCGCCCGGCGCGCGGGCACCGCCGACACGGGCGGCGTCCGCTACACCACCACCCACCTCGACGCCGACAAGTGCTACCCCAGCGAGCGCCTGGCCACCCTGCTGCGCATCCCGGACGCGACCGGGGACGGCGACACCGTCGTCCTCGGCGCGCCCGACATCCTCCTCAACGACCGCCTCGACAAGCAGGGCAACGCCTCGCTCGCCCTCCAACTCCTCGGCTCCCGCCCTCATCTGGTCTGGTACCTCCCCTCGCTCTCCGACACGTCGGCCACCGGCACCGACGACGAACGCAGCTTCTTCGACCTGCTCCCCTCGGGCTGGCTCTGGGGCACCCTGCAACTCTTCATCGCCGCAGCCCTGGCCGCCCTCTGGCGGGCACGCCGACTCGGCCCCCTCGTGCCCGAAAAACTCCCCGTGGCCATCCGCGCCTCCGAAACCGCCGAAGGCCGAGCCCGCCTCTACCGCAAGACCGACGCCCGCGACCGCGCGGCCAACGCTCTTCGCTCCACCACCCGCACCCGCCTCGCCCCCCTCACCGGCGTCCCCGTCACCCAGGCACACACGCCCGAGGCCCTGCTCCCCGCCCTGTCCGACCACCTCCACGGCCACGGACAGGACCTGCGCACCCTGCTCTTCGGGCCACCGCCCAGCGACGACGCAGCACTCATCGCACTCGCCGACCAACTCGACGCCCTCGAAAGAGAGGTACGCCGTCCATGATGGACCCGACCACTGACAACGCCGGGCAGACCGGGGACCCGGGCGCCGCCCGAGCCGCCCTGGAGGCCCTGCGCGCCGAGATCGCCAAGGCCGTGGTCGGCCAGGACCCCGCCGTGACCGGCCTCGTCGTCGCCCTGCTCTGCCGCGGCCACGTCCTCCTCGAAGGCGTCCCCGGCGTCGCCAAGACCCTCCTGGTCCGCGCCCTCGCCTCCGCCCTCGAACTCGACACCAAGCGCGTCCAGTTCACCCCCGACCTCATGCCCAGCGACGTCACCGGCTCCCTGGTCTACGACACCCGCAGCGCCGAGTTCTCCTTCCAGCCCGGCCCGGTCTTCACGAACCTGCTCCTCGCCGACGAGATCAACCGCACGCCTCCCAAGACCCAGTCGTCCCTCCTGGAAGCCATGGAGGAACGCCAGGTCACCGTCGACGGCACCCCGCGCCCCCTCCCCGACCCGTTCCTGGTCGCCGCGACCCAGAACCCGGTGGAGTACGAGGGCACCTATCCCCTCCCCGAAGCCCAGCTGGACCGCTTCCTCCTCAAACTCACCATCCCCCTCCCC